>DAOTVT010000176.1:0-15753 GCA_034436295.1 Anaerolineae bacterium | reverse complement strand
ACCGTGCTCTTGTTGCTGGAAGTCTTCTCATCGCTCATGTAGTGAGTCTATCCAATTGCTCACTCACATGCAAGATTTGACAAGTTGTTAAAGTGCTTAACTTGTGAACAGTGGAGTTAGCCCGCTTCGGGCCTCCTTGCACCTGTTTCCAGCCCTTCTGTAGCCCCAACATTCAGACAAAAGAGCCAAACTCCAGGGGCGGCTATCCCTAGCCGCCGGTCATGCGCGGGAACTGACATGGTCAGGTATGGAAACCTGACATGGTCAGGTATGGAAACCTGACCTACGGCGCGGCGGCACGCAGGGCTACTACCCGTAGGGCGGCTATCCCTAGCCGCCGGTCATGCGCGGAAACCTGCCATGGTCAGGTATGGAAACCTGACCTACGGCGCGAGCGGCGGGCGGCGGGACGCACCCGGCCTGCTCCGACGCCGAGAGGAGGTGAGCGATGCCACGAATCGCCGTGCAAGGGATTTCGCTCCACTACGAAGAGGCCGGCGCCGGCGAGCCTCTGCTCTTCCTCCACGGCCTGGGTTCCAGCGGGCGCGACTGGGAGATGCAAATCCCCTTCTTCGCCCAGAACTACCGCGTGGTCGTGTTTGACCTGCGCGGGCACGGCCAGTCCGACAAGCCCCGCGGCCCCTACACCATGTCCCAATTCGCCGCAGACGCTGCCGGCCTGATGCAGGCCCTGGGCATCGCGCCGGCGCACGTGGTGGGCATCTCGCTGGGCGGGATGATCGCGCTGCAACTGGCGGTGGACCGGCCCGATAGCGTCAAGAGCCTGGTGATCGTGAACAGCGGGCCTGAGTTTGTGGCGCGGACGCTGAAGGAACGCCTGGCCGTGCTCCAGCGCTTCCTCATCGTGCGCCTGGTCGGGATGCGCAAGATGGGCGAAATCCTGGCGGCGCGGCTTTTCCCCAAGCCGGAACAACAGGCGCTGCGGGCGATGCTGGTGGAACGCTGGGCCGAAAACGACCCCCGCGCCTACCGCGACGCCATGCGGGCGATCGTGGGCTGGAGCGTGGCCGACCGCCTGGGCGAAATCGCCGTCCCCACCCTCGTCGTGGCGGCAGACCAGGACTACACGCCCGTGTCGGCCAAGCAGGCCTACGTCGCCAAGATGCCGCGCGCGGAACTGGCGGTGATTCACGACGCGCGGCACGCCCTGCCCGTGGAGCGCCCCGACGAGTTCAACGCCGTTGTGGCGGCGTTCCTCGCCCGTCAGCGCGCGTAGCGCACGGGCAGCCGCCGATTCCGTCCCGTCGCAGCGGACTCACAGGAGGCGAGATGATGAACGTGGCGGTTGGGATCGTGCTCATCGGCTACCTGCTCGGTTCCATCCCGACGGCCGTGATCGTGTCGCGGCGCGTGGCAGGGGTGGACATTCGCACGCTGGGCGACGCCAATATGGGCGCCCGCAATGTCTCGCGGACGTTGGGCTGGAAGCCGGCGGTGGTCGTGGCGGTGGTGGACTTCGCCAAAGGGTTCGCGCCGGTGGTGCTGGCAAAGGCGCTGGGGTTGAGCCTGACCTGGCAGATCGCCGCTGGCGTCGCCGCGCTGTTGGGGCACGACTTCCCGCTGTTCGCCGGGTTCAGAGGGGGGCAGGGCCTGGCCACCACGTTGGGCGTGCTGATGACGCTGGCGCCCGGGGAGATGGTCATCGGCCTCATGGTGTACGGCCTGCTCTACCTGCTCACGCGCAATTCGGACCTGGGCGCGGGCGTGGGCATTGGGCTGACGGTGCTGCTGATGGTGCTGGGCGGGCAACCCGTCGGCCTTGTGCTCGCGACCCTGGCGATGATCCTCTCCATTCCGGCGAAGCAGGCGCTGGATCGGCCCCGGCGCATGCGGCTGCAGAAGATGTAGGCGGCGCGCCCATCAAGGCCGCGCGATCGTCCCCAGCACCTCCCAGCCGCTCTTCTGCGCGTGGGCGGCCAGCACCCTGTCGGGGTACACGGCCACGGGATGCCCGACCGCTTCCAGCAGCGGGATGTCGGTGCGATTGTCGGCGTAGGCATAGGAGTGCGGCCAGTCCAGGTCCAGGCCCTCGCGGGCGGCGAGGCGACGAATGCCCTCCACCTTGCCCCGGCCGGTGATGGCCAGCCCGGTGGGGCGGCCGGTGTACCTGCCGTCGCGCACCTCGGCCTCCGTGCCCACCACATGGGGGATGGACAACTCCGCCGCCAGCATCTCCAGGAGTCGGCGGAACCCGCCCGACACCAGCATCACGGTGTGGCCCTGCGCCTGGTGGTGGCGCAGGCGCTCCAGCACGTCGGGGCGCAGGCCGGGCAGAATGCGCCACTCCAGGATGAGGTGGAAGAGCGCGTCGCCTTCTTCCAGCGACAACCCTCGCAGAATCCAGGTCAGGTCGCGCGCCCACGAGCCGTAAAACCGTTCGTCGCTGAGGACGCGCATCAGGTTCAGCGGCCACAGGGCCATGTGCGCCAACAGGTAGGTCCAGATCAGCCCCGTGCGCTCGCGCCGCTCGCGGAAGTAGTCGGACATGTCCTTCCACAGATGCCCCGAATACAGGGTGCCGTCAAAGTCAAAGAACGCCGCAACCTGCATGGTCCTCCCTCCGTTTCCAACACGCTGACCGCGATCGGGAACGCCCGAGGGCGATGGGTTCGCCCCTCGCAACGGCGGGCCTTCTGCCATGCCAGCGGAGCAATCCCCCGCCTGCGCGCTTCGGAGCCGAATCCTCTTCGTCCGTTCGCCTTGCCACTGTTGCGCCCGCGTATTATAATGTCAACACACCGGGGAAGGAAATTTGGGCGCATGGCGGACTACACGGTACATCCCATCGGGCGCGTGGAGAACGGCATCACCGAACTGGACGGCGTGGTCTGGGAGGATGTGGAGTCCAGGGTCGTGCTTGACCCGGAGTTCGCCGACGGCCTGGACGGGATAGAGGGGTTCTCGCACATCCTCGTGATCGGCTACCTGCACCGCCAGGACGACCTGCGCGAGCGTCGCCTGCGCGTGCACCCGCAAGGGCGCGAGGACTTGCCGCTGGTGGGCGTGTTCGCAACCCGAAGCCCCAAGCGGCCCAACCCCATCGCCATCACGGTGGTGCCCCTTCTCCGGCGAGAGGGCAATGTGCTTCACGTCAAGGGTCTGGACATGGCCGACGGCACCCCTGTGCTGGACATCAAGCCGTACCTGACCCGAGGGGACCGGGTGGAAGACGCCCGAGTGGCCGAATGGCTGCACCGCCTGTGGGAGGCGAACGATAGGGAACGCGCGGATTCTCGGAAGAAGGGAGGCAACCCATGCTGATCCGAGACTTTGAGGTCAAAGACTGCGACCGAATCGTGGAAATCCTCAAGGCGAACCAACAGTACGGGCACCCCGAGATGGACGGCCCCGAAGCGATGAAGCGGGTGGCCGAGTGCCAGGCGGCCGAGTTCCTGGTGGCCGAGGAGGATGGCCAGGTCGTGGGCATGATTCGCGGCGTGTTTGACGGCTCGCGCGCCATCATCTACATCGCCTCGGTGCACCCGGACTATCAGCGGCGGGGAATCGGGCGCGCCCTGGTTCGCGCCATTGCCGAACGGTTCAAGGCGCGGGGCGCCCAGACCCTGTCGGTGGTGATTCCGGGCGAGGTGGGGTTCTGGGCCAAGATGCACTTCCGCCAGACGACCCGCATCATGACCGCCCACCCGATAGACTCGGTCTTTGAAATGTGAGGCCGCCTGCGGCGGATGCGAATCCTTTGCAACTGCCGTCGGCGTCGTTCGCCGAAGACGAGCCGCTCGCCTTTCTTTGGCGTTCTCCCGACAGGCGGATATAATCACGCCGGCAGCCTCCCCGATGCTGCCCTAGAAATGAGACGAAATGCACCGAACGTACGTCGCCCTGGACCTGGAAACCACCGGCCTGGACGCGGAACGGGATTCCATCATAGAGGTCGGCGCGGTGAAGTTCCGGGGCAAGGAAGTCCTCGGCACCTGGTCATCGCTGGTCAACCCCTCGCGCCCGATTCCCTACAGGATCACCCAACTGACGGGCCTCCGCGACGAGGACGTGCAGAACGCGCCCGCCCTGAAGTCGGTCCTGCCCGACCTGGTGCAGTTCGTGGGGAATGCCCCCATCGTGGGGCACAGCGTGCAGTTTGACCTGGAGTTCCTCGCCAGGCAAGGCGTCCTGACCAACGTGGAGGCCATAGACACCTTTGAACTGGCCAGCATCCTGGTGCCCCACGCCCCGCGCTATAGCCTGGAGATTCTGGCGCAGACATTGGGCGTGCCGGCGACGGTGCACCACCGCGCCCTGGATGACGCCAAGACGGCGATGGACTTGTTCAACATGTTGGTGGAGCGCGCCTTGTCGCTGGACGCGCGCCTGCTTGAGGAGATCGTCCGGCTGACGCAGCGCAGCGGATGGGCGCTCCGAGACCTGTTCCGCGACATCCTGTCCTACAAGGGGCGGTCGGCATTCGTTACGGGCAGCCTGGGGCAGCAGGTGCAGTCCAAGGTCGGCGACGACGCCTACGCTCTGGGCATTCTCCTGCTCCACGAGGACGAGGAGCCGCTCCTGCGCCCCACCGCGCGCAAGGTTCCCGTGGATGTGGAGCGCGTGGCGCGGATGTTGGAGGAGGACGGGGCCTTCGCGCGGCGATTCCCGCATTTTGAGCACCGCCCCCAGCAGGTGGAGATGCTCCGCGCCGTGGCCCGCAGCCTGAACGAAGGGCATCACCTCATGGTAGAGGCCGGCACCGGCACGGGCAAGTCGCTGGCCTACCTCCTGCCGGCCATGCACTTCGCCCTTGACAACGAGCGCCCCGTGGTGATCTCCACCAACACCATCAACCTGCAGGAGCAACTGTACCTGAAGGACATTCCGGACATCCAGAAGGTGCTGTCGCTGGACGTGCGGGTGGCGCTGCTCAAGGGGCGCGGCAACTACCTGTGCCTGCGCCGCCTGGCGGCCATGCGCGCCCGCGACAACCTGAACGAGGACGAACTCCGCGTCCTAGCCAAGGTCCTCATCTGGCAGCAGACGACGGCCACCGGCGACGTTACCGAGTTGTTCCTGCCCAGCCAGCAGGAGCGGGCCGTCTGGTCGCAGATTTCGTCCGAGCAGGAGAGTTGCCTGGCCGAGGACTGCCCCCATCGGCAGAAGGGCCGCTGCTTCTTCTACCGCGCGCGCCGCCGCGCCGAGCGCGCCCACGTCATCATCGTCAACCATGCGCTGCTGGTGTCGGACGTGGCCGTGGAGAATCGCGTCCTCCCTGAATACAAGTACCTGATCGTGGACGAGGCGCACCACTTTGAGGATGCCATCACGCGGCAACTCAGTTTCCAGGCCGACCGCATGGGGCTGGACCGCCAACTGGGGGAAATCAGCCAGAAGACAGGCCCGGGCCGGTACCGGGGGCTCCTCACCGATGTGACCATGCGGTGCCGCAATGCGATCCCTGGGCCCAACCTGCGCGACCTGGAGGCGCTCCTGGCCGACGCGCGCAGCGACGTGGACCTGGCCCAGCGGGCCTTGGGGGACTTCTTCGCCATCGCCGACGACTTCCTGCGCGAGCATTCCAACGACGCCGACAACTCGGGCTACAGCCAGCGCCTGCGCATCACGCCTGGGGTGCGGGCGCAACCCGCCTGGAACCTCGTGGAGACGGCCTGGCAGGACTGCGCCGCAATCCTCGCCAGGGTAGAGCGCAGCCTCCAGCAGGTGGGCCAGACCCTGGAGGGCATGGAAGCCTACGACGTGCCCGAACTTGACGACATGCTCCAGGATTTGGCCGCGCAAATCCTGCGGTTGCGCACCGTCCGCGATCAAATCGGGCAGGTCATCTTCAAGTCCTCCGAGAACCAGGTCTGCTGGTTTGAGCGGAACACGGAGCGGGACATTCTGTCGCTGAACGCGGCCCCGTTGCAGGTGGGCGACCTGGTGCGCCAGCATATCTTCAGCCAGAAGGAGGCGGTCATCCTCACGTCGGCGACCCTGTGCGTGGGCGGGAAGTTTGACTACATGCGCAACCGACTGGGGGCGTGGGAAGCCGAAGAACTGGCGGTGGGTTCGCCGTTTGACTACAAGGCGTCCACCCTGGTCTATGTGCCGCTGGACATGCCCGAGCCTCACGAGCCCTTCTACCAGCGCACCGTGGAGGAGGCGCTCATCCAATTGTGCAAGGCGATGGGCGGGCGAACGCTCGCGCTGTTCACCTCGTACAGCCAGTTGAAGGCCACCGCGCGGGCCATCACCAAGCCCCTGGCCGAAGAGGACATCCTGGTGCTGGAACACGGCGACGGCGCGTCGCGCCAGCAGTTGCTCACCACCTTCCGCGAGACGCCGCGCGCCGTGCTCTTGGGCACGCGCTCGTTCTGGGAAGGGATTGACGTCATGGGCGAAGCGTTGAGTTGCCTGGTCATCGCCCGCCTGCCCTTCGCCGTCCCCACGGAGCCGATTTTCGCCGCCCGCAGCGAGACGTTTGAAGACCCGTTCAACGAGTATGCGGTTCCCGAGAGCGTGTTGCGGTTCCGCCAGGGGTTCGGCAGGCTCATCCGCAGCCGCACCGACCGAGGCGTGTTCGTGGTGCTGGACAAGCGCATCATCAGCAAGGCGTATGGCCGCATGTTCCTGGACTCCCTGCCGCCGTGCACCGTCCGCAAGGGCGCGCTGGCCGAGTTGCCAGAAGCGGCGCGGCGCTGGGTGGACGGCCCCGCGCAGCCTCGGAGCGGCCCGCGGCAAGCCGACGCATGACGGCGCGGAGGGCCTGCGTGAGCAAGCGGGTGTGGAGAATCGTGCGGCTCGGAATCATCCTGGCGCTGGCCGTCGCGGCGGCCGCCCTTGTGGCGCTGTGGAACATCCTCGGCGCGGCGCGGGTGGAGAAGAAAGCCCCCGCCGACGTGATCCTGGTCCTGGGCGCGTCGGTCTGGCCCGGCGAGCAGCCCAGCCCCATCCTGCGCAGCCGCATTGAGGCCGGCGTGGCCCTCTACATGCAGGGCTACGCGCCGCGCATCATCGTGAGCGGGGGACTGGGAAAACTCCCGCCGTCCGAGGCCGAGGCCATGCGGCGGGTGGCCGTCGGCATGGGCGTGCCGCCGGAGGCCATTCTGTTGGAAGACCGGTCGCACTCCACGCTGGACAACATCCGCAACACCGCGCAAATCATGGCGGCGCACGGCTGGCGCTCGGTCCTGGTGGTATCCGACCCCTACCACATGTTCCGCGCATGTCGCATGGCCGCCGACGCGGGGCTTGAAGCCTACCCGGCCCCCGTCGCCGACAGCCCAGGCTGGACGATTCCCAGGCTGCGCGTGTACTTCACGTTTCGCGAGACCTTCGCCGTGATGGCGTATGAAATCACCCGCGTCGGGAGATGGCTATTTGAACACATATTCTGATGCCCTGCGTTATCTGTACGGACTCCCCAGTTGGCAGTATTGGGTAACGGACCGCGAGGTCGTGCCCCCGAACCTGGACCGGTTCCGCACCCTGCTCAAGCGCCTGGGGTCGCCGCATCGCGCCTTCCAGTCGGCCCACATCACCGGCACCAAGGGCAAAGGCTCCACCAGCGCCATGATTGCCTCCATCCTGGCCCAGGCGGGATACCGGACGGGGCTGTACACGTCGCCGCACCTGCACACGTTCCGCGAGCGCATCCAGGTGAATGGCGAGATGATCTCCGAAGCGGAGGTCGTGGAACTGGCGGACTGGATTCGCCCCACGTTGGAGCACACCCCCGGCACGACCTTTGAGGCCATCACGGCGATTGCATTTGAGCATTTCCGCCGCCGTGGCGTGCAGGTCGCGGTGTTGGAGGTGGGGCTGGGCGGTCGGTTTGACGCCACCAACGTGGTGCGGCCCCTGGTCTCGGTCATCACGTCCATCGGGATGGACCACATGAACGTCCTGGGCAACACCCTGGATCGCATCGCCGCCGAAAAGGCCGGTATCATCAAGCGGGGCGTGCCCGTCGTCTTCACGCCGCAGAAGGACGCGGCGGCCGCTGTCCTGGCCGAGCGGGCGCGGCAGCGGCGGGCGCGGCAGGTCTGGGTGGGCTGGGACTGGCGGTGGTATCCGGGAAGCCATTCTCCCCAGGGGCAGCACTTCCTGGCGTTTTCCGCGCGCGGGCCGCGGGCCGGATGGCCGGTGCCTCTGGCGGATTTGTTCATCCCGCTCATCGGGCGGCACCAACTGGACAACGCCACCGCCGCCATCGCCGCCGTGGCCGAGTTGGAGCCGCGGGGCTTCCCCGTGTCCGAGGACGCGCTGCGGCGCGGGCTGGCCGAGGTGCGGTGGCCCGCGCGGCTGGAGGTGATGCAGTCCTCGCCATGGCTCATCGTGGATTCGGCGCACACGGTGGAATCCGTGGAAGCGGCCCTCGCGACGGTTCAGGAGATTCTGGGCCGCGCGCCCGACGTGGTGATCTTCGGCGCGTCCGCCGACAAGGACGTGGCGGGCATGTTGCGCCTCATTCCGCCCGCGACGCGCCTGGTGTTCGCGCAGGCCCGCCACGAGAGGGCCATGGACGTGGCCGAGTTGCAGCGCATCGCGCGCGCCCTTGGGCGGGAGTCGGCGGGGATTCCATCGCCGCGCCAGGCGCTAGACCATGCGCTCGCGGACGTGGGTCAAGGGGGCATCGTCCTGGCGCTTGGCTCCATCTTCCTGGCGGCTGCCGTGCGCGAGGCGTGGCTGGAGCGAGAGGGCCGCCCGCTGCCGCCCAAGGACCCGGTGTAGGGCCGCGCGGGCCTACTCCACGCTCACCTCGCTCTCGGGCGGGCGTTTGCGGCGCAGGCGGTACACCAGGTGGCGCAGCCTGGGCACCAACGTCATGCCCGCCACGTACACCGGCGGCACGTAGGCGAAATCGTAAGCGCCCAGGTAGCGCACCACCCGCCCGCCAAACCCCTCCTTGAACCGATACACGCCCCAGAGGCCATCGCTGCGCTGCGCGGCGAGGGCCGCCGACGCGGGATCCTGCCCCACCTCGTCGGGGATGCCCCAGAAGTCGTACACCTTGCACCCGCGCGCCCGCGCCCACTGGATGGCGCGCCACTGGAGCAGATGATTGGGCATCAGGTTGCGGTAGCGGTTGGACGACGCGCCGTACATGTACCAGGCCGACGCGCCGAACGCGAAGACCATCAGCCCGGCGATGACCTCGCCATCGTACTCGGCCAGCAGGAGCCGCGCCATGTCCGAGGGCACGAACGTGCGGTAGGCGTCGCGGTAGTACTTCTCGGCGTGGATGGGGAAGTCGTCGCGCAGGCTGGTGATCTGCGAGAGGCGGTAGAAGACGGCCACATCGGCCTCCGTGCCCTCGCGCACCCGCACGCCCTTGCGCTCGGCCAGGCGGATGTTGTAGCGCGTCTTGGGCTTCATGCCCGCGAGAATCTCCTCGGGGTCGCGGTCAATGTCCAGATGCAGGGTGCTCAACGGCTGCACCTTGCCCGCGAACCGAAAGCGCATGGCGGCCAACTGGCGCGCCAAATCCGGGCTGTAGGGCAGGTCAGGCTCCAGGCGCAGGAAGACGGCCCGCCGCCGACGGCACAGGTCGTGAAGCCCGCCCACCACGGCCTCAACGAGGGCCGCATTCTCCCAGTCCACAACCGGGCCTTTGGGCACGTAGGCCACGGAGACGGGGCCTACCCATCGGAACAGGACCTGCGCCCCGGCCACCGGCTCGCGCCCCTCCCTCACGAGGACCCTGCCCGCCGACCACGCGTGGCGCGACTTGAACTGCGCCCACTGGCAGGATTGCAGCAAGTGGCCGTGCCTGTGGCGCTCCACGAAGCGGTTCCATTCTTCGTCCAGCCAGGGAGCCGGAGCCTGGATGTCAACCGTTGTCGCCATGATATGAGGTCCCCTCGGCATGTGCTTGTGCCATTATATCACAACAGCGGCGAGAAACGGGAATCGCGAACAACACAGGCTCGGTTCTATGTTGTGTTGGTGAGCCAGGCGCGACGCGCTTCGGCAGGCGCGACGCGCTTCGGCAGGCGCGACGCGCTTCTGCAGGTGCAACGCACTTCCGCAGGTGCGACGCGCTTCTGCAGGTGCGACGCGCTTATGAAGGTGCGACGCACTTCCGAAGTGCGTCGCACCTGTACAGGAATCGTGAACAAAACAACAAGGCTTTGACAAGGGGGCTGTTCTGGGGTAAAATGCACGCGAAACCTGCGAGTCTTGGGACAGGATGTTTGGTGAGTACAATGGTTGGGCACGTCGCGCTCTTCGCTTCCTGTTGAGATGCCCCGAGCAGGGCCAGCCGCCAACAGGCGGGCTGCCCTCATTTTTGTGCCTTTCGCATTGACCACCCAAACACAACATCATGGCTTGCCGTGCGCAGCGACAGGCAAGAGGAGGAAATATGAGCAAGTTGGTTGAAGTACGTTGGCATGGCCGTGGCGGCCAGGGCGCGGTTACGGCGGGCAAGGTCCTCGCCGAGGCCGCGCTGGATGCAGGGCTGTACTTCCAGGCCTTCCCCGAGTACGGGCCGGAACGCATGGGCGCGCCGATTCAGGCGTTCACCCGCATCAGCGATCACCCCGTTGACCTCCACTGCCAGATTGAGGAGCCCGACGTGGTCGTGGTGCTGGATCCCACGCTTCTGGGCACGGTGAAGGTAACCGAGGGCCTGAAGCCCGACGGGATTCTGCTCGTCAATACGAGCGCGTCGCCCGCCGAAATCCGCGAGCAACTCAACCTTCGCACCGGGCGCGTCTTCACGGTGGACGCCAGCCGCATCGCCATTGAGACGCTGGGGCGCGAAATCACCAACACGCCCATGCTCGGCGCGCTGGTCAAGGCGACCGGCCTGTTTGAGGTGGACGCCATCGTGGAGCAGACGCGCCAGCGGTTCGCCAAGAAGCACATGAAGGCGGACATCGTAGAAGCCAATGTGGCCGCGATTCGTCGCGCTGCCGAAGAAGTCAAAGAGGGCTAGCCCTCGTCGGAAAGGAGGAACACTGTGGCTAAAGGTTGGAAAGACCTCCCCATCGGAGGCATGATTCTGGAAGCGGGTAACTCCGCGCAATACAATACAGGCGCGTGGCGGGCCTTCCGCCCCGTGCGCGATGCCAGCCGCTGCACCAACTGCATGTTCTGCTGGGTCTATTGCCCCGATTCCAGCATTCGGGTCAAGGATGAGAAGATGGTGGGGTTTGACCTGCTCCACTGCAAGGGCTGCGGCATCTGCGCCAACGTGTGCCCCGTCAAGTGCATTGAGATGCACGATGAGGCCGAGTTCGGGGGCTCCATGGAGATGGTGGATGAGCCTGGCCGCGCGGGAGGTGCCAAATGAGCGAGTTCAAAGCATTGGATGGGACCGGCGCCGTCGCCGAGGCGATGCGCCAGATCAACCCGGATGTCGTTGCGGCGTACCCCATCACGCCCCAGACCGCGATCGTGCAGACGTTCTCGGAGTTCGTCGCCGACGGGCTGGTGGATACCGAATTCATCACCGTGGAGAGCGAGCACAGCGCCATGAGCGCGTGCGTGGGCGCTGCCGCCGCCGGCGCGCGCGTGATGACGGCCACCTCGTCGGCGGGCCTGGCGTTCATGTGGGAAATCCTGTACGTCGCCGCGTCCAACCGCCTGCCGATCGTGATGACCAACGTCAACCGCGCGCTGTCCGCGCCCATCAACATTCACTGCGACCATTCCGATTCCATGGGCGCGCGCGACGCGGGCTGGATTCACCTCTTCTGCGAGAACGCGCAGGAAGCCTACGACACCATCATCCAGGCCGTGCGCATCGCCGAGCACCCCGACGTGCTCCTGCCGGTCATGGTGCTGTTTGACGGCTTCATCACGTCCCACGCCGAGGAGCGCGTGGAAATCTTTGACGACGCCAAGGTCAAGGCGTTCGTCGGCGAGTATCGGCCCAAGTACTCGCTGCTGGACCTGGATCACCCGGTAACCTACGGCCCGCTGGACTTCACCGACTACTACTTTGAGCACAAGCGCCAGCAGGTAGAGGCCATGCGCCACGCCCAGAAGGTCATCCTGGATGTGGCCGATGAATTCGCCAAGACGTTTGGCCGCAAGTACGGCCTGTTTGAGACGTACCGCCTGGACGACGCCGAGGTGGCGATTGTGGTGTCGTCGTCCACCGCGGGGACGGCGCGCGCGGCCGTGGACAAACTGCGGGCGCAGGGGGCCAAGGTGGGCCTGCTCAAGCCCCGCGTCTTCCGCCCGTTCCCGGCCCAGGAATTGGCCCACGCCCTGCGGCACCTCAAGGCCGTCGGCGTGATGGATCGCGCCATCTCGTTCGGCTCCATGGGGAACGCCGGGCCGCTGTTCCTGGAACTGGCCGCGGCGATGAAGATTTACGACGCCAACGTGCCCATGGCCGACTTCGTCTTCGGCCTCGGCGGGCGCGACATCGTCCCCTCGCAGATTGAGGGCGTATTCCGCGACCTGCTCCAAGTCGCCAAGACCGGCCAGGTGCGCGAACTGGTTACGTACCTCGGCGTGCGCGAGTAGGCGGGAAAGGAGAGCATCATGGCAACGAAACTGAACCTGAAAGAACTGTCCAAGCGCGAAGACCGGCTGGCCCCGGGACACCGCCTGTGCGCGGGGTGCGGCGCGGGCATCGTCGTGCGCCAGATTCTGGCCGCCATTGACGAGCCTGTGGTCCTGGCCAACGCCACCGGCTGCCTGGAGGTCTCCACCACCATCTTCCCCTACACTTCCTGGCGCGTGCCCTGGATTCACAACGCCTTTGAGAACGCCGCCTCTACCATGAGCGGCGTGGAGACAGCCTATCGCGCGCTGGTGAAGCGGGGCAAGATTCCCGAGCAGAACGTGAAGTTCATCGCCTTCGGCGGCGACGGCGGCACCTACGACATCGGCATCCAGGCGCTGTCGGGCGCGTTGGAGCGCGGGCACAAGATGATGTACGTCTGCTACAACAACGAGGCGTACATGAACACCGGCATCCAGCGTTCCAGCGCCACGCCGCTGGGCGCGAACACGACGACATCGCCCGCGGGCAAGGTCATCCCGGGCAAGATGCAGCCCCGCAAAGACCTGACGGCCATCTGCGCGGCGCACAATATCCCCTACGTGGCCCAGGCGTCGCCCCACAACTGGCGCGACCTGATGGAGAAGGCCCGCAAGGGCGTGGCCGCCGACGGCCCGGCGTTCCTCAACGTCCTGTCGTCGTGCAACCGCGGCTGGCGGCACGACACCAACACCACCGTGGAGGTCATGCGGCTGGCCACCGAGACCTGTGTCTGGCCGCTGTACGAGGTGGAGAACGGCGTCTGGCGCCTGACCTACAAGCCCAAGGTGAAAAAGCCGGTTACCGAATGGCTCCAGGCCCAGGGCCGATTCCGCCACCTGTTCCGCCCGGAGAATCAGTACATGATTGAGCGCATCCAGCAGGACGTGGACGAGAAGTGGGAGCGCCTGCTGAAACTCTGCGGCGAGGCCTAGCCCCCGCCGCGCGACCCCAGACCGAAAAGCCTGCGCACCCCAGGTGTGCAGGCTTTTTCTTGTGCTTGACAGGAGCGCCCCAGGGCCTTATAGTGGGCCATGTGGGCGACAAGCGATTCGGGGCTGGTTAGGATGGCGTTCGTATTCGTGTTCGCGGCTTCGTTCCTGGTGTCGCTGGCGCTGACGCCGCTGGCGGGCGCTTGGGGGCTGCGCCTGGGCATCGCCGACGAGCCGGGCGGTCGGCGCCGCCATGCGGGGCGGGTGTCGCGGCTGGGGGGCGTGGCGCTGTTCGCGGCCTTCATGGCGGGACTGGCCGTGATGCAACTTCTGCCGGCGCCCATCCGGCCCGCCACCAACGACCCCAACGAGGCCACGCGGTTGCTCGGAGTCGTCCTCGGGTGCGTGTTTGTGTTCGCGGCCGGCATTTGGGACGACGCCCGCGAACTCCCCTCGTGGCCGCAATTCGCCGTGCAGGTCATCGCGGCGGGCATTGCCATGCTGTTCCTCATCTTCATTGAGGTCGTCAACAACCCGCTGACCAACCGACAAATCTGGTTCCCCTGGTACGTAACGATTCCCGTTACGCTGTTCTGGATCATGGGCGCGATGAACACGGTCAACTTTCTGGACGGCCTGGACGGCCTGGCGGCGGGGGTAACGGCCATCGCCGCGCTGCTCCTCACGGTGCACATGGTGCGCGAAGGCCAGTACAGCGTGGCGCTGCTGCCGCTGGCGCTCCTGGGGAGCACGCTGGGCTTTCTGCCGTACAACTTCCACCCGGCGCGGGTGTTCATGGGCAGCGGGGGATCGTACTTCCTGGGGTTTGCGCTGGGCACGCTGTCCATCGTGGCGGGGGGCAAGGTGGCGACGCTCCTGCTGGTGCTGGGGATTCCCATCATGGATGTGGCCTGGCAGATGGTGGCGCGCATCCGCAGGGGCCAACCCATCGGCCAGGGCGACCGCGGGCATCTGCACTTCCGCCTGGCCGATATGGGGTGGTCGCAGCGGCGCATCGTGCTGGCGTACTACGCCTTCTGCGCGCTGTTCGGCGGGCTGGCGCTGCTCATCTCCACGCGGGTGTACAAACTCATCGCGCTGCTCGTGCTGGCAGGGCTGGCGACGGTGGTGTTCGTGTGGGCATCAAGGCGGGGCGGGCCTCCGCGTGCGGAGCCATAGGCGCGCGCCGCTTTCATCGCAAGCGAAAGGAGGGGGCCATGACCAACGAACGATACGGCGTGTTTCGGCGGTATCCGGTAGCCATCTTTTATTTGCTGGCTTTCGCCATCACCTGGCTGGGCTGGGCCCCCCAGGCGCTGCACGCGCGCGGGGCTTTCCCGTTTGACAGCCCGCTGCTGGGCGTCTTGGGCGGCGCAGGGCCTACGCTGGCCGCCGTGCTCGTGCTCCTGGCGATCAAGGGGAAGGGCGGCCCGCGCGAGTTGTTCGCGCCCCTGGCCTGGTGGAAATCGTCCTGGGGGTGGTGGGTCGTCGCCTTCCTGGGCTGGTTCGCCATCGCCGCCGTTGCGCTGGCGGTCGGCGCGCTGTTCGGCCAGCCGTTCGGCGCGGCGCTCCGCTTCAACTGGCTGGCGCTGCCCGCCATCTTCGTTACGATGCTCCTGTCCAACGTCTGGGAGGAAATCGGCTGGCGCGGCTTTGCGCTCCCTCGCCTCCAGGAGCGCCACGGCGACCTGACCATCGCCTGCATCATGGGCCTGCTGTGGAGCCTGTGGCATCTGCCCCTGTACCTGAACCCCGCCTCGCCCATGTCCGAGTTGCCCTGGCTGGGCGACGTGGTGTTCAGCATCGCGCTGACCGTGCTCTACACGTGGCTATACAACAACACGCGGGGCAGCCTGTTCTTCGTGAGCATCTTCCACGCCATGTCCAACACGGTGGCCTTCGCGCTGGCCGAATCGGGGGTGTTCGTGTCGTCCTACGGGTACGTCGTGGGGGTAACAGCGGTCCTCGCGCTCGCCGTCGTGCTCCTGCGCGGCCCCCGACGGTTTGAGTGAGAAATATTCCACACAAAGACACCAAGGCACGAAGGTTTTTCTTTGTGTCCCTGTGCCTTTGTGTGAGAAAAGTATTCCACACAAAGACACCAAGGCACGAAGGTTTTTCTTTGTGTCTCCGTGTTTTTGTGTGAGAGAAATATCCCACCCAAAGACACCAAGGCACAAAGGGTTTTCTTTGTGCCCCTGTGCCTTTGTGTGAGAGAAGTATCCCACACAAAGGCACCAAGGCACGAAGGGTTTTCTTTGTGCCCCTGTGCCTTTGTGTGAGAAAAGTATTCCACACAAAGACACCAAGGCACGAAGGTTTTTCTTTGTGTCTCCGTGTTTTTGTGTGAGAGAA
>DAOTVT010000175.1:0-11644 GCA_034436295.1 Anaerolineae bacterium | reverse complement strand
AGGGCCTTGGTTCGTTCAGCGCGGGGGTTCAGCCCCGCGCCGCGCAGCCCCTCACCCCGGCCCTCTCCCGGCGGGCGAGGGAGCGACGGGCCACGCTAGCCCCGAAGGGGCTTGGTTCGTTCGGCGCGGGGGTTCAGCCCCGCGCCGCGTGCCCCTCATCCCGGCCCTCTCCCGGCGGGCGAGGGAGTGGCGGGCCACGCCAGCCCCGAAGGGGCTTGGTTCGTTCAGCGCGGGGGGTTCAGCCCCGCGCCGCGTGCCCCTCATCCCGGCCCTCTCCCGGCGGAATCCCTTCACAGCGGCTTGCCGCACTTGACGCAGAAGCGGTCGCCGGCATCGTAGGGCGTGCCGCAGTTGGGGCACACGCGCGCCGAAACCAGGCTGGCCCCGCACTTGGCGCAGAAGCGGTCGCCCGCATCGTAGGGCGCGCCGCACCGAGGGCACTTGCCGCCTGCGGCGGGCTTCGCCGGCTGCTTGCGAGCCTTCCGCAGCGCCTGGATGCGCCGCTCCAGTTCGTCGTCGGCGGCGACCGTCGCCTTCTGGGTGAGCGCCTGGTACTCGGCCTCCTCCAGTTTCCCCGTGCGGAAGTCCAGTTCAATCTCCTCGGCGTCGGCGTAGGCCGTCTGGGTCTCCAGGTCGGGCATCGGCGGAACCCGCTTACGGCGCATCCCGCCCAGCAGGGGATACGCGACGAAGGCGACTGCTGCCAGCGTGATCAGCACAACCAGCGCGATCCCCATCATTCAGCCCTCCCCGCGGCGCGCTTCTTCTCGGAGCGCGGCCACATGGCCCACAGCGTGCCCAGCAACACCAGGCCGCCGCCGATCCAGAGCCAGGTTACCATCGGGTGCGTCTGGACGGAAAGCGTCGCCAGGCCGTTTTGTTCCAGGCCGGAAAGGATCACGTACAAGTCCTCCACCAGCCCAGGCCGGATGGCGACCTCCGTAACCCATTGCTCTATGTTCCAGTGGAAGTTCTTCTCCGCCGTCATGCGGCCCAGCGAACGGTTGCCCTTGCTCACGTCCAGCGTTACGGCGAACCGCTGCTTGGCTTCGGTGGGCTGGATGGCGTACTCGGCGTACTTGAGGGTATAGCCTTGCACCTGCATGGCCTCGCCCGGGCGCAGGGAAATGGTCGTATCGGTCGTGTACACCGACGAGCCAATGACCCCTGCGGCCAGGATGACGACGCCCAGGTGCACCAGGTAGCCGCCGTACCGACGGTGGTTCTTGTTCACCAGCCGCAGGAAGGCCACAGGGTACGATTCGCCCGTCATGCGCTTGCGGGCGAGCCACCCGCGCCCGAATTCCACCAGGACGGATGTGAAGACGAACACGCACAAGGCGAAGCCGAGCACGGCGTAGAGCGGGCGAATTCCCGCCAGAGCCAGGGCGATGCCGAAGGCGACGGCCATGACGCCCGGCCACAGCATGGCCCGCAGCACCCGCTGGGGCGACGACTTCCCCCACGCCAGCAGCGGGCAGATGGCGATGATGACGATGACCGCCGCGCCCAGGGGCGTGAACACGCGGCTGTAGAACGACGGGCCTACCGACAGTTGCTGCCCGCTCAGGCTCTCGGCCAGGGTGGGGTAGAGCGTGCCCAGGAGCACGGCCAGGCCGACGCCCACCATGCCCAGCACCGTAACGAGCAAACTAAACTCGCGAGACAGGAACGATTCCATCTCGTGCTTGGATTTCAGTTCTTCCCTGCGCCAGATGACCAGGGCCGCCGTAACAGCCACGACGACCACCAGGAAGGCCAGGAAGTAGTAGCCCAGCGGCGACCGTCCGAACGCATGCACCGACTCAATCAGCCCGCTGCGTGTTACGAAGGTGGCGAACACGCACAGCGCGAAGGTCAAGGTGGCCAGCGCGATGTTCCAGCGCTTGAACATCCCGCGCCGCTCCTGCATCATCACCGAGTGCAGGAACGCCGTCCCCACAAGCCACGGGATGAGCGACGAGTTCTCCACCGGGTCCCAGGCCCAGTAGCCGCCCCAGCCCAGTTCCACGTAGGCCCACTGCGCGCCCAGCAGGATGCCGACGCCCAGGAACAGCCACGCGAACAGGCTCCACAGGCGGATGCCCCGCACCCAGCCGGAGCCAACGCGCCCCGTCGCCAGCGCCGCAATGGCGTAGGCGAATGGGATGGTGTACACCGCGTAGCCGATGAACAGCGTCGGCGGGTGGTAGATCATCCCGGGGTTTTCCAGCAGCGGGTTGAGGCCGATCCCCTGCCCCGGGTTGGTGGGCAGGAGTTTGAACGGGTTGGAGAGCGTCGTGAGGAGCAACAGGAAGAAGGCCGCCACCCCCGCCACCACCGCGCCCACATACGGCAGCAAGTCTTCGTTCCAATCTCGCCGCCGCACGACGGCGATGGCCCCCGCCACCGTCAGCAGGAGAAGCCACAACAGGAGCGAGCCTTCCTGCCCGGCGTAGAACGCCGAGATCACGTAGGGCACAGCCAGGTACGTGCTCACGTGCTGGTACACGTAGTCCACCTGGAAGTTGCGGGTCAGCAGGAGGTAGAGCAGGCAGGCGGAGGAAATCACGGCGAGCGCGGCGATGGCAATCACCGCGTTGCGCCCGCTTTCCACCAGTTCGGGCACGCGCTGGCGCGCTCCAAGAATAGAGGCGATCATCCCGTACAGGGCGATCGCCAGGGCGATCCAAAGAGTCCACTGGCCAACCGTAACTGCCGTCAATGAGATATCTCCCTTGCTTTGGAGTGGCGTATCCTCAGTGTATCAAAGGGGAATCGCAAATCCTTTCGGATGCTCGCGTCATCGGGACGCGGCCTGCTCGGTTGCCTTTTCCTCGTACTTGGACGGGCACTTCAGGAGAATCTGGGTCGCCTGAAAGGTGCCATCGGGCCCCATCTTCCCCTCGGCCGTGGCCGTGGCCCCATCGCGGAGCATGTCGGGGCGCACGCCCTTGTACACGACGAGGAGTCGCCCCGTGTCGTCGGCCAGTTCAAACCGCAGCACCACGTTGTGCGCGTCCCAGTCAATGGTATCGCCCACGACGGTGCCGCTCACCCGCACCAGGCGGTCGGATGGGGCAGCCGCCTTGACCTCTCGCACCGTCAAGTAGGCCGCCGTCGCGCCCTGCATGCTGGAAAAGATGAGGTAGGCGATGATCAAGATCACCACCGCCCCGCCTGCCAAGAACTTCACCTGCTTGGCCGAACGCCTCGGCTTCGCTGGAATCTCCGTTCGGTTCTCTGTCATTCTGCTACCCACCCATGGTTTCGGTCAATGCGCTTGTCGTTCACCGCGGGAGTTGCGGAGGAACGGCTCGCCCCGTCTCCGCAGCCCTACTTTACCATTTCGGACAAAGACTGTCAACTTTCTTGCCTATCTGCGTTTCACCTTCGCGCCGCAGTTGGCGCAGAACAGGGCACCGGGCTTGAGTTTCGCCCCGCACTGATGGCAGAAACCCGCGCCCGACGGTGCTGCCTTCGGTGGGGCGGCGCGGCGCGGCTTGGCCTTCCCCTGTGGGGGACGTGCAACCGCGGGCTTCGGCCGCCTGCGGCTCTGCGCGATGGCATACACCGCCGCGCCCAGCAGGAGCGTGCCGGCAGCGCCCAGCAGGATGTAGGCCACCACGTTCTGCGAGCCGCCTGGCTGCGCCACGTCCTCAAACTGCGCGGTGCCGGGCGGCGTCAGGCCCAAAATCTCGGAGGTCAGGCGCGGGTCGGTCTTCTCGTAGGCGGCCGTGAACTGGAAAACCTGTCCCGCCGCGAATGCCCCCAGCGCGTACTTCTGGAGCGGCAGGTTGTCAAAGTCCGTCCCCGTGCCGGTGGCCACCGGTGTGAGGCGCAGGTTCTGAGCGCCCGCAGGCTCCTTGACCTCAACGGTCAGGTCGTCCACCGCGTAGTCGGCCTGGAACTGGTAGGCGAAAGACCGCTGCGTGTCCGTCATCACCAGCGGGTTGTAGTAGTACTCCATCTGGAACTCGCGGTATGGGTTCGTATAGGTTACCTCAATGAAATCCCCCGCGTCCGCGAGTTGGTAACTGCGGTAGCGGAACTCGCCGGTGGCGTCCACGCCCGCAGTCGCCGCAGGCTTGCCCGCCTCCTTGGGAATCCGAAACCGCAGCGTAACGGGCAACGCCACGTCGTCGGCGATGACGCCACGGTAGATGACCAGCACGCCCTCCTGGTCGTATTCGGGCCACAGCGACACCGTCAGGCTCTTCAGGCGGACATCGCCCTGCGCCGAAGCAGGCCACACGCCGAGCGCCAAGGTGAGCACGGCCAGGATGACCGCCGCGAGCCAGCGCTTCCGGATATAACCTCCCATACATCCCCCAGGTATCAGTCTAAGCCCGCATTATACCCGAAGCGGCCCGTTTGACAAACTGGCCCCATGCCGACTCTCGGTTCCGAAGTTTGTTGGTCGGCCCTGGGCACAGGCGCGACGCGCTTCCGGAAATGTGTCGCGCCTTGGTTGCCAACACAGGGCGGAACCGAATCCACGCCGAGGGCGCATTTCGGTTCCGGGCGCGAATCACCGGGCGTTGGCGGTTGCCGGAGGGGTCAGGTGAGATCAAGCGCCCCATCGCACAGGAATTATTGCCCTGGATTAGAACATAGATAAGTCCACCTTATTGTCAGGATTTAGGCATCCCACGCTCGCTATAGATTTGACAGATAGGTATCACGTCGTTACAATAGGCACAAGCCGCTCGTGCAGACAACGCCCATCAGGCGTTACCGGAGGCCAGCACTTTGAGAGTCTGCTTCACCCCAAACTGCATCCAAGGAGGAATGAAGTTCTATGCGGAACAAGGTTCTGTCTCTACTGATCGCAGTATCCCTCTTGGCCATCGCCGTATCTCCCGCCTTCGCCGAAGGCCCCAGCGGGGACTTTGAAGTCATCCGCAAGGCCGCTGAGAAGTACTTGACCACCGTCAAGTCTCCCGTCATCACCGCCGACGCGCTGTACACCCTGCTGAACGACGGCGACGCGAGCAACGACCCGTTCATCCTCAGCGTCCGCAAGCCGGAAGACTACGCGCTTGGCCACATTCCAGGGGCCGTCAACATCTTCTACAAGGACCTCGCCAAGCCCGAAAACCTGGCCAAACTGCCCAAGGACAAGCAGATCGTAACGTACTGCTATACCGGCCACATCGGGCAGATCGCGGCCACCATCCTGAACCTGCTGGGCTACAACGCCGTCAACCTCAAGTTCGGGATCATGGGCTGGACGAAGAACGACAAGGTCCTGAACCAGAAGCGCTTTGGCCCCGACACCGACCAGCGCGACTACCCGCTGGAGACCAAAGTCAACGAAGCGACGGCCACCTATCCCTACCCGACCGTGTCCACGGGCGCGACCGGCGACTTTGAGATTATCCGCACCGCCGCCGACAAGTGGCTGAACACCGCCAAGGCCCCCATCGTAACCGCCGACTCCGTCTTTGAGAACCTGAACGACGGCGACGCGGCCAACAACCCGGTCATCGTGTCCGTGCGGGCGCCGGAGCACTACGCCCTGGGCCACATCCCCGGCGCCATCAACATCTTCTACAAGGACATCGTCAAGCCCGAGAACCTGGCCAAACTGCCCCCCGACAAGCGCATCGTCGTGTACTGCTACACCGGCCACACCGGAATGGTCGCGGCGACGATCCTGGGGCTCCTGGGCTACGACGCGGGCAACATCAAGTACGGCATGATGGGCTGGACCAAGGACGACAAGGTCCTCGCGCAGCCGCGGTACGATGTCAACACCGCGCCCGACTACCCGGTTGAAGGCACCGCCGCTCCCACCACGCTGCCTGTTACCGGTGGGGAGACCAACCTCACATGGGTCGTGCTGGTGGCCGGCATCGCCGCCCTGTTCGCGGGCAGCGCCTTGTACGCAAAGCGAGCGACCCGCTAGCACCCTGTGCCGTTGAGACGCCGGTTGGCCTCCGGGCATCTTGATGCGGCAGGGAGGGCTTCGGGGGTCCGTTCCGAACGACTCCCGAAGCCCGTGTAGGGCTTCTCGGAACGGCAAGGAGCCCTTTTCGGACCGAACAACCGACTTACAAAGACGATGGAGGTGACCCATGAAAACCAGGACCATTGCCTGGGTGGTGGGTCTGATCGGGATCACGGTGCTGATCCTGGCGGCCTGTGGAGCCGCGGCGACGCCTACGCCGACCACAGCGCCCACAAAAGCACCGCCGACCAACACGCCGGTCCCACCACCCACCAACACACCGGCACCCACGAACACCCCGGTCCCCCCGACACCCACGCCCGTCCCGAGCGCCGATAACTGCGTGGCGTGTCATACCAGCGCCGAGACCCTCCAGAAACTCGCCGAGACCAAGAAGACCGGCTCCGCCGAAACCGAAGGCGAGGGCTGAGCGGGCGAGTTGCCTCCGTTGGAGGCATGGGAGAAGGTCTTCATCGGCAGCGACACCTTCCTCAAAGACGTGCACAACACGCCCAACTGCATCGGCTGCCACGGCGGCCAGCCCGGCACCGATGACAAAGTAGCCGCCCACAAGGGCGTCGTGCGCGACCCGTCCGCCGACAAGGGCGGCGTCTGCGCCAACTGCCACGGCGAAATCGCGAAGACCTCCGCGACTTCGCTGCACTACACCATCAACGGCTACTACACGATCCTGGGCCAGCGCGGGTTTGACTTCAACGACCCGAAGAAGGCCGAAATCTTTGACCGGCACTGCACCAGTTGCCACGCCACCTGCGGCCAGTGCCACATCTCCCGGCCCACGTCAGCCGACGGCGGGCTCGTCAAGGAGCACCAGGTCAAGAGCATCGTCTCGCTCAGCGACACCTGCCTGGGCTGCCACGGCGGGCGCGTCGGCCCCGAGTTCATGGGCAAGAATCCAGGCGTCCCCGGCGATGTCCACTGGACCAAGGGCATCAACTGCTTCAAGTGCCACAACATGACCCAGTTCCACGGCGATGGCACCCTGTACGCCCACCGCTACGATGGCAAGCCCGCGCCGTCCTGCCTGGATTGCCATCCGGACGCGGCCCCCGGCAAGGGCCAGGTCATGCAGCACAACATCCACGGCGACAAACTGGACTGCCGCGTGTGCCACTCGGCAGGCGCCTACAAGTCCTGCTGGAACTGCCACGTGGGGCTGGACAAAGAAGGGCTGCCCTACCGCAAACTGGATCCGTCGGTCCTGACCTTCAAGATCGGCAAGAACCCGAACCCGACGCCCGACCGCCCGTGGGAGTACGTCCTGGTGCGGCACATCCCGGTGCCCGCGGACATCTTCGGATACTACGGCGACAACATGCTCCCGAACTGGGCCTCGGTACCCACCTGGAAGTATGCCACCGTGCATAACATCCAGAAGATCACGCCGCAGAACAAGGATTGCAAGAACTGCCACGGCCATCCGGAACTGTTCCTGACGGAAAAGGACGTGGACCCGGCCGAACTGGAAGCCAACCGCGCCGTGATCGTTACGGAGATTCCGAAGTAGTCTGGTTCACCACAGAGGACACGGAGAC
This sequence comes from Anaerolineae bacterium, assembly GCA_034436295.1. Classification (GTDB taxonomy): domain Bacteria; phylum Chloroflexota; class Anaerolineae; order DTLA01; family DTLA01; genus DTLA01. The sequence continues at coordinate 4,156 of DAOTVT010000175.1, read as the reverse complement.
CGCAGAGGGAAACGAGATTCCGGACTCCTCTGTGGTCTCTGTGATGAAGTGGTTTCAACAAAGTGCGACGCACCTCGGAGGTGCGTCGCATTTTGTGCCGAATCCGCGCGTGGGTTACGCTTCCCGCACCTTGAACCCGCGCAGGCGCAGCGAGTTGGTTACCACGAAGATGGAACTCATCGCCATAGCCCCCGCCGCCAGCATGGGGTTCAGGAACCCGGCGGCCGCCGCCGGAATCAGAATCGCGTTGTAGAAGAACGCCCAGAACAGGTTCTGCTTGATGGTGCGCATGGTGCCTCTGGACAGCGCCACCGCCCGCGCCACGCCACGCAGGTCTCCGCTCATCAGCGTGATGTCGGCGGCCTCCATGGCGATGTCGGTGCCCGTGCCGATGGCGATGCCCACGTCGGCCTGGGCCAGCGCCGGCGCGTCGTTGATGCCGTCGCCCACCATCGCCACCACGCGCCCCTCGTCCTGAAGCCGCTTCACCTCCAGCGCCTTGTCCTGGGGCAGCACCTCGGCCAGCACGCGGTCTATGCCCACCAGCGCCGCAATGGCCTGCGCCGTGCGCCGATTGTCGCCGGTGATCATCGCCACTTCCAAGCCCAGGTCGTGCAGCATCCGCACGCCTTCGGCCGAGCCCGGCTTGACCGTATCGGCCACGGCCACGACGCCGACAGCCGAATCCCCAACGGCCACCGCCAGCGTCGTCTTGGCCTCCCCCTGTAGCCGCTCCACTTCCCGCTCCAGCCCGTTCAGCCGCACGCCGTTCTCCTCCATGAGTTTCAGCGTGCCGAGCAGGACGCGCTTCCCGTCCACCCGTCCGACCACGCCTTTGCCGCCGATGGCCTGGAAGTCCGAAACCGCCGCAAGGGGCAACTGCCGCTCGCGCGCCGCCTGCACAATGGCCTCGCCGATGGGATGCTCGGACCCCTGCTCCACCGACGCCGCCAGTCGCAGCACTTCGGCCTCTTCGCCGTCCAGGGCCACCACATCCGTAACCGACGGCTTCCCTTCGGTGATGGTGCCGGTCTTGTCCAGCACGACCACATCCACGTCGCCGGTGCGTTCCAGACTCTCGCTGCTCTTGATGAGGATGCCGTTCTCGGCGCCTTTGCCCGTGCCCACCATGATGGCCGTGGGCGTGGCAAGGCCCAAGGCGCACGGGCACGCGATGACGAGCACCGCCACCATGTTCAGCAGCGAGCGGGTGAACCCCGCGTCGCCCACGAAGTACCAGCCCAGGAATGTCAGCACGGCCACGGCGATGACCACCGGCACGAAGACCGCCGACACGCGGTCCGCCAGCCGCTGGATGGGCGCCTTGGACCCCTGCGCCTGCTCCACCATGCGGACAATCTGCGCCAGGACGGTCCCCTTGCCCACCTGCGTCGCCTGAAACTTGAGCAGGCCCTGCTTGTTCACCGTGGCCCCCACCACCGGCGACCCCGGCCCCTTCTCTACGGGCAGGCTCTCGCCCGTGAGCATGGACTCGTCCACGGCCGACTGCCCCTCCACCACGACGCCGTCCACGGGGATGCGCTCGCCCGGGCGCACGACGACCACGTCGCCCACGCGCACCTCGCCGACCGGCACTTCCACCTCGGCGCCGTCGCGGATGACCCGCGCCGTCTTGGGCGCCAGGCCCATGAGCCGCTTGATGGCCTCGGACGTGCGGCCTTTGGCCCGCGCCTCCAGGTACTTGCCCAGGATGATGAGCGTGATGATGACGGCGGCGGTGTCGTAGTACAGCGGCCCCTGGATGAAGAACGTGCTGGCCACGCTGTACAGGAACGCCGCCGACGACCCCATGGCGATGAGCACGTCCATGTTGGCCGAGCCCGCGCGCAGGGCCTTGTACCCCCCGCGGTAGAACTGCCACCCGATGACGAACTGCACGGGAATGGTCAGCGCCAGCAGCAGGTAGGGCCGCCACGCGAAGTCGGGGATCAGCCCGCCGTCCACCCCCATGCTGAGGATGGAGATGATGACGCTCAGCGCCACGCCCGCGATGAGTTTGCGGCGCTGGGTGCGGATTTCCCGCTCGCGCGCGGCACGCTCGGCGTCCTCCACCTCTTCGCCCTCGCCCGCCTCCACGACCTCGTAGCCCACGTCCACGATGGCCCGCTTGATGTCGGCCAGCGACACCGCCGTGGGGATGTATTCCACCGTGGCGCGCTCGTTGGCCAGGTTCACATTGGCCTCCACCACGCCGTCCAGTTTGCGCAGCGCCCGCTCTATGGTCAGCGCGCAGTTGGCGCACGTCATGCCACGGATGGGCAGTTCCGCCTTCGCCGTCGTCGCGTGGTAGCCCAGGTCGTCAATGGTCGCGACGACCCGCTTCTCGTCCACCACAGACGGATCGTATTCCAGCGTTACGCGCTCGGCGGCGAAGTTCACGGTGGCGTCGTGGACGCCCTCCATCTTCTTCAGCCCGCGCTCTATGGTCAGCGCGCAGTTGGCGCACGTCATCCCCGTTACGGGGATGGTCAGTTGCTTCTTGTCGGGCATGGATACCTTCCTTGTCTTCCATCTTCACCGCGGAGACCCCAGAGCGCGCAGAGTCAACTGGAATCTCCCTGACCTCTGCGTGCTCCGCGTTCTCCGCGGTGAACCCTGCCCTGCCGCTACTCCTGGGCGGGATAGCCGATCTCCCGCAGCGTCTTCAGGACAGCGTCCAGGGTCTCGGGCGTGTCCACCTTCACGGACACGCGCTTGGTTTGCACATCGGCCTGCACCTCGGCCACGCCCTTCACCTGGCCCAGTTCGCGCTGGATGGTGTGGACGCAGTGGTGGCAGGAGATGTTGGGCACTTGAAGCACTTTGGTAATCATGGTGTACGCTCCTTGCTAGAGTTTTCGGGACAACTCAAAGATGTCCATGAGTTCGCCGATGACGCGCTCGCGCTCGTCGGGGTTCTCGCCGCGGATGGCGGTGGTAACGCAGGTGTGCAGGTGGCCGTTGAGCACCATGGCGTTGACCCTGTCCAGGGCGCGCTGCACGGCGAGAATCTGCTTGATGATGTCCACGCAGTAGGCGTCCTCGTCCACCATCCGCGCGATGCCTCGGATATGGCCCTCGGCGGTGGCGAGCCTGGCCTTGACCTCGGTCTTGAGTTGGGTGTCCATAGCGCCTCCTACCCCCTCCCCCATGGGGTGGGGTTCTCGTCTATAATATACCCGATTTTGTCGGATTTGTCAAGTGGGGCCCGACGCGGAAGCATCGGGCTGAACGGGCCAAGCCCTGCGGGCTGGGGGCAGATTCGTGTCCATTCGCGTGGATTCGCGGGTCCTTCAGCGCAGGGGTTCACCCACGCGCAGCATTCCGCACCAGCGCGGCGCGGGCTACCCGTGCGTGATGAGGGGCAAGTCGGGCATCGTTACCAGGCCGGGCGCGGCCTCGCGCACGCGCCGGATGGCGTTGACCGCGATGGCCACGGTGGCCACGTCGCCGTTGGTGCCCTGGAGCCTGACCTCCAGTTCAGGCACCCCCTTGATGCGGATGGTGTCGGCGTTCTCCTCGGCATCCAGCGCGGCCAGGAACGTCAGGGCCACGAACTCGCCTTCGGGGGCGAAGGCGCGGGCCGTCTGCTTCAGCCCGATGACGCGGCCGGGCGGCACATCAAAGAACTCGGTAACGACGCGCCTCGTGGCCACCACCGGCTCCACGGCCGATTCGTACCGTACCAGCGTGCGCCCCAGCGTGTGGAACACCATGCCGACGGACTCCGGCAGGCCCACGTGGCCCATGCGCCCGGCGGCCATGCGCTCCTGGAATTCGTCCACCGTCAGTCCCGCGCCGATCTTGGCCTGGAACGGCCCGCGCCGCAGCGAGGCGTTCTGCGCCCGCCGAACTTCTATGTGATCCACCCGCTGGCAGATGGAGGTCAGGAACAGGGGCAGCGAGTCCATGAGGAACCCGGGGTTGATGCCGGTTCCGAGCACCGTCTTTCCCGCCCGTTTCGCGGCGGCGTCTATCTCACGCGCTTCCGCAGGGTGCGCCAGCCAGGGGAACGACAGTTCCTCGGCGGTGGAGACGACGTCCAGGCCGGCGTCCAGCAGTTCCAGAATCTGGGGCTTGAATCGGTCAAAGTAGGAACTGGTGGCGTGCAGGGCCACGTCGGCCTCCGCGCGGGCCAGCGCCTCGGCGAGCGTGG
>DAOTVT010000174.1:0-9710 GCA_034436295.1 Anaerolineae bacterium | reverse complement strand
GCCTTGATGGAATCGTCAAGCTTGTCGGCTGTCAGCGGATTGCCGTGCTCATCTTTCAGGCCCAGCCTATTGAAATAGGGGACATAGTCCCCCGCCAGCCAGGCGGAGGCAAGCATCTGTGCCTCGTTGTAGGTGCCGAATTCGTCATGGAGGGCCCGCCTGGTGGCCCCATACATCCACTCATAGGCTGCGTCGGCATGATCAAGGTCTGTGATCGGGCAATAGGCCACCGTCCCGAACACATCATCGTTGAGGGTTGACGTGTAGGTGCCACTTCCTGGGTCATAGGAGACGCCTGCAGCCCCGATCTCGTACAGGTAGGGGTAGTAGTCTGGGCTGTTGCCGCTGGCCGCGATGGCTACTGACAGTCCTCCACCGCCGCTGGTTCCGGTGATGAAGATGCGGTCTGTGGTCCCAAGCATGGCAGCGTCATTGTAGCGCAGGTAGCGGATGGCGGCCTTGGTGTCCACAACCACCGCAGGGGCGTGGCCCACATAGGTTGTGCCCGCCAGATCAGTCATGCCGCGGCTGCGAGCGCCAGCGCTCACGATGACGTAGCCGGCCTTCAGCGCCGCGCCTGTGTTACTGGTGGTGCTGGTATACACTCCGCCGTCCGTGATTGGAGCCCTCACCAGGTTGCCCAGCCAGCCGGCGTTGCCAACCTGCAGGATGATCGGGGAATCTTCGGTGGCATTGGAAGGCACATAAATGTTCATCGCCTGATAGTCTACAGTGGTGGTTGGAACACCGCCTGACATGATCCTTACGGGGACTGGATTGGCAACATAGATAACCCTGTAGTTGGTTACGGTCAAGGGGACACCATCTACCGTGACATTCAATACTGCGGTCGGCGTGGAGGGCAGGGCCCAGGGGTCGTCCTCTGCCAGTCTGTCCTGTTTGTCCTGAGGTACTGCAAGAACAGTTGACGAGGGCGCGACCAGCAGAACCAGGGCCATCCCGACCAGCAGAACCAGGGCTATGACCACGACCAACGAGATGCGAGTCTTCATCTGAGGCCTCCTTTTCGCCTGAAGACAACATTCTGACGGTCCATTATCCAATGGGTCATACTATATCTATATTATGCTGTCCTTTGCCTCTGCGCATCACCTCCTATGCCCGCTGCTCATTGGGGTGGACAATTGTCGGTAGGTTCAGTTCGCTCTCAGTTGTGCTATAGAATCCCTCCTCCTTGCAAGATCTGTTTTTGTGGCAGGTCCGCGCCGCCCTTCGGCACTCCCGATACTTGAGACGTTTGTCCTGGAAGTTGAGCGCTGGGATTTAGAGGTCCACATTCCGAATCGCCACCGAGCCGCCCAATGACCTGTAGAGGCCATAGACTTTGACACAGGCCATCTCTTGGCTCCTATGCCGATCGGAGTACTTGTAAACTGACTGACTGGAGCGATGTATCACATTGTGATACTCAATGTTGAATCCCGATACGCCTATATCATAACATGAAATGCTCATGTTGTCAAGCATTTGCGTTCATTCGCCCGAAAGATGGAGTTCCGTTAGAGGGCACATGTGCTGCAATGCGCACACCCTCAACACACCCGTGGGCTGTTCCACGACCGACGAAGTCCGCTTCCCCCGCGCGGCGAACAGCGTTGGCGATTGACCTCACCTAACCCCTCCCGCACGGCATCCACCGGGGTGAAGTCAAGGTAGGCGAGGACTGGGGTGGGGATGGGTGAGGTGGCTCTTTCTCCCGCACGGCCTCCACCGGGGTGTAGTCAAGATGGGCGAGGGCTGGGGTGAGAATGGGTGAGGTGGGCCCCGATCGGCAAACCCAACGATGCCCGGCCATCGCGCGCCAGAATTGAAACACGCCGTGGCAACGGGCTGGGTCCCGAAGCGTGTTGGCCCCTCATCATCGCGAGGAGCGAAGCGACGAAGCCATCTCCGCGCGGGCGCGGGGTTGCTCCGCCCGCAGCACCCTACCCCTGCGGCGGCCGGCGCTTCACCAGCACCGTCCACTGCCCGCGCTGCACCGTCTCGTTGCGCTGGTTCAGCACCGTCACGTCCAGCATCACCAGGCCGCCCGTGTCGCCCATGGGCCGCGTCCCAGCCACCCGCAGCGCGGCGCGGATGGTGTCGCCGATGCGGATGGGCGCGCGGAACTTCCACTCCAGCGAAAGGAACGCCTCCACCGAGCCTTCCATGAAACCGGCCCGCGAGGCCAGCCCCGTGGCCATCGCCAGGCCCAGAAGCCCGTGGGCGATGCGTTCCCCGAAGGGCGTGCTGCGGGCGTATTCGCTGTCCACATGCAGCGCGTTGAAATCGCCCGAAAGGCCCGCAAAACCCACGATGTCGGCCTCCGTTACCGTCCGGCCCGACGTCGTCCACTCCTGCCCGACAACAAAATCCTCAAACATCATGGTTTGTGCCATCCCCTGCGCCATCGTTCACCTCCCGCGCAACCAATTCGGCCCTGCAGTGTTTGCGTTGTAAAGACCCTCAGGAAGTCATCCCATGCTGAAAAAGGTTCTCATCGCCAACCGCGGCGAAGTCGCCGTCCGTATCATCCGCACCTGTCGCGAGTTAGGGATACGCACCGTCGCCATCTACTCGGAGGTGGACCGGGCGTCCCTGCACGTGCGCTACGCCGACGAGGCGTACTGCGTGGGCCCCGCGCCCGCCCGCGACAGTTATCTCAACATGGAGCGCATCCTGGACGTCGCCAGGCGCTCCGGCGCCGACGCGGTGCACCCGGGCTACGGCTTCCTGGCCGAGAACCCCGAATTCGCGCGGGCCTGCCTGGACGCGGGCCTGGTGTTCGTGGGGCCGTCGCCGCAGACGCTGCGCCTGGCCGGCAACAAGATTCTGGCCCGACGCGCCATGCGCCAGGCGGGGCTGCCCGTCATCCACGGCTCCGAGTGGGACGTGCCCGATGGCGACCCGGCCCAGGCCGCCCAGGCCGTGGGCTACCCCCTGATGATCAAGGCCGCCGCCGGCGGTGGCGGCAAGGGCATCCGACTCGTTACCGGGCCGGACGAATTCCCCGAGGCCCTGGCGCTGGCCCGCCGCGAGGCCAAGGCCGCCTTCGGCGACGACTCGGTCTTCCTGGAGCGCGTCCTGGAAGGCGTCCGCCACATTGAGTTCCAGATTCTGGCCGACCACCACGGCAACGTGATTCATCTGGGCGAGCGCGAAGGCTCCGTCCAGAGGCATCACCAGAAAGTGCTGGAAGAAGCGCCTTCGCGCGCCCTCACGCCGGAATTGCGCCGCCGCATGGGCGAAGCCGCCGTCGCCGCCGCGCGCGCTGCCGATTATGTCAACGCGGGTACCGTGGAGTTCCTGCTGGACGACCAGCAGAACTTCTACTTCCTTGAGATCAATCCCCGCTTGCAAGTAGAACACCCCACGACGGAAATGGTTACCGGCGTGGACATCGTCAAGGAGCAACTCCGCATCGCAGCCGGTCGGCGGCTGCGCCTGGCCCAGGAGGACGTGCGACTCCGAGGCTGGGCCATAGAATGCCGCATCCTGGCCGAAAACCCGTTTGACGACTTCCGCCCATCCGTCGGGAAAATCTCGCACATGCGCGAGCCTTCGGGGCCGGGAATCCGCGTGGAAAGCGGCATCCACGAAGGGCTGGAGATCACGCCCTACTACGATTCCCTCATCGCCAAGGTCATCGCGTGGGGCGAGACCCGTGGCGAGGCGCTGGTGCGCATGAGGCGCGCGCTGGACGAGTACCGCATCATGGGCATACGCACCAACATCCCCCTGCACCAGGAAATCCTGGACGACCCGCGATTCCAGGGCGGATATGTGGACACCAGTTTCCTGGAGCAGGCCGCCTACGCGGAGCGCGCCGCCTCGCTGGACGACCTGCGCGCGGCCGCGGTCCTTGCGGCGCTGCTACACCACCGGGCCAGGGCGCTGCGCCCCTCCCAGGTGCAGACATGCGCCCAACCGACCCGAAATGGAGATTCCAATTGGAAAATGCTCGGACGCTGGATGGCAGTAGGCCGATAACCTATCGCGTGGAGGTGGACGGGACGCCGCTGACCGTTACGCTGATGCCCGACGGCACGCTGGCGATGGAGGGCCGCACGTTCCGCCTGGACGTGTCGGAGATTCAAGGGCTGTCGCTGTACTCGCTGCTGGTCAACGACGCTTCCTACGAGGTGCTGGTGGACGAGCGCGGCGGGACGTACTACGCCCTGGTGCGAGGCAAGGTGCACCGCATCCAGGTGCACGACGAGGCGCTCCACCCCAGCCGAGGGCGAAGCGCCACGGCCGAGGGCGAGGTCGTCGTGCGCGCTCCCCTGTGCGGCCTGGTGGCGGAAATCTGCGTGGGCGAGGGTGAGCCTGTGGCCGAGAACCAACTCGTCGCCATCCTGGAGTCCATGAAGATGGAAAACGAGATTCGCGCGCCGCGCGCGGGCAGCGTGCGCGGCATCCACGTGCAGGCGGGCGCTGTCGTCCGCGATGGCGACGCGCTCCTGACCATCGCGTGAGGCAAATGGCAAAACCACATCCGTTGGGGAGGTAAAGGTGATACGAACCGTGTTGTGCGATATGCTGGGAATCCGATATCCCATCATCCAGGGCGGCATGGCCTGGGTGGCCACCGCCGAACTGGTGGCCGCCGTCTCAGAGGCGGGCGGCCTGGGCGTGCTGGGCGGCGGCAACGCTCCCCCCGACTACGTCCGCGATGAGGTGCGCAAGACGAAGGCGCTCACGCGCAACCCGTTCGGCGTCAACATCCCCCTGTTCTCGCCGTTCGTCAACGACATCGTGCAAATCTGCATAGACGAGGGCGTGCCCGTGGTCATGACGGGCGCGGGCAGCCCTTCGGCCATCGTGCCGCGCCTGAAAGCCGCGGGCATCAAGGTCATCCCCGTCGTCGGTTCGGTGGCCCTGGCGGTGCGCCTGGCGCGCGACGGCGTGGACGCGGTCGTGGCGGAGGGGATGGAATCGGGCGGGCACATCGGCGACGTGGCCACCTTGCCCCTGGTGCCCCAAGTCGTGGACGCCGTGGATATCCCCGTCATTGCCGCGGGCGGGTTCGCCGATGGGCGCGGGCTTCTGGCTGCCCTGGCGTTGGGCGCCGTGGGCATCCAGATGGGCACCCGCTTCATCTGCACCGAGGAGTGCAAGGTGCACCCCAACTACAAGGAGCGCATCCTGCGCGCCAACGACCGCGCCACCGTAACCACCGGCCACTCCCTCGGCCATCCCGTGCGCGCCATCCGCAATCAGATGACCACGCGCTTCGCCGAGATGGAAAAGACGGGCGCGACCGAGGCCGAGGTCATTGAGTTCGGCACCGGCAAGTTGCGCCTGGCCGCCATGGAAGGCGACGTGGTCAACGGCTCGGTCATGGCCGGCCAGATTGCGGGCCTGGTGCGCGACATCGTGCCGGTGCGGGTGCTCATTGAGCGCATCATGGCCGAGGCCGAGGCGCACCTGCAACGGCTGAACGCCTGGGCCGCGGCCTGATTCTTGCGGAGGTTGACGACATGGAATCCGACGCACAGGGCGCGCCCCGCCTGGTCTTCCAGTTCCCGGGGCAAGGCTCCCAGCACGTGGGCATGGGAAAGGCGCTTGCCGAACGATTCGCCAGCGCCCGCAGGACATTTGAGGAGGCCGACGACACCCTCGGCTTTCGCCTGAGCGCGCTGTGCTTTGAAGGTCCGGCGGAAACGCTCACCGACACCGCCAACGCCCAGCCGGCGATCCTGACCACGAGCATCGCGGCGCTGCGCGCGCTGGAAGAGGCGGCAGGCCGTGCGATAAAGCCGGACTACTACGTGGGCCACAGCCTGGGCGAATACTCGGCGCTGGTGGCTTCGGGCGCGCTGTCCTTCGCCGACGGGCTGCACCTGGTGCGGCTGCGCGGCCAACTCATGGCCGAGGCAGGCAAGACCAACCCCGGCGGCATGTTGGCGGTCATCGGGCTGGATGCCGACGTCCTTGACGCGATTTGCCGGCAGGTGTCCGAGAGCGGCCAGGTCATCCAGATCGCCAACGACAACGCCCCGGGACAGATCGTCCTATCGGGCGACGTCCGCGCGCTGGAACGCGCGGAGGAACTCGCCAAGCAGGCCGGCGCGCGTCGCGTGATTCGCCTTGCGGTATCCATCGCGGCCCACTCCAGGCTCATGGCGCACGCCGCCGAAGGTCTCCGCCGCGCGGTGCATGCGGTGGCCCTGCGCCGACCCGCCGCGCCCATCGTGGGCAATGTGGACGCCCGCCCGCTCCAAGACCCCGATGAGGTCAGGCGCGAGTTGGTGGAGCAGTTGACCGCGCCCGTGCGGTGGACCCAGTCCATACGCGAATTGGCCCGGCGCGGAGCGAGCCACTTCGTGGAGATCGGGCCGGGGAGCGTGCTCACGGGCCTCGTGAGCCGAATCGCCGGTGCGGCCTGCGCCGTCGCCATCGGCGACCCCGACGCGGTGATCGCTTTTGCGCAGTCGGGCCGGTAGCGGGCCGCGCGGGGCGACATCGGGCGCGAGGCCCCGCGCCGCAAGATCTGGCCCGCACGGCTTCGCGCAGGAAGACAGCGGCCGCGAATTCGTGCGAATCCCGGATGCAATGCGCACATGTAATTACGGGAGGGATCGGAGATGATTCTGGATGGGAAGGTGGCCGTGGTAACCGGCGCTTCGCGCGGGATAGGCCGGGCCATTGCGTTGCGCCTGGCGGCAGCGGGCGCGACGGTCGTCGTCAACTATCGCAGCGCCGCGGCGGAGGCGGCCGAGGTCGTCGCGGAGATAGAACGTCGCGGCGGGCGCGCCAAAGCCATCCAGGCCGACGTGAGCGCCTTCGCCGAGGCCGAGCGACTTATCGCCGAGACCATCGCCGCGTTTGGGCGCGTGGACATCCTCGTGAACAACGCCGGCACCACGCGCGACACGCTCCTGGCGTCCATGACCGAACAGGACTGGGACATCGTCGTGGACACATGCCTCAAAGGGGCGTTCAACTGTTGCCGCGCCGTCATCCGCCCGATGATGCGCCAACGCTACGGCCGCATCGTGAACATCACATCCGTCGCGGGCCTTGCGGGCCAGGCGGGCCAGGTGAACTACGCCGCGGCCAAGGCCGGGCTCCTCGGCCTCACCAAGTCGCTGGCCAAGGAGGTCGGCCCGCGCAACATCACGGTCAACGCCGTCGCGCCGGGCTACGTCCCCACGGACCTGACCGCGTCGCTCCCCCAGGAGATGGTGCAGAACTGGCTCGCGTTCACGCCCCTGCGGCGCGCCGCGACGCCCGAAGACATCGCCGCCGCCGTCGCGTTCCTCGTCTCGCCCGACGCCGACTTCATCACCGGCCAGGTGCTCAGCGTGGACGGCGGACTTATCATGCAGTAGGGCTGCAATCCATTGCGCCCAACACAGGAGGCATATATGCCACAAACCCGAGTGGTCATCACCGGCGTAGGAGCCGTAACGCCCGTTGGGAACGATGTCCCCACCATGTGGCGCAACGTCGTGGATGGGAAATCAGGAGTCGGCCCGATCACCCTGTTTGACGCCTCGGACCTGGAAACCCAGATTGCCGCCGAGGTCAAGGATTTTGACCCCGTGGCCCTGTTCGGCGCGAAAGCCGCACGCACCATGGACCGCTACAGTCAGTTCGCCCTGGCTGCCGCGCGCCAGGCCGTGGCCGACGCGGGGCTGACCTTCGCGGGCGACAACGAGCGCATCGCCGTCATCGTGGGCACCGGCATCGGCGGCATGGCCACGCTGGCCCAGCAACTCCACGCGCTGGACGAGCGCGGCCCTCGGCGCGTCAGCCCGTTCTTTATCCCCATGGTCCTCGCCGACACCGCCGCCGGCAACATCGCCATTGAGTACGGGATTCGCGGCCCCAACCTGGCGGTCATCTCGGCGTGCGCCAGCGGCGCCAACTGCATCGGCGAGGCCGCCATGATGATCCGACACGGGCGGGTGGACAAGGCCATCTGCGGCGCAGCCGAAGCGGGCATCCTCCGCCTCGCCATCGCGGCCTTCAACGTCATGGGCGCCATCTCGCGGCGCAACGACGAGCCGACCCGCGCCTGCCGCCCGTTTGACGCCCATCGCGATGGGTTCGTCATGGGCGAAGGGGCGGGCATCCTGGTGCTGGAAAAACTGGAGGACGCCCAGGCGCGCGGCGCGCACATCTACGCCGAAATCCTCGGCTACGGTCTCTCCGCCGACGCCTACCACATCACCGCGCCGCTGGAAAACGGGGCGGGCGCTGCCCTGGCCATGGCCGGCGCGCTTAGGGACGCCGGCCTTGCGCCCACCGACGTGGAATACATCAACGCGCATGGCACGAGCACGCCCCTCAACGACCGCGCCGAAACCATCGCCATCAAGTCGGTCTTCGGCGACCACGCCTACCGCCTTGCCGTCAGTTCCACCAAGTCGGTCATGGGCCATCTCCTGGGGGCCAGCGGGGCCGTGGAAGCCATCATCACCGCCAAGGCGCTGGAAGAGGGCGTCATCCCGCCCACCATCAACTACGAGACGCCCGACCCCGAGTGCGATTTGGACTACACGCCGAACCGCGCCCGCCCAATGCCCATTCGGGTGGCACTGTCCAACTCCTTCGGCTTCGGAGGCCACAACGCCTCGCTGGCGTTGGGAAGATACCCATGAGCAAGGGAATCAAAGCGCAGATCATCGGGTGGGGCGCGTATGTGCCCCGCCGCGTCCTCACCAATGCCGACTTGGCGCAGATGGTGGACACCTCGGACGAGTGGATCGTGGAGCGCACCGGCATCCGCGAGCGGCGACTGGCCGACGCCGACGAGACGACCGCGTCCATGGCCATCATCGCAGCCGAGCGCGCCCTGGCGACCGCCAGCGCCGACCCGCTCGCCATTGACCTCATCATCGTCGCGACGGCCACGCCGGACTACCTCTTTCCGGCCACGGCCTGCCTGGTACAGCGCGGCATCGGCGCCACCCGCGCCGCCGCGTTTGACCTGGGCGCGGGCTGCTCGGGGTTCATCTACGCGCTGGCTCTGGGCGCTCACGCCATTGAGGCCGGCGCCTACCGGTACGCCCTCGTCATCGGCGCAGAGACCCTGTCGCGCATCACGAACTGGACGGATCGGGGCACGTGCGTGCTTTTCGGCGATGGCGCGGGCGCGGTGCTCCTGGGACAGGCCAACGGCCCGGGCGGCATCCTGGCCACGCACCTGGGCGCCGACGGCGCGGGCGCCGATTGGCTCATCCTGCCGGCAGGCGGGTCGCGCAAGCCCGCCTCGGCGGAGACGGTGGCCGAGAACCTGCACACGATACGGATGGACGGGCAGAAAGTCTTCCGCTTTGCGGCGAAGATCATCCCCGAGGCCACCCGCAAGGTGCTGGAACAGGCCGGCCTGTCCCTGGCCGACCTGGATGTGGTGATCGCGCACCAGGCCAATGCGCGCATCCTGCAGGCGGCAGCCGAGCGGCTGGGCGTGCCGAAGGAGAAGATGTACGCGAACATTGACCGCTACGGGAACACGTCTGCCGCCTCCATCCCCATCGCCCTGTGCGAGATGGCCGATGCGGGGCAGTTGCAGCCGGGGCAGCGCGTGGTGCTGGTGGGCTTCGGCGCCGGCCTCACGTGGGGCGCCGCGCTGGTGGAGTGGGGCGGCAGGCCTCGCCCGAAACGCAACCTGCCCTGGCTCGTGGCGGCCGTCCGTCGCTGGTGGGCGTGGCTCCTGCGCCGATTCCGGCGGTAGCCCGCGCCTGGCCGTGCCCGCCCCC
>DAOTVT010000173.1:0-1500 GCA_034436295.1 Anaerolineae bacterium | reverse complement strand
AGCACTCCCAGGAACACACCCTGGTTCACTGCAGGTTCTCCAAGTCTGCCAAATCCTGCAATCGTCCCACGGCCCTCTTGTTCTTCTTGAGGTTTTCCAGGTCTATGAAGTTCACGATAACGCCGTCTACTTCAACCTCCACACGCGAAGCGTAGCAGGTGCCAAACTCCACGCCCGACGCCGTTGTGAGCAAGTCAATCCGATTCGGTGGGTACCCGAGCTGAATGACCTGATCCGGGACGAGGAAGTCCTCGGCCTTCAATCCCAATGAGCCAAATCCGAACTGTTCCAAAGCCTTCACGATTCTGGCTGCGTTTTCGGGAGTCGGCTCTATCCAAATGTCTATCTCTTTGGTGTACCGGGGATAGCCATGGATGGCGACCGCATACCCACCGATGACCAGGTACCTAACGAGGGTGTCGTTTAACGATATGATAAACTCTTTGAAGTCTTGGTTCAGCACCGTGCTTCCACCTGTGGTATTCGCGGCGGATTTCTTCTAGGGCAGCGAGTCTCGCCTGGTACGATAGGGTCTGCCAATAGGCGAAATCGGTCGGTTGCTCGGAAATACGCACTTTCCTGTAAACCTTGCTGATGCGTCTCTCTTTCATCTGTGCTTTCTAACCCATCCTTGCCCACACATGCCTGCAATCGTATTATAGACCCTGAACTGCCGGTCGTCAACGGCCAGCGGACGGGGGTGGGGCTGTCTTCTGGCGGATGTGGTACACCACGATCCCCAGCGCCACGTGGACGTTGAGCGACGCGCCCTTGCCCCACATGGGGATGAACACGGCCTCGTCGCACAGCGCCAGGGTGGCCTTCGTTACGCCGTGATCCTCGTGGCCCACCACCAGGCACACCTTTTCGGGCCAGTCCACGGCGTGGTACGGGGTGGCGTCGGCGGTGAGTTCCAGCGCGTACACGCGATAGCCGTTGTCCTTGGCCTGGCGGATGGCATCGGCGGCGTCGGGCACGTAGCGCCACGGGACGCGGGCGTGCTTGCCCCGCCCCACCTTGGCGACCGTGGGGTTTTCGGGCGTCGGCGTGATGCCGCACAGGATGAGTTCGTCCAGCGCGGCGGCGTCGGCGATGCGGAAGATGGAGCCGACATTGACGGGATACTCCACGCTTTGCAGGATGGCGATGATGCTGTGGGCGATGGGCAACTCCCGCCGCACCTGGCGGTGGAACCGCTTCAACTCCGTCCCGCGCAACGCTTTCATGTTATCGCCCCCATCTGTGTGAGAAAAATGTCTCACACAAAGACACCAAGGCACGAAGGTTTTTCTTTGTGCCTCTGTGCTTTTATCCCTCTGTGTCTTTGTGCCTTTGTGTGAGAAAAATATTCCACACAAAGAGTGTAGTGTAGGGCAGGTTTCCATACCTGCCCTGGAGTTTGGCTCTTTTGTCTGAATGTTGGGGCTACAGAAGGGCTGGAAACAGGTGCAAGGAGGCCCGAAGCGGGCTAACTCCTGGCTGAAGACAGGGCCGCATTAT
>DAOTVT010000172.1:0-2515 GCA_034436295.1 Anaerolineae bacterium | reverse complement strand
TCTCGTTTGCAATGTGGTATCATTCATTTCGGGGTGCCTCCTTCGTGTGGTGGTTTCGTATAACTCTACTTTACACCAAGGGGCACCCCATTTTCAAGTCCTCCCTCAAAAAGGCCAAACTCCAGGGAACAGACGCGCTCCCGCCCGACGCTGAAGCATCGGGCTGAAGGGGCAAAGCCCTGCGGGCTACCCACCGCCCCGAAGGGGGCTTTGTTCCGTCAGCGCGGGGGTTCAACCCCGCGTGGGCAGACATCTTCGCAGCCGCGGTTTTCGCGCCTTTCGCGCCGTTTCGTGTCCTTCGCGATCCAAACGCCCCAGCGCGGGGGTTCAGCCCCGCGTGGGTGGACATCCGCGCCCATTTGACATCTCCCGCAATGCCGCATATAATTAGACTATCTAACAATGAGAAAGGTGAACAAAATGACGCCCTCGCCCGAAGAGTGCGCCCGCGAAGTGCTGGATGTCGTCCCCCTCGTCATGCGCGCCATCCGCGCTGAGATGCGCAGCCATCGCACGCCTGACCTGTCGGTGCCCCAGTTCCGCGCGCTCTTGTTCCTTAGGCGCACGCCCGGCGCGTCCCTGTCGCAGGTGGCCGACCACCTGGGGCTGACCCCGCCGTCGGCCTCCAAACTGGTGGACGGCCTCGTCGCGCGGGGGTTGCTGGCCCGTCAGGACAGCCAGGCCGACCGTCGGCGCGTCGTGCTCACGGTTACCGCGGCGGGCGAGGCCATCCTGGACTCGGCGCTGGAAAGCACGCAGGCCCGCCTGGCCGAGACGCTGGCGCGGCTGGACGGCGACAGCCGGGCCGCCGTGGTATCCGCGATGGGGGCATTGCGCACCCTGTTTCGGGCCGGCGAGCGCTGATCGGAGGCGACCCCATGGCAATCATTGAGACCCAATCGTTGACCCGCCGGTTCGGCACGCTCACCGCCGTGGACGCGCTGAACCTGTCCATTGAGCCAGGCGAGATGTTCGGCCTGCTGGGGCCTAACGGCGCGGGCAAAACCACCACCATCAAGATGCTCACAACCCTGCTGCTCCCCACATCGGGCCGGGCGCGCGTGGCCGGCTACGACATCATCCGCCAGCCCGCCGACGTCCGCCGCGCCATCGGCTATGTCCCCCAGATGGTCTCCGCCGACGGCACCCTGACCGGCTACGAGAACCTGCTCATCTTCGCCAGGCTGTACGACATCCCCCGCGCCGAGCAGAAGAAACGGGTGCGTGCCGCCCTGGACTTCGTCGGCCTTGGCGACAGCGCCGACAAACTGGTGCGCGCCTACTCCGGCGGCATGATCCGCCGTCTGGAAATCGCCCAGTCGCTCCTGCACCACCCCAAGGTGCTGTTCCTGGACGAGCCGACGGTGGGCCTGGACCCGAACGCCCGTCGCGCCATCTGGGGCCACCTGGAGGAACTGCGCCGCGAATTCGGCACCACGATCCTGCTCACCACGCACCTGATGGAGGAAGCGGACCGTCTCTGCGATCGTGTGGCCATCATGCACCTGGGCCGCGTCGTCGCCATCGGTACGCCCGCCGAACTCAAGGCCTCCATCGGCGGCAACGGCGCTACCCTGGACGATGTCTTCGTGCACTACACCGGCAACACCCTGGATTCGGGAGGAACCTACCGTGAGACTATCCGAGAGAGGCGCACTGCGCGCCGGCTTGGCTGATCAGGTTCAGGGCCATCGCAACCCGCTGGCCGCCCTGGGCCGATTTGTGTACAAGGTACTGGTCATCGCCGAACTGGACGCCCGCAAACTCCGCCACGACCCGACGGAGTTGTTCATGCGCGCGGTCCAGCCCACCCTCTGGCTCCTGGTGTTCGGCCAGGTCTTCACGCGCGTGCGCGCCATCCCCACGGGCGACATCCGCTACCTGGACTTCATGGCGCCGGGCATCCTCGCCCAGAGCGTGCTGTTCATCTCCATCTTCTACGGCATCTCGGTCATCTGGGAGCGCGACTTGGGCATCCTGCACAAGTTCCTGGTCAGCCCCACGCCGCGCACGGCGCTGGTGCTGGGCAAGGCTCTGTCGGCAGGCGTGCGCGGGCTGGTGCAGGGCCTGTTCATCTACCTGCTGGCGCTCATCCTGGGCGTCCGCGTCAACTGGCACCCGCTGGCGCTGGCGGGCGTGCTCCTGACGGTGATGCTGGGCGCGGCCATCTTCTCCACCTTCTCGCTCATCATCGCCTGCCTGGTGAAGACCCGCGAGCGGTTCATGGGCATCGGCCAGGTGCTGACCATGCCTCTGTTCTTTGCCAGCAACGCCATCTACCCCATCGCCATCATGCCGGGCTGGCTTCAGGTCATCTCCCGCGTCAATCCCCTGTCGTACCAGGTGGACGCCCTCCGGGCGCTGATGCTGGCGGGGGGTGTCAGCGGGTTCGGCCTGGGCATGGACTTTCTGGTGCTGTTCGCGGTGGTGGCGGCGCTGGTGGGAATCGGCGCGCGCCTGTACCCGACGATTGTTACGTGAGCCGTTGGCCGTTGGCCTTCGGTAGGGGCAACGC
>DAOTVT010000171.1:0-17544 GCA_034436295.1 Anaerolineae bacterium | reverse complement strand
GTGGAGACGACGTCCAGGCCGGCGTCCAGCAGTTCCAGAATCTGGGGCTTGAATCGGTCAAAGTAGGAACTGGTGGCGTGCAGGGCCACGTCGGCCTCCGCGCGGGCCAGCGCCTCGGCGAGCGTGGCCGCAACCGGGAAGCCCAACGGCCTCCCCAGGCCGATGACCTCGCCCGCGTCTCGGCCCACCTTGGCCGGGTCAACGTCCACAGCCCCGACAAGCCGCAGGCCGGCGCGCTCCGTAACATGCCTTGCGATGGCGCTGCCGATGGGGCCCAGGCCGTACTGAATTACGCGAATCGAAGCGGACATTCATCCCTCCCTAATGCAGAATGGGTTACTCGGCGGACACATCCGCGCCGTCAGGAATGGGCACGACCTCGCGGCACCGTGGGTAGTTGGGGCAGCCGTAGAAAGGCTTGCCCTGGTGTTCCCCTCTTGAGGCGACGCGGAGCACCATGGGCACGCCGCAGTTCGGGCATAGCGGCGGGTCGGCGGCGCGGGTGGGGGCAGGCGACGGCCGGGCGGCGCCTTTGGCGGGCGCCGTCTCCGCCTTCTTGGGTTTCGCTGGTTTCACGGCGCGCTTCCACGCCTTCAGGAATTCGTTCCCATCGTAAAGGATAATGGGCTTGCCCTGGGCCCAATCCCGCGCCTGCGGGGTGAATCCGCGGACGGCGACGATGGCCCCCTTGTCTGCCTTCTCGTGTTGCATCATCCCGTAGAAGTCGCGGACGACCGGCTCGCCCACGGGCGTGCGCCAGCGCTTGCACTGCACCACCCATTTCTCGCCGTTCGCGGCGCGAACTCGGATGTCCACGCCGTGATCGCCGAGGGAACCCGTGCGCTTCGCGTCGTGGCCATAGGCCCGATACAGTTCCGTTACCATCTCTTCAAACGCGCGGGGCGACAGTTTCAGAAGGTCGTCCACCGTTGCGACGTGGCTGAATCTTCCGCCCGGGGCGCGCAATGCGTCCCGCGCGATCAGGCCCAACTGCACGAGGCCCAAGACGGCGCCGACCACAAGAAACCAGCCCGTGCTTTGCGGTTCGGGGATGAGGAGCGACTGCTTGATGGGGGTGGGATTGAAGAGAAGGATCGCGCGCATCACCCCGAAGAATGCCCACATCGCCAGGGCGACACGAAGGAAGTGTCTGCGCGCACCGAGTACCGACGTAACCAGCGCCACGGGCCAGAAATCAAACACGAGGTCAAAGATGGGAAAGAGAATCTCCATCAGCCCGATGTTGGCTCCCATGATGCGCCCTCCTCACGCTCAGCGAATGTCCACCCGCTGTCCGGCGCGGATGTGCGCGGCGGCCACGCCAACCTGCACGCCGCCTCGCACAATCGGGTGGCCCCTGGGGATGTCGCGCACGGCCAGCAAGCAGCCGAAAGGCACGTCGTCCAGCACGTGCAGCGCGATTTCGGCGTCGCCATGCCGCACGCGAACCAACGCGCCTGCGGCGATATCATATTCGGGGATCACCACATTGTCAAAGGCATGCGTCGTTTGTAGTGTATCCGCTCTCACGAAATCACCTCAACCGTAGCCATGCTTCCAGCACCTGCCGCACGACGGGCGCCGCATACCGGCTGCCCTCGCCCACGTTCTCCACCACGGCGGCCACCACGATCTCCGGATTGTCCGCCGGCGCGTATCCCACCCACCACGAATGCGGCAGTTCATAGATGTTCTCGGCGGTGCCGCTCTTGCCCGCAACCGACACCGGCATCCCCTGGAACACGCGCCACGAGGTCCCGTAGGGCGGCTGCGTTACGCCTTCCAGCCCACGCCGGATGGCGGCCAGATGCTCGGCGGACACGGGGAGCCTGCCGATGACCTCCGGTTGGATGCGGATGTCCGGCTCGCCCTCGGTCCAAGCGGGAATCTCGGCCACCACGTGGGGCCGGTAGAGCGTGCCGCCGTTGGCGATGGCGGCGTAGAGGGCGGCGATTTGCAGCGGGGTTACCAGCAGGTCCCCCTGGCCGATGGCGAGGTTGATGCTGTCGCCGGGGTACCAGGGTTCCCCGCGCGCCCGTTGCTTCCAGGCGTCGTCGGGCACCAGGCCGGTCGCTTCGCCGATGAGGTCAATCCCCGTGGGGGCGCCCAGGCCGAACGCGCGCGCCATGCGCGAAAGGGCGTTCGGGTCCGCCTCGTAGAGCGCCTTCCCCAGCGTGTAGAACACCACGTCGCACGATTGCGTCAGCCCGCGCACCAGGTCCAGCGTCCCGTGCACGCCGTAGCATTTCCACGTGCGGTTGTAGGCAGACCAGGCGCCCGTGCAGGTGAAGGTGCTGGCTGGGGTGAAGCCCGCGTTCTCCAGGGCCGCCGCCATGGTAACCACCTTGAAGATGGAGCCCGCGGGGTACACCGCCTGCGTAGCGCGGTTGAGCAGGGGCTTGCGCGCGTCGCTGGCAAGGGCGCTCCACACCGTGGCGGATACGCCCGCGGCGAAGTCGTTGGGGTCAAAGGCGGGGTAACTCACCATGGCGAGCACCGAGCCGTCGCGCGGGTCCAACGCCACAATCGCGCCCTGACGGTCGCCGAGGGCCTCGGTTGCGGCCTGTTGGAGCGCCGTGTTGAGTGTAACGATGACGTTGCGCGAATGCAGGGCAGGGCGCTGGGCGGCGATGGTGCGCACCTGCCCGTCTTTCGTGAGGATCACCAGTTGCGCGCCGCGCTGCCCTGCCAGGTAGGACTCGGCCCAGGCTTCCAGGCCGCTCTTGCCGATGAAGTCGTCGCTCTGGTAGCCTTTGGCGTGCAGGGTCCGCAGTTCGTCCTCGCTGATACGGCCCAGGTAGCCCACCACATGGGCGAAGAGCGCCCCGTCGGGGTAGGCGCGGCGCAACGTCTCCCGCAGTTCTACGCCGGGCACGACCCGCAGTTCGTCGTAGAACGCCCGGGCCTGCTCCGAGGAGATGTCGCCAACGGGCATGAACCAGTCGGCGCGGGCCGCGTTCTTGTACTTCTCCTGAATGGCGGAGGGCGGCTGGCCCAGCACCTTGCTCAGCGTGGCGAGGAGCGTGCGCTCGTCCTGAATCAGGGCCGGGACGACGCCAACGGTTACATACGTGTCCTGGGCGGCCAGCGCGTGCCCCGCGCGGTCGTAGATGTTCCCGCGCACCGACGCCTGGTACAGAACATGCACCGTGTCCCCTGGCTGCATTTCGGGCAGGATGGCGGCGGGCGACCACCGCACCCGCCACTCGTTTGCGGCCAGGGCCAGCGTCAGCACGTTCTCGCGCTCAAAGTCGCCGACGGTCTGGCTGCTGTAGGCCACGCGGAACCGCGCCCGCGCCTGATCCTTGTCCACCAGGAGCGAGATGACCTGCGGCGTTACGGCGGTGAGTTTGGCGGCGCTGGCGAAGTCCCGATAGGCCGAGGTGAAGGCATCCTCGGCGTAGGCGGCCTGGTCGTCCGGCAACAGCAGGCGGTACATGTCGGCGTAGCGCGCCTGGCTCCATGCGGTCAGGAACGTGCTCACCACCTCGGCGGGGTCGTTGGCCGCCGCGGGCGTCGCCGAAGTGGTCGGCCGCGCCTTGCAGGCCGAAGCCGCCAGCAGGACAACCAGCAGTGCAGGAACGAATGCGCGCAGCCGCAACATGGGCATCTCCAATGCGACCGATGAATCTGCGACAGGCACTCCCTGATTCGGGACAAGTATAGCGCGAGGGGGCGGTTCCGTAAAATGCGGCCAGGCCGGGATTCGGTTCCGTCCAGCGTTGGCGACCGAGGCGCGATTCAGTTTCGGAAGTGCGCCGCGCCTATTGCCCATGGCGCGAGCAACAACCTTCGGAACCGAGACCAGGCCGGGTTCTCGGCGCGGCGACTCGGCGGTATCTGCCGCCCGCGCGCTGCGTTATCGGCAGTGAGGCAGGGCGCCGCCCGCGCGATGTCCGCCTGCCGTCGCCCTCGGCGGCGGGTTGACAGATACGGGGCTGTATGCTAGAATCGGCCCAGGGTTGCAAGTACGGCGTTGGCAACGGCGTGCCCTGTCAGTCTCCCGCGGCTTGGCAGACTCGTCGGCAAATCATCGTGGTGGCACCCTAAGGCAGCCATGGTGGCGTCGCCTCGCTGCTGCCTTGCGCGCGGAGACCAACCTTGCGGGATAGCGCGAATCCGTAGGGTTGGTTCGCTTGTATTTGGGGCCTTTGCCCAGATTCGGCTCCAGGGGCCAGAGAAGTGGGATGCATCCATTCTGAAAACAGTCGCACCCTTACTGCGCGGAAAAGGGCACACGTGGTCGCCAGCGTTGTGTGCATGGTGGCGCTGCTGGCGGTCTGGGCGTTCCCGCTCGCCCGCGTAACGACGGCGGCCCCCTCCCAAGTCTGGGTGGACGACGACTACTCGGCGGCGACGCCCGGCTGGGGCACCATCCGCTTCGCGTCCATACCCCCGGCGCTGGCGGCCGTCGCGGATGGCGGGGAGGTCATCGTGGCCCCCGGCCGATACGCCGCGCCCATCACCATCACCAAACCCGTCAGGCTGCGCGGCGCGGGGCGCTCTGCCACCATCCTCTACGCCACGTCGGGCACGGCCATCACCGTGGCCGCCCCCAACGTCGTGGTGGACGGCGTTGGCGTCGTCAACGAAGGCGCGGCGACGACGGGCGTGCGCATCACGGGCGACTGCGCGACATTTGGCAACTCCCGTGTCGTGGGCTTCCTCGGCGAGGCGGTCTTCGGCACGGCCTCCAAGCAGACGGTCGTCCTGGCCAACGACATCGCCGACATCGGCGGCGAAGGCGTGTACATCCAGGGCACCGACAACGCGACCGTGTCCTTCAATCAGTTCCTCAGGGTTCAGGGAACGGCCCTGTCGCTGGAACGAAGCAAGTATGGCCTGGTCGCGTACAACGAGATCGCCCAGGCCAACGCTCCCGCCCAGTGGGGCATCGCCATCATCGGCGGTTCCGAGAGCAACACGATTACCCAAAACCGCATCCACGACAACAACCTGGCCGGCGCGATCCTGGTGGCAGGCCCCAACAACACCCTGCGCGAGAACACCATCGCGGACAACACCGGCGACGGCATCCGACTGGTGGGCGGCGCCAGCGGCTCCACCGTGGACGCCCAGACGATCACCGGCAACGGCCGTCGGGGCATTGCTCTCGTGGGCGCTCCTCTCGCTTCGGTTCGGATTCTCAACAACAGGATCATCGGCAACGGCTTCGCCCTTTCGGAGCCGGCCCTGCTCATAGAGAGCGCGACCACCTGCACCCTGCACGGCAATCAGTTCTCGGGCAACGCGAGACCCGCGCGGGACGATGGCGCCGGCAATGTCTGGTACAATGCCGCGACCCGTCTGGGCAACTTTTGGGACGACTACTCCGGCCCGGATGCGAACGCCGACGGCATCGGCGACACGCCCTACGCCGTGGACGGGCTTGGCCACGCGGTGGACGCCTACCCGGTGCTCCTGTTGTCGCTGCGGGCCGAGCCTCCCTCCGTCGGCGCGGACACGAGCGGGTACAGCCTGCTCACGGCTTCGCTGCGCGACGTCCAGTTGCGCCCCATCCAGGGCGGCGAGGTCGTCTTCCGAACCAACCTGGGCCAGTTCATCAGCGGCACGAACGAGTACAGGACAACGGCGCAGGACGGCGTGGCGTCGGCCAAACTGTACGCCGACGGCACGCCCGGCACGGCGACGGTCGTGGTCAGCGACACGGTGCGCGGGATAAGCGTCTCCGGCCAGGTCTTCTTCGCGCCGTGCGGCTACCAGATGTGGCAGGAGCCAGCGCCCAATCCCGTCTTCACCATCGCCGATGGCGACGCCGCCGCGCCGTCGGTGCTGTTCAACCCGGCGTGGAGCACGCCCTACCGCATGTGGTACTCCACGGCCTCGGGCATCGCCTACGCCGAGTCGTATGACGGCATCGCCTGGCTGCAGAAGGGCCTGGTAACCGGCCTGCGGAACGCGCGCCAGGGCCGCGTGCTGTACGACTCCGGCGGATTCGGCGGGGGGGCGCGCTTCCGCATCTGGTACCGAGATTCCACCATCACCTTCCTGCCGTCGGCCATCCGCTACGCCGAGTCCGACAACGGCCTGGCATGGAGCAACGACCAGGCCATTGCCCAGGATGCCGCCAACCCGCTGGTCATCGGCACGGCGGGCTGGAACCGCGGGACGCTGGGGCCGTCCGCGGTGCTGTACAACCCATCGGCCCCGAACACCGGAAGCGACCCCCGCAACTATCGGTTCGTGATGCTCTACGACGCCACCGACGGGAGCACGCGCAGGCTCGGCCTAGCGTACTCGGCCGACGGCCTGCTGTGGAGCGGCATGGGCGCGCCGGTATTCGGCCCAGGCCCCGCGGGCGCGTGGGACAGCGGCCAGGTGGGCCTGGCCAGCATTGTGTTGGGCGGCGATGGGGCGTATCGCCTGTGGTATTCCGGCGGGCAGGCCTCGGTAACGGAAGGCATCGGAACCGCGGTCTCCACCGACCTGGTCAACTGGACTCGGCTGGGCGGCAGCGCGCCCCTATGGGGCGCGGGGCGAAGGGGAGCGCCAGGCAGTTGGAATGCCGACGGCAACTTCGCCCCCGCGGTGGTGTTCAACGCCGATCAGTTTGAGGGCAATGGGCCGGCCGCCTTCTACAAGATGTGGCGGGTGGGGCTTCGGGGGCAGAGCGCCTATGCCATCGGCTACGCGCAGTTGAACCCGGCGGACAGCCTGGCCCTGGTTTCCGGCGACGGGCAGGCGGCGCAGGTAGGCTCCAGCCTGCCCAACCCGCTCGTCGTGCGGGTGCGCGACGCCTGCGGCAACCCCGTGGCGGGAGTGCCGGTGCGGTTCGCCGTGGAAAGCGGCCCCGCCGGCGCGCAGGGATACCAGTTCTCCAACCCCGTCGCCGTTACGGATGCCGCCGGGCTGGCCAGCACCACGTTTACCTTCGGCCCCCAGGTGGGGCTGTATCAAATCACCGCTTCCGTCCCCGGCGCGAAGGGTTCGCCCGTGCGGTTCACCGCGACGTCCACCGGCGGATCGCCCGCCACGGTGCGGCTCGGCGCGGACCCCACGGCGGTGGAAGTGGGCGGCCAGCGCGCCAGGCTTGTCGCCATCGTAACGGACAGCAACTCCAATCCGGTGCCCGACGGGACGGTGGTAACCTTTGAGACCGACCACGGCTCCTTCGGCACAGGCACAACGTACATCACCGGTACGGTCAACGGGGAGGCGGTGGCTTACCTTCTGTCCAGCACGCAGGTGGCGACGGCGACCGTCCGCGCGCAGGTCGTGGGCGATTCGGACGCCATCCGCATCCAGTTTGTCCCCGGCCCGCCCGCGGCCATCAGCGGCGACGCGGCCCCGCCGATTGTGTCCGTGGGCGGCGCGACAACGCAGATACGGGCGCGCATCACCGACCGATTCGGCAACCCGGTCGCCGACGGCACGCCCGTTACGTTCACCACAGACCTGGGGGACTTCAACGGCCAGCCCAGCGTCAGCGCGACCACCGCGGGCGGCCAGGCGTTCGCCACCCTTCGCTCGTCCACAAGGGCGGGGACGGCGACGGTAGGGGTGCGCTCGGGCGCATCCGCCTACCGCGCCGTGTACGTTACGTTCGTGCCCGACGCGCCCGCGACGTTGGCCCTGTCCAGCGACCGGCCTCGCATCGCCGTGGGCGGCTACAGCGCGGAACTCGTCGCGCACGTCGCGGACCGATTCGGCAACCCGGTTGCCGACGGGACGCTGGTAACGTTCTCCACGGACCTGGGCACGCTCAACGGCGGGACGGTCGCCGTGGCCACGACGACCGATGGCGCGGCCCGCATCCACCTCACATCCGGCATGTCCACCGGCACGGCGCACGTGCGGGCCGAATCGGGGGCCGGGTCCGACCAGATCACCGTGGAGTTCTACAACGCGCTGACCGTGCAGAACGAACCGTGGCAGACGACCATCTGCGCGGGGAGGCCGTTGCGGTTCACGATCACGGTGGAGAACACCGGCGACACCATTCTCACCAATCTCCTGGTGCGCGACATCCTGCCCTACGGGTCGTTTTTCTCCGCGGGCGGCTCCAGCCCGGGCGCGCAGATTTTCTCGGACCGCGAGGTGGGCTGGGCGCTGGGGTCGTTGGATGCGCACTCGCGGAAGACGCTGTATCTTGAGGTGTCCACAGCCCTGTACCTGACCGAGGGGACCACGATCACCAACACCGTCCGCGTCCGCGCCAACGAGGCGCCCGAGGCCCTGTCCTACTCCGAGGTGCTGGTGCAGTGCGCCGCGCAGCAAACGCCATCGCCCACGCCCACGCCGACGCCGTCGCCCACGCCGACGCCGACCCGCACGGCCTCGCCGACTGCCTCGCCGACGCCGTCGCCCACGCGCACGCCGACACCCACGGCGACCCCATCGCCCACGCCGACGCCTTCTCCCGCGCCCACGGCCACGCCCACGCGGACGCCGACGGCGAATCCGGTGCCCACGAGCACGCGCGTGCCCACGCGCTACCGGCTGGGCCTGCCTTTCGTCCGCGTCGGCAAGCCCTGACCTACACGAAGTCCACGGGGTCTATGTCCACGCGCCACCGCGCGTCGTAGGCCAGGTTCGCCAGCAGCGGGTAGGGGTCGTCGGTACGGATGACGATGTGCCAGCGGAACTCCCCCCGCAGTCGCGGCAGGAAGCACGGCGCGGGGCCTACGATGTCCACCCAGGGGAGGCCAAGCCGCCGAACGCGGTCGTCCAGGTATTCGCGCATACGGGCGCTTTCCTCGCGGCATCGGCGCAGGCTGCTGTCGGTGTACAGCAGGCGCGCCATGCGCGAGAAGGGCGGGTAGCCGTGTTCGCGCCGGAAGGCGATTTCGTGCTCGTAGAAGGCAGCGTAGTCGTGGCGGCCGGCCGCCTGAATGCACGGCTGCTGGGGCGTGTACGTTTGGATGATCACGCGCCCGCCCAGGACGCTCCGCCCCGCCCGTCCTGCCACCTGCGCCAGCAGTTGGAACGTTCGCTCGGCGGCGCGGAAGTCGGGCAGGTATAGCGCCGTGTCCGCGCTGACAACGCCCACCAGGGTAACGCGGGGCAAATCCAGCCCCTTCGCGATCATCTGCGTCCCGATGAGGATGTCGGCGCGGCCCCGGATGAAGTGCTCCAGCAGTTCGTCGTAGGCCCTGGGCTGGCGGGCGGTGTCGCGGTCCCAGCGCAGCGTGCGGGCGCTGGGGAACATCTCCCGCACCGTCTCTTCCACCTTCTGCGTGCCCAGGCCCAGGTAGCGAATGCGTGCGCTGCCGCAGACCGGGCACGTGGTGGGCACCGTCTCGCGGCGGTTGCAATGATGGCACACCAGGGCGCTGGCCGCGCTGTGGTAGGTGAGCGGCAGTTCGCAGCGCTTGCACAGGGCCACGTAGCCGCAGTCGCGGCAGATCACGAAAGAGGCGGCGCCGCGGCGGTTCAGGAACAGGATCGCCTGGTGGCCGGCGGCCAGCGTCTCGCGCAACCCCGCCTGAAGCGCGCGGCTGAAGATGCTCCGATTCCCCTCCAGCAGTTCGCGCCGCAGGTCCACGATTTCCACGCGAGGCAAATCGCTGAAGATCACCGACGCGGCTTCGGGGGCCTGCACTCGCGACGCCGGCAACCCCTTGCGGGCTTCCTCCAGGCGCTGGCGGCTCCACAGGATGCGCTGGGGGAGTTCCAGCAGGCGGTAGCGGCCCTGTTTGGCCAGCGTGTACGTAACCACGTCGGGCGTCGCGCTGCCCAGGATCACCGTGGCGCCCGTCAGCCGCCCCAGTTGCACGGCGACATCCCGCGCGTGGTAGCGGGGCGTGTGGTCGTTCTTGTACGAGGGCTCGTGTTCCTCGTCCAGGATGATAAGCCCCAGGCGCCGCACCGGCGCGAACAGGGCCGACCGCGCGCCCACAACCACCGGATACTTGCCCGCGCGCACGCCCTGCCACTGGTCAAACCGCTCGCCTTCCGACAGGCCGCTGTGCAGCACGGTAACCTTGCCGGGGAAGCGGGATGCGAACCGTTGCACCGTCTGGGGCGTCAGCGAGATTTCGGGCACGAGGACGATGGCCTGCCGTCCCAGTCGGAGCGTCTCCTCCAGCGCGCGCAGGTAGATTTCGGTTTTGCCGCTGCCCGTAACGCCGTGAAGGAGCACCACCTGGCTGGCGTCGGCGCGCATGGCTTCGGACACGCCCTGCCACACGCGCTCCTGGTCGGGCGTCAGCGTGGGCGGCGGCTCGGGCGGGAACAGGCGGTCGGCCAGGGGCGAACGCTCCACGTCCTTGTAGCCGATTTGCACAAGCCCCTGCTCTTCCAGCGCGCGGATGTCGTCCAGGTCGCAGCCGGTCTCCGCATACACCCACGACAGCCAGAGCGGCTCTTGGGCCTGCTGGAGCACGGACAGGATGGCGCGGTACTTCGCCACGCCCTGCATCTCCGCGACGCGCTCCATCGCCTTGTCGCGGGGGACGGCCAGGTGGACGCGCGGCTCTTCGGTTACGCGGCGCACCCACCCCTTGTCCACAAGCGTGCGGAGGACGGCGGCGGAGACGCGGGCCTCCCGCATCAGGACGTCCTGTTCCGCCACGCCCCCCTCCTTCCGCAGGAAGTCCAGAACAGCGGCATGGGCGGGGCGGGCAGGAGGCTCGCCGTCGGGCGGCTGGGCGAGCACGATGAGCGTGCGGCGCGGCTGAAGGGCCACCCAGCCTTCCGCCGCCAGTTTGCGCGCGGCTTCGGGCGAGGCGTCGGCCTGCTCGCATGCCTTGTCCAGCGGCCACACGGGTTGCTCGCTGCGGGCCAACAGCGCCAGCAGGCGGGATGCGGCGGTGGAGGTGCCCAGGCGCGGCAGCGCCGAGGCAATCTGCGCCTCGGTGGCCGTGAGGCGCACGTAACGTTCGGAGCGCGGCTGCGCGCGCGGCGGGGACAGTTGCCGCGTGCGGGCGATGAGTCCCCGGCCCTCCAGGGCCTTGAGGTCGCGCCGCAAGTCCGACGACGGGAAATGGCGGCGCAGGAGCGGCCAACGGCGGGGGCTGCGCCGCGCCAGGTAGTCCAGCAGCGCCTTCTGGCTCGCGGTCAAGTCGTCGGGCCATGGCGGGCTTGCCTTCAGATGGACGACGGTTTCCAGCCGCTGGCTCATGCCAGGGGGGAGCATCAGCCGCACCGAGTCGGCCAGCGGCGACACGTAGAAATCGCTAATCCAGCGGGCCAGGGCAATGTGCGCAGGCGAGAGCGCGGGCTCGGCCTCTACGATGCCGTCCAGTTCGCGCACGTTCTCCACGGGGGCCGTGTCGGAGAACCCGAGGATCACCCCCTGCACGCGGTGCGGCCCGAAGGGAACCCACACCATCTGCCCCACGCTGACCACGGCGGCCAGGTGGGGCGGGATGCGGTAGTGGAACACCCCCTGGGCCGAAGGGGCGAACATTTCCGGCACCGCCCGTTCCGAGGCGCGCGCCCGCCGCAGCGTCTGATTGACGGCAACTTCCGCGAATTCCGGCATCGCTGCTCCATGCGGGTCAAGTGCCCGCGAACCCGAGGCTTCTACGAGGCGAAGATGGCAGCCGCCATGTACCCCACCACGCCGCTGTAGTCGCCGGTTACGTCGCCCGACGTGGCGTACTTCAGCACGCGAGCCCCAGTCGCCCCCAACGCCTTGGCCGCGAGGAGGGTGGTTACAACCGGCCCGCCGCCGCAGGCTTCGGTCGCCCCCGACGCCAATTCGCGCGCGAGGCCTTCCGGGTCAAAGGCGTTCACCTTGTCCACGACGATGCGATCCAGCCGCTGGGCCTGGAGTTGCGAATGGAAGTGCGACAGGTCGGTGCTGGCCACCAGCAGGGCGTTGCGGCCCTGCAGCGCCTTGGCCAGGCCGCGCGCCAGGGCGTTGCACGTGTCCCACTCCTGCGATCCCATCATCACGGGCAGCAGGCCGAACTCCCCCGCCAGGAGATGTTGCAGGAAGGGCAACTGGATTTCCAGCGAGTGCTCGTTGTCCTGGCCGATGTACTGGAGCCGAATCTCCTTTTCCAGCGCCGCCAGCGCCTCGTGATCCACGCGCACCCGGCCCAGAGGCGTCTCGTAGAAGTCGGCGCTGGTGGAGGCAACCTCTCCCACCCACATGCGGTGCACCGGCGACACGATGGCGACCAGATCGTAGGTGCGCCCGCGCACCAGGGCGTAGGCGTGGGCGGCCACGGGGCCGGAGTAGATGTACCCGGCGTGAGGCGCGATCAAGGCGACGAGGCGGCCGGGGATTTCCACAGGGGGCACCTTTTCCACAAACCCGTCTATCATGCGCCGCAACTGCGGGGGCGAGCCTGGATACCACGTCCCCGCGATCACCGAATGACGCACGGTTTCGCCTGCCATAGTCGTCCCTCCTTATCACTCCTGGGTAGTCTCCCCCGCGAGCGTTGACGGGGAATCTCACCGCTGAGTACCTTTGCTCTACAGGGAGACCACCCGCTCCTATAACCCGCCATGCCCGCTAGCGGAACTGGCTCAACTCGCCCAGGAGGCGCTGCGCCTCCCTCCGTTCCGCATCAGAGCCGACAAGCGACAGATACACCTGCAGGTGGCGCGCCGCGTCCTGATACTGACCGAGCCGCACGTAGGCCAGGGCAAGGTTCCAGTGCGCCTCGCCCCAGTCTTCGCGCAGGGCTACGGCTTTCTCAAAGGAATCGGCCGCGCCCGCGTAGTCCTGTTGGGCAAACTGCACGTAGCCCAGCATGAAGTGGGCTTCGGCCGAATCGGGGCGCGCCTGCGCCGCCTGGGAGAAATCGGCCAGCGCGCCGTCCAGGTCGCCGGCGTCCAGGCGGTCGGCGCCCCGCTCCATGCGCACGGCGAAGGAATCCCTCTGCGCGCGCACGGCGGCCCCCGCGCCGACGACGAGCGCGACCAGCAGCGGCAGCGTGAGGAGCAGGCGGCGTTGGCGCGTGCGCGTGTTCACCACCCGCGCGGGCGTTCCCTGCACGTCGCGCACGATGCCGTAGTCGGGGCACAGCGCCCAGCCCAGCGCCACGCCCGCGACGAGGCCGCCCAGATGGCCGTGGTTGTCCACGCCCGGATACAAAAACCCGAAGGCCAGGTTGTACGCGGCCACCAACACGATGTTGACCAACTGCCGCCGCCCGGCCCGCCCCAGCAGGTTGCGGTAGCGCGCGAAGAAGTAGCCCAGCGCCCCGATCAACCCGAAAATCGCGCCCGATGCCCCCGCCGAAAGGTGATCGTTGAAAGCGAAACTGGCGACGACGCCCGCAGCGCCCGACAAGAGGTAGAGAACCGCGAACGGGATGTTGCCGAACAGGCGCTCCACCTCGGTGCCCAGCGCGAACAGCGCATACGAATTGAACGCCAGGTGCATGATGCCAATGTGGATGAACATCGGCGTGAAGAACCGCCAATACTCGCCCGCGGCGATGCGCCCGTTGACCTTGGCGCCGAACCGCACCAGGACATCGGTGTTCTCGGAGCCGCCGGCCAGGGTCATCGCCAGGAAGACCAGCAGGTTGATGGCGAGGATCGCCCACGTGAGGACGGGTCGGGCCACAGGCAGCGGCAGCGACACCGTCCGAGGCGGGCTTGGGGTCGTCTGGGTGGGGTCTTCTGCGGGGGGCAGCATGGCAATCCTCACAGGTGCGCGCGTCGCGGTCGGGTGCGGCACTTCTCCGCCGTGATGATGGCCGCGATGGCGCGCACGGCGTCGTCCAGGTGGCAGTCCGAATTGACCACCACGTAGTCAAATTCCGGCAGATGCTTCATTTCCTCGCGTGCCGTCTCCATGCGCCTGCGGAGTTGTTCGGGGTCTTCGGTCTTGCGCATCCGCAGGCGGCGAAACAATTCTTCCTCGGAGGCGGCCGTGAGGAAGATGGTGATGGCGTCGGGAATCAGGCGGCGGACGGTCGCCGCTCCCTGCACGTCCAGGCGCAGGATGACATCCTTGCCGCTGGCCAGCGCCTCGCGGACGTGCGCCTTGGGGATTCCCTTGTACTGTCCGTACACGACGGCGTATTCCAGCAGTTCGTCCTTGCGGATCATCTCCTCAAACTCGGCGGTGGTTACGAAGTGATAGTCGCGGCCGTCCACCTCGTTTTCGCGGCGGGGGCGGCTCGTCGCCGTAACCACGAAGTGGAACGGGTAGCCCAATTCGGCCATGCGGCGCACGACCGAGTCCTTGCCCACGCCCGACGGGCCGGAGATGACGACCAGCAGCGGGGGCGCCGATGGGGCCAACGCCTTGTTGGAGACCGGTTCGCCGCTCACTCCGCTTCCCTCTCCCGCTGCTGCCGCAAGCGCCCCACGATGGTATCGGGCTGGAGAGCCGCCAGCGCCAGATGGCCGGTGTCCAGCACGATGACCGACTTGGTGCGGCGGCCGTAGGTCATGTCAATGATGCGGCCGGCCTCGTTGGCCTCGCGGATCATCCGCTTGACCGGAGCCGAGTCGGGGCTGACGATGGCCAGGATGCGGTTGGCCGCCACGACCCCGCCAAAACCGATGTGTAGCATTTCTGCTCGCATGGAAACCTCCTACACGCGATGAAGACCCTGCCACGTGCGACGCCCCTCAGACGCGCGCCGCACGTGTGGTTTGGTGGCGCAATGCCAAGACACGTAGGGCGGCTTTCCATAGCCGCCGAAGGCAGAGGGCAGGTATGGAAACCTGCCCTACGCTCTTTGCGTTTCATGCCGCCGCTCATCGGGCTGACAAGGTGCCACCGAAATGTATGCACCACCTGTAGTTGCCGTAACCCCAGGAACCACAGAAGCCGCGAGTTCCCTCGCGGCTTCGTGTACCAAGCATCGCATCGCAACAGAAGTCAACCCCGCGGATCATTGCGGACGCGCTTCGCAGCCCACCCCTGACGAGGCTGCCGCCCTCATGCGCCCAGTGCCCGTGCGCGCCTCCTACTCCAGCCGCTCTGCGTGCACGTAGTACTTGTACCGATCCGCGCGCGCGATGATGCGATGAAACTCCACCGCATCGCCCTGCGCATCCCAAACCACACCCTCTATCAGCAGAAGGGGGGCGTTCTTGCGCACACCCAACAGGCTGGCCTCCCACTCGTCGGCGGGGATGGCCTCAATGCTCTTGTCCGCCTGCGCCATCCGAATGCCTTTGGAGCGCAACAGATTCCACAGCGAGACCTCGGACTCCAATTCCTCGCGGCGCAACTCCACATTCGGCGGAAGGTTCAAATAGGACAGGTTCAGGGCGATGGGCGCATCGTCCGCCAGGCGGAGCCGCTCTACGAACCACACGAGCGTGCCCTCTGGGATGCGCAGTTCGCTCGCGATCCGGCCGGTCGCCGGCTCCCGCTTCAGCGCCAGCAGGCGCGACCCCGGGCGGAACCCACGCGACACGATGTCCTCGGTGAAACTGGTCAGCGTGGGGCCGCCGCGCTGCACGCGGGGAGAAGCCACGAAAGTCCCCCGCCCCTGCTCACGGCGCACGAAACCGCGCTTCACCAGTTCCTCAACGGCGGCGCGCACCGTGATGCGGCTCACCGCGTAGGTCTCCATCAACTCGCGCTCTGCCGGCATGAGGTCGCCGGGTTTGAAATCCCCTGCGGTAATGCGCGCCATCAGGATTTCGCTCAGTTGATAGTACAGCGGCACCGGAGAATTGCGATCCAGCACGGCTCCTTGCCCTCCTTGCGCTTGCGCACTTGACGATAACCTAGTATACCACAGAGCAGACATCATGACAAGTCGCCGCTCCGAACCCTGAGCAATCCAGCCCAGAATCTACGCATCCGCTCTCGGCATTCGGGCAAAGCGCGACCTCATGTTGCATTCACCGGCCGCCGCTCAAGGGCGCTTCGGCGCTGACCATCCCCGTTCCATCGCCCTTCCGGACAGCGCCACGACAGACCCCTAGACCCAGAAGTCGTGGGGCCACGCGTGGTCTTTGAGACGCACCAGATCCTCGGGTGGCAACGGCCCCTTATCGGACGCCCGCACGTTGGCCAGGATGTTCTCCTTCTTGCGCATTCCGACAACCACGGTGGAGACGGCCTTGTGGCTCAGGCAGAACCGCAGCGCCGCCTCTGCCAGCGATTCCACGTCGCCGTGGATCAGCCACTGCAGGGCCTGCGCGCGTTCGTACACTTCCCGCTTGCGGTCGCCCCTGAAATACGAGCATCGCCAATCCCCTTCGGGGAACTGCGTGTCGGGCGTGATCTTCCCGCTCAACGCGCCCTCGTCCAGCGGGCATCGCACGATAATGCCCACGTTTTTCTCCAGCGCCAGCGGGAACAAGCCTTCCTCGGGCACCTGCTCGTAGATGTTGTACACCACCATGCACGTATCAATGAGGCCGGTCTGAATAGCCCGCGCCCCGTAATCCGGCTTCAGCGGGAAATTCAGCGACAGCCCCACAGCGCCGATCTTCCCCTGCTGTTTGAGTTGCAGTACGGCTTCCTTCCACTCGTCCTGGTCAGCCCACTCATCCAGCCAGACATGGAACTGTTGCAGGTCAATGCGCTCCAGGCCCAGGTTCTTCAGGCTCTTCTCGGTGCATTCCACAATCCATTCCTTCGGGAAGGCCTCTTTCAGCGGTGTGCCGGGCTTGGCGGGGAAACCGTAGTTCTTCGGGGGCATCTTGGTGGCGACGTACACCCGCTCCGAACGACTGCGGACGACCTTGCCCACCAACTGCTCGCTGTAGCCGCCCCCGTAGCCCAATGCCGTGTCAATGAAGTTCACGCCGTGATCAATGGCGAGGTTCATGGCGCACAGGGCGCTGTCCTCCGTGCAATCCTTCCACCAGTCGCCGGCGATGCCCCATGCCCCGTAGCCGATTTCCGAGACCGTGAATCCCGTCTTGCCTAATGTGCGGTAACGCATAGATCTCCCCCATCAACGTGATTTTGGACTTTGGGCAGGATGCTTGCCGCATCAGCCCTCGCGTTTGGCAAAGAATGCTCTGGCTTCCGCCAGGATTCTGCGCAAATCCTCTTCCTGGCTGTCCGTGAGCAGGCTTTGGGCTTCGCCGGACAGGAGGCTTTCCATCCGCTCCCTCGCATAGTCCAAAGCCACCTTGCGCTCGCCCGACAGCCACTGCGAGTAACTCAACCGATCCGCCGCCTTGGGCACATATTGCTCCTTGCGCCACCATTTGATCGTGTGCCGCTTGTCCATGTAGTGCCCGGGAAGCGGACCAACCTCCGCGATAAGATCCGACGCAATCGTATCCGCGCTGACCTCTTCGCCCGCGAGGAATCGGCCGATCATCCCGGCCACGTCCTCGTCCAGAATCGCCTGGAGCGGGTGCGCGGTGATCTCGCCCGACACACCCAAATGCAACAGGATGAACCCGGCGCCCGACAGCGCCGCGAGCAGAGCCGCCGCCATCTTCTCGTATCCCGCCTGGAAGTCCATGACCTTCGCATTGACGTATCCAGGGCTGCCGTTGGAGAAGGGTATGCCGTAGTGCCGCCAGACCTGATTGAAGATCACGTTGCTGATAGACGAGTCTATCTGGCCGAACGCGGGCGCGCCCGTGCTCATGTTCATCGGCAGCGAGAAGTGCCCGACCGAAATCCGCTGGCCTGGGCGCAGCAACTGCGCCAGGACGATCATAGACAGATGCGCCGCGTTG
>DAOTVT010000170.1:0-5199 GCA_034436295.1 Anaerolineae bacterium | reverse complement strand
ATGGGGGTCAAGGCTGCGGAATCCCGCGAGGTTCAGCCGCTGGGTATCTCGCAGCCCCCGACGCCCGCAAAGTCTCAATCCCGCAGCGTCGTGGCGTCGTGGACGAAAAGCATCGCGCCTGCGGTGGGCGCGGTCATCGCCTTCGCGGGGCGGGAGATCCTGCCCCGCATCGTGGACACGTGGCTGGCTGCGCGCGCGCCCAGCCGCACCGCCGGCACAGGCAGCGCCGCCAACGAGGCGCGACGCCTCCGCCGTCGGCGCAGGGGCAAGTCCTGAAGGCTCGTGCGGGTACACCGCACCAGAGAGAATGGAGGGGATATGCCCATCTACGAATATCGTTGCCCAAACTGTCAGCAGACCGTTGAGGTGTTGGTACTGGGCAAGGGCGAGGACCCGCGGTGCCCCAACTGCAGCACGCCCTTGTTTGAGAAGCGCATATCCGCGTCCCATCATCGGATGGGAAAGCCCCAAAGCGCCACGGGGCGCACCTGCTGCGGGCGCGAGGAGCGGTGCGACAAGCCGCCCTGCGACTCGGGCGGAGGTTGCCACAGGGATCGGCGCTGATCTGGCCATGCGTGGTTAGGCCAGCCTAGAAAGGAGAGAGCAGAATGGTTATCGGAAGAGGACAACGAGGAGGAGGCGGAGGCAGAGGCAGAGGCGGAGGCAACCGTCCTGGCGCAGGGCCGGGCGGCTACTGCGTCTGCCCCAACTGCGGCCACCGCGTGGAGCACAAGGTGGCGCAGCCGTGCTACCAGATGAAGTGTCCCAAGTGCGGCACCACCATGCAGCGGGAATGACGGGCCGCCGAGGCGCGCACGTATGGCCCAGGGCACTCTCATCGCAGTCTGCGCCAGCACAAGACGAACAGACCCGAAGGTTGACGTCGGCAGCGGCGAACTCCGCGCCGGACATGGCCTTGTGGGCGACGCCCACGCGGGCACCGGCGCTTTTGAGGTGAGCCTTATCGCCTATGAGAGCATCCTGCGGGCGCGCGACGAGTTCGGCATAGACGCGCGCCCCGGGTGCTTCGCCGACAACTTCGCCGTCCAGGGGCTGGACTTCGGCGCCATTCGCGTGGGCGACCGAATCCTCATCGGCCGGGCGATCCTAGAAGTTGTCCAGATCGGGAAGCCGCCCGATGCCCCGCACACGTATGACTTTCACGGCGTTTCGCTCCTGCGACAGGAGGGCGTGTTCTGCCGCGTCCTGCAGGGCGGGCGCGTCCAGCGTGGGGATCGCGTGGCGCACATCGCCGTCGGCCGCGAAGCCCCTCGCACCGCAAACCAACCGAAGGAGCAACCTGAATGAGAATCGTCGTCGCCAGCGGCAAGGGAGGGACGGGCAAAACCCTCGTAGCGACCAGCCTGGCGCTGGCTGCAGCCGAGCAGGGACAGGCTACGCTCCTGGACTGCGATGTAGAGGCTCCCAACGCAGCCCTGTTCCTAAAGCCGACCCTGAACCGTCGGGTTGAGGCGGTCAGCCTCATCCCCGAAGTGGATGCCGGACGTTGCACCCTGTGCGGGAAATGCGGCAAGGTGTGCCAGTATCATGCGATTGCCGTGCTCCCCCAAAAGGTGATGGTGTTCCGCGAACTGTGCCACGGGTGCGGCAGTTGCGCGGTGAACTGCCCAGAACATGCCATCTCCGAGATTCCGTTCGCCATTGGCCTGCTGGAGTTTGGGCGCGCGGGCGAGATGGCGTTTGGCCAGGGCACGTTGAACGTGGGTGAGGCCATGGCGACGCCGGTGATCCGTCAGTTGAAAAAGCAGGCCGCCACGGTGCCGGCGCGCGAGGCAACCCTCACCATCCTGGACGCGCCCCCGGGCACGTCCTGCCCGGTGATTGAGACGCTGCGCGGCGCGGACTTCGCCCTGCTAGTTACGGAGCCCACGCCCTTCGGCCTGCACGACCTGAAACTGGCCGCGGAGGTGGCCCGCGATGTGCTGCGGATTCCGACCGGCGTGGTCATCAACAAGGATGGCGTCGGCGACGAGGGCGTGGAGGTCTTCTGCCGCGAGGCCGGAATCCCGGTGCTCCTGCGCATCCCGCTGGATCGGCGCATCGCCGAGGCCTACTCCGACGGCGTGCCGCTCATCCACGCGCTGCCGGAGTACCGACCTGCCTTTGAGGCGCTTCTGGCCCATATCTGCGAGAACGTCCGGGGGAGGGCCGCATGAAGCAAATCGTGATCCTCAGCGGCAAGGGCGGCACCGGCAAGACGACGGTCGCCGCGGCGCTGGCCCACCTGGCTTCGCAGAATGGGAACGTTGTCATGGTGGACGCCGACGTGGACGCCTCCAACCTGGAACTGGTGCTGACGCCCGTCATTCAAGAGCAGGGTGATTTCTCATCGGGCAAGAAGGCTGTCATTGACCCGGTCCTGTGCACCGCCTGCGGAAGGTGCGCCGAACTCTGTCGGTTTGACGCCATCATCCCGGGCGCGGACGCCTACCGCGTGGACAATCTCGCCTGCGAGGGGTGCGCGCTGTGTTACTACCAGTGCCCCACCGACGCGATTCGCATGGAGGAGGTCGTCTCCGGCAGGTGGTTCCGGTCCGAGACGCGCTTCGGGCCGCTGTTTCACGCGCGGCTGTACCCGGGCGAGGAGAACTCGGGCAAACTCGTTACATTGGTGCGGCAGAAGGCGATGCACGTGGCCCGCGCCACCCAGGCCGACTGGGTCATCATAGACGGCTCGCCGGGCATCGGCTGCCCGGTGATCGCGGCGGCCACGGGCGCCGACGTGGCGGTGCTCGTCGCCGAACCCACGCTCTCGGGCATCCACGACCTGGAGCGCATCCTGACGACAACGGAGCACTTCCGCATCCCGGCGCTGGTCTGCGTGAACAAATCCGACATCAATCCGTCGCGCACGGCGCAGATCGCCGATTTCTGCAAAGCCCGCGCCATCCCGCTCGTGGCCGAGATTCCTTACGATGACGCCGTTACGCGGGCAATGGTCCGCGGGCAGACCGTTACCGAGTTCGGCGACAGCGCCGTGGCGCAGCAGATCAGGCGCGTTTGGAATGCCGTCCGGGACTCGCTCCATCAAGGGAGGTGAACACCATGTGTCAGGCAACCGTATTTTTGCGTCGCGGCGACCAGAAGGAAGAAGTTATGCGCGATGTCATCTTGCTTCAGGAAGTGGATGGCGGCGTGCGCATCCAGAGTTTCTTTGACGCGCCCGTTACGCTGCGCGCCCGCGTGCGGGAGATTGACTTCCTGAAGCACAACGTTACCCTGGAGCCGCTAGAGCAGGAGGAGTGAGACAATGGCCAACTTGGACGACCTGAAGAAACTGGCGGTACTGCTGCCCCACTGGACCGAGCACAACGCGGAGCACGCGGAGGAGTTTCGCGAGTGGGCGCAGCGGGCCGAAGCGGCCGGGCGTGGCGAGGCCGCGGCGCACATTCGCGCTGCCGCGGCGGCGTTGGAGCAGGCCAACCAGGCCCTTGCCGCCGCGCTCCGCGACCTGAACGCACCGCAACGGTAGG
This sequence comes from Anaerolineae bacterium, assembly GCA_034436295.1. Classification (GTDB taxonomy): domain Bacteria; phylum Chloroflexota; class Anaerolineae; order DTLA01; family DTLA01; genus DTLA01. Next base: position 1,705 of record DAOTVT010000170.1, on the reverse strand, counting down.
GGGCATCCCATGTACGTATTCGGGCCCGTACCCTCTCGCCGGCTGGGGCAGTCGCTGGGGATAGACCCCCTGCGGTTCAAGACGTGCAATTACAATTGCGTGTATTGCCAGTTGGGCCGCACCCGACGCTTCACCACTGCTCGCCAGGATTTCGTCCCTCGCGAGGCGGTGCTGAATCAGATTGAGGGGGCGCTCCAGCGGCTCGGCCCTGGCGAGGTGGACTACATCACCTTTGTCGGGCAGGGCGAGCCTCTCCTGTACGCGAGCCTCGGCTGGCTCATCCGAGCCGTCAAGGGCCTGACCTCGCTTCCGGTGGCCGTCATCACAAATGGCGCGTTACTGAGCGAGCCCGAGGTGAGAGAAGAGGTAAAGCCTGCCGATGTGGTGATCCCGACGGTGGACGCGGCAGATGTCGCCCTGTTTCGGCGAATCAACAGACCGCACCCATCAATCCGCCTGGACTCCCTTCTGCAGGGTCTGCGCGAGTTCAGGCAGATGTATGGCGGGCTTTTGTGGATTGAGGTGATGCTGGTGGCGGGCCTGAACGACGGCGACGAACACCTCGCGCGGCTGGGCGAGACACTGCGCGCTTTGTCGCCGGACGCTATCCAGATCAACGTGCCTGTTCGGCCACCCGCTGAGCCGTGGGTGCAGATTCCGAGCGATGAACGGATACAAGCGGCAGTGGGCGCTCTTGGAGACAAAGCGAAGTTCATCGCGCCGTATCGCGGGACGGTGAGCATCCCAAGCGAGGGCGACCTGGGCGAGTCCGTCCTGGACATCATCCGACGCCACCCGATCCCCGAAGGGGACCTGTACGAGGCCCTCGGCGGGTACGGCCGTGAGAAGGTGGCGGCAGCGCTGGCTCGGCTGCTGCGTGAAGGGCAAGCCCAGCGGCGCGAATACTTGGGCCATGCTTTCTGGACGTATGCAGGGGCCAGGGCTGCGTAGGTAAAGGGAGGAAAGATTGGTGCGTGCACGTTGCCGATGTGAAGGGCCGCCATGCGATGACGACGCCGTGCGGCCGCGGCGGATTCGCCGATTCGTGGAGCCGGCAGTCCTGCTGCTACTCCACGACCAGCCAACCCATGGCTACGGCCTGGCCGAGGGGCTGGCGCGCCTGGGCCTGGACACCTATCCCGTGGACCAGAGCGTTGTCTATCGCGTCCTGCGCGACCTGGAGCAGGCGGGCATGATCGTGTCCGAATGGGATACCGAAGAGACCGGCGGCCCGCCACGCCGCGTCTATCGGCTCACCGACGCAGGCAACGCCCACCTCAAGGCATGGGTGGAAGAACTCCGCGCCACCGACCGCGTCCTGCACCTGTTCCTGGACGCCTACGACCGCCACATGGAGAACGGGCAGGGTGAGTTCCACGAATCGGTAGAGGAATGCACATGAGAACCGCAGAGGCAACGGACGACGAGACAGCCCGCGCCTACTTTTTACAGTTGCGATGCAGTTCCGGAAGTGCGTCGCACCTTGCTCACCAACACAAAATAGAACCGCGCCCACCTTTCGGGCCCTATCGTGGGTCCAACCAAACGGCTACACGAGGGCAAGTCGCCGCGCGGAGGCCGCTCACGGCGATTGGCCCTACATCTTACCATAAGGAGAACACAACATGAAGATCGCATGCATCACAGACGACGGCATCACCATCAGCCAGCATTTCGGGCGCGCGCCCTACTACGCCGTGCTGAC
>DAOTVT010000169.1:0-4279 GCA_034436295.1 Anaerolineae bacterium | reverse complement strand
CCGCGGGCGCAGCCGCCTTCGCCGCCACCGCGCGCGCCACATCCGCCGCCACCACGCGCCCCCCAGGGCCGCTACCCGCAATGCTGGCAATGTCAAGTCCAGCCTTCCGCGCTTCCACCCGCGCCTTCCACGACGCCTCGCCCCGCGCCGCTCCCGCCGCAGGTTCGGCCTCGCGCTTCGGCGGCTGCGGGGCCGCTTCGGGCGCGGCCTCGCCTTCCAGCACCGCCACTGCCGCGCCCACCGGCGCCTCCTCCCCCTCGGCCACCAGGATCCGCGCCACCTTCCCGCTCTGCTGCGCCTCCACCGTTACGATGGCCTTGTCCGTCTCCACTTCAAAGATGGGCTGGCCGCGGGCGATGGTGTCCCCAACGCCCACCAGCCACTTCACCACCTTCCCTCGCTCCATCGTCAGCCCCAACTGGGGCATCGTGATCTCCATCGCCATAACGACCTCCAGCAGCATGAAATCCGATGCGCGACTACAGGCGGGAAATCGCCCGTTCCCATTCCTGTTCGTCGCCCAGGGGAGCAAGCGCGCGCACCGCGAACTCTATCTGGCGCATGCAGACATCTCTCCAGATGCCGCTCTCAATGAACCGCGCGTGTTGGGTTGGCTCGTGAATGTCCAGGCCCAGCAGGTCGCGGCAATGCGTGGAACCATGAGCGGCACGAAACTGGTCTATGAACCCATTGATGAGGGCCCTGCTGACCCTTTTGGCCTCTTTGTGGTCGGGGATGCGCGAGGCGGCCAGGCGGCCCACGGCAATCGCAGCGCCCGAAATCGCGCCGCAGACCCATCCGCGCCACGCCACCCCGCCGTTCAGCGCCATGCACAGCGCCGCATCGTCCTCGCCGCCCAGCCCGAAGGCCTCAAGGAGCGCCACGAGGGTAGTTTCGGCGCAGCCGTACAGGTTGTCGTCGCGCAGGAACAGTTCACGCGCCCTTGCGAGAGCAGCCGCCTGCGTCATTCCAGACCATTCTCCTGGCCGAAGTTCTCGGGGGGTTTGCCCAAATCCTCAATGTGGCGGCGCATCGCCGTCATGGCCTTCTGGGGATTGCGCGTCTGGAGCGCCTTCAGCAGGTCCTCGTGGCGCTTGGCCAATTCCTCCAGGTTGTACTCGGACACGCGCGTGGTTACGATGGTCCAGTAACCGAAGCGAAGCGTTTGCCAGAGGTTGTACAGCAGGCGGTTGCCCGACAACTTGATGATGGCCTCGTGGAAGATGTTGTCCAGGCGCACCATACGGTTCCCGTCGCGCGCCTTGCCCGCTTCTACCATCTGCTCCAGGATGCCCTGAAGCGCGGCCAGGTCCTCGTCGGTGGCACGTGGGGCCGCCAGGCGGGCCGCAAGGGATTCCAGCGCCGCGCGCACCGTGTACACCTCGTACAATTCCTCAGCCGTGAACGAGCGCACGAACGTGCCCTTGTACGGCTCGGACTCCAGAAAGCCCATCAGCACCAGGTCGCGAATGGCCTCGCGCACTGGCGCCTGGCTCACGCCCAACTGGCGCGCCAGGGCGCTCTCTATGATGCGCTGGCCGGGCTTCATCTCCCCGCTCATGATGGCTTTGATGATGAACTCGCGCACCCGGTCGCTGAGTGCCGTCTTGGGAAACGCCTCCCCTTCGGCCTCCCCGATGGCTTTCATCCCCACCCTCCGTTTCTGTAGGCGGTGCCGCCCCGACGCTTACAGCAGTTTCTCCACCTCGTCCAGGATCACCTGCGGGGTCCGCCCCCGAATCAGGTAGTAGGGACGGACCGCGAAGCGGTGCACAAAGTCGGCGCGGCGGACCCTCCGCTCGTCCGTATCCACAATGGGCATCGGCAGCCCAGGCGACAGCAGTTGATTGAGGCCAAAGTAGTTCATCACCGAGTGATACGTCTGGTACTCCCGCTCAAAGGGAATCATCTCCACCACTGCCGTGTCAAAATTGCCATCAATGGAGGGCAGAATCACGATGTCCACGTTGCTGGGCGCGTCATAGTTCACGAATTCGGGCGTCTTGTCAAAGAACTTCGCCACGCCCTGATCCTGATTGGGCAGGTCGGCCCGCTCGGTGCCCTTGGCCCGTTGCCGCAGGAAGACCGACTTGGAGCCCATCACCGCCCAGCCGCGCTCGTCCACCACCGTCGTCTCGGTGGACACGACCAGCCCGCCCCTGCGGCAGCCCTCAATCTGGGACATGGTCTTGCCGTGATTGGATTCGCCGCCCAGGAACATGATGGTGCGATCCCGATACCGCACCGCCGACGCGTGGAACGGGTGCAGGCCGTGCTCCTCCATGCGGAAGGCCAGCATGGTTACCAGCACCTTCTGCACCTCGCCCTGGAACCACTCGCCGTCCAGAATCAAGATGCCGTCCTCGTACCGAATGTCTTTCCGCGCCGCGTCCTGTCGCCAGATGATGTCCGGCCTGGGGCGGCTAACCGTGTCCTCAATGCGAACGCGGGCCAGCCGGTAGTCCAAGAACGACATCTCATCCAGCACGTGCTGCACCGGACGGTTTCCGTACACATCCACCCGCAATCGGGCCTCGCCCGACGACATCTCCTCCGAAAGTTGTAGCATCTTATCCTCCTACAGGCATGTAATCGGGCGGCTCTGCAACAGATAGATGGTGCCGCCCTCCGACGCCCACTCAATGTCCTGTGGGCATCCGAAGTGTCGCTCCACTTTGTTGCCGAGGTCCACCAGTTGGCGCAACTCGTCCAGCGTCAGCACCTTGGCCGCTGCCTTATCGGGCGGAACCTGCAACGTGATCACCCCGCAATTGCCGTCGCGACAGACCATGATCTGCTTCTCGGGCACGAATTCGTACACGATCTCGTAGGTCTCGCGGTCCACCTTGTAGTGATCGGGCGTGATGGTGCCGGAAACGATCCCCTCGCCCAGCCCCCACACCGCCTCAATGGTCATCTGGAAGTGATTGCGCATCACGGGGTCCACCGTGAAGGTAACGCCCGACTTCTCCGAATTGACCATCCTCTGGACTACCACGGCCATGGACACCTCGGAATGCTCAAAGCCCTTCTGGTGCCGATAGAAGATCGCTTGGGACGTGAAAAGCGAGGACCAGCACCCCCGCACCGCACGTAACAGGTCGTCCTCGCCGACCACGTTGAGAAAAGTCTCCTGTTGCCCCGCGAAACTGGCCCCGGCCGTGTCCTCCGCCGTCGCGCTGGAGCGCACCGCAACGGCCGCATCCGGGCCCAGGGCGCGGTAGTGGGCCACGATCTCATCCCGCAGGTCATCCGGAATCGGGATGTCGGCAAACAACGCCCGCACCCGATGCTCTACATCCTGAAGATGCCCGCTTTCCAGGTAGTCCAAGCCGCTGAGGATGCGGGCGATTTGCTTGTCCAGGCCCAGCGCCTCGGCAACCCGCCTGTACGCCGAGGACAGGATGACGAACCCCGGCGGGATGGGCAGCCCCGCCTGCGCCATGTCACCCAGATTCGCGCCTTTACCTCCTGCCAGCGCCACATCGTTCCGCGAAATCTCCGAAAACCACCGACACATTATACCCATGGATCCGACGCCTCCTCATTGAGATGCCGTGATGCCGCCATCGGCGAAGATGATCTGCCCCGTGATGAAGTCCGACGCAGGCGCCGACAGGTACACCGCCAGCGCCGCCACGTCCCTCGGCTCCGCGATACGCCCCAACGGTATCCGCGCCACCAACGGATTGTAGAAACCAGGATCCGCCAACATGTGCGCCACCAACTCCGTCCGCACAAACGTCGGCGCAATCCCGTTCACCGTGATCCCGTACTTCGCCCACTCCGTCGCCAAATGCTTGATCATCATGTTCATCCCGCCCTTGCTCGCGCAGTACGAGATGTACCCGCGCTTCGGCAACCCCAACATGCTCCGCACCGAACTGATGTGAATGTGCTTCCCGCCCCCGCGCTCCACCTGCTCCCGCGCCACCGCCTGCGACAAAAAGAACGCCGCCTTCAGGTTCAAGTCCAGCGCGTAGTCCCAGTCCTCCTCCGTGTACTCTAGCGCAGGCGCCTCCCGCAGTATCCCCACGCTGTTCACCACCACGTCTATCTTCCCAAACCGCTTCGCCACCTCGGGCACAAACGCCCGCACCTCGGCCACCTTCAACACGTCCAGCGCCGCGCCCCACGCCTTGCCACCCTGCTCGTTGATGCGCGCCGCCAGCGCCTCGGCTTTGGCCCCCGTGCGCCCGCACACCACCACCGTCGCCCCGAAGGCCGCCAGCGCCTCGCAGATGGCCGCGCCGATGCCGCCCGCGCCCCCCGCCACCAG
>DAOTVT010000168.1:0-19058 GCA_034436295.1 Anaerolineae bacterium | reverse complement strand
CGAATGCCGCGCGCGTCTGAGACGGTGGGAGAAGCAGCCATGACCGAGGCACGCCTGAACGACTTCAAAGACACCGAACTCGGCCCCCTGCCCGCGGAGTGGAAGGTGGTGAGGCTGGGAGAGGTGGTGGAATTCGGGCGCAATAAAACAATGCAACAGCCAAGGACTTCCCTAATCCCTTTTGTGCCAATGTCTTTACTACCAGAAGACACTATCTATATCTCGCAGTGGGAAATGCGTCGGGATGAAGAAATCAGGAGCGGCATAGCCATTCAAAATGGGGATTTTCTCTTGGCCAAGATTACGCCATCTTTTGAAAATGGAAAGCAGGGAATAGTAAAAGATATACCAGGTGGCTGGGGATACGCCACTACAGAGGTGATTCCGATTCGTCCTTGTCCAGAACTACACACTGAGTATTTGGCCTTTTACCTCAAGCAGCCATCCATTAGGCAAGAACTAGCTGGAAAGATGGAAGGAAGCACAGGTAGACAACGACTGCCCAAAATGGCTGTACAACAACTTCCCATCCCCCTCCCCCCGCTCCCCGAACAGCGGGCCATCGCGCGGGTCCTGCGGACCGTGCAACAGGCCATTGAGGCGACGGAGCGAGTCGTCGCCGCAGCGCGGGAACTGAAGCGCAGCCTCATGGACTACCTCTTCACCTACGGTCCCGTCCCCGCGGACCAGGCCGACCAGATGCCGCTCAAGGAAACCGAACTCGGCCCTATCCCCGCCCACTGGCAGGTGGTGAGGCTGGGAAGCCTCTTCGAAATACAGCAGGGCAAAGCCTTGTCGCCGAAGCACAGGGAGGGAAAGTCCCCGAGACCATTCTTGAGGACCGCAAATGTGTTCTGGGGTCGCATAGATCTGACTACCCTGGATGAAATGGACTTCACTGATGATGAGGTCGAGCGGCTTGCACTCCTGCCCGGCGACTTGCTTGTTTGCGAAGGCGGAGACATAGGCCGCACCGCGATGTGGCTGGAAACTATTCAAGGGTGTTGTTACCAAAACCACCTGCACAGGTTGCGCGCAAAGAGCGCGGATGTGGAACCAACATTCTACATGTACTGGATGCAGGCGGCTTTACTCTTGCTGGACCTTTACCCTGGGGAGGCAAACAGAACCACGATCCCGAACCTATCCAAAGCGCGACTCAGCAACTTCTCTGTTCCCCTCCCCCCGCTCGCCGAGCAGCGGGAAATTGCCCGTATCCTGCGCGCGGTGGACGAGAAGTTCCGCGCCGAAGAGAGCCGCAAGCAAGCCCTGGAGGCCCTGTTCAAAACCCTGCTCCACCACCTGATGACGGCCAGGGTCCGGCTGCCGGCGGACTTCGTTGAGGCGAAAGATTCTTCGCCCCAACAATTTGAGGAGGTTACCCCATGACGCCCTACGGCCCAGACCGGCACCACCGCCGGTCCATCCGGTTGCCGAGGTACAACTACGCCCAGCCCGGCGCGTATTTCGTTACCCTGTGCACGCGCGAACGCGCGCATGTGTTCGGGCAAACGGTGGGTGGGGTGGGGACATGGTGTTGAATGCGTTGGGGGAAACCGTCCGCCAATGTTGGTTGGCCATCCCCGACCACTTTCCCCACACGGAACTGGACGAATTCATTATCATGCCCAACCACGTGCATGGCCTCATTTGGATTGTGGATGATATTGCGGCGGAAAACGCAGAAAACGTGCGGGCCATCGTAGGGGCGAAAGGTTTTTCGCCGCTGCGTCTGCTCCCGCATTCGCCCTTGCGCCAACCGCCCGACGAACACCCCCTCGGCACGTCCAAAACCATCGGGGCTATCGTCCGGGGGCTCAAGATCGGCGTTACCAAACGGGCACGGCAACATGCCGGCGTCCACACTGTCTGGCAACGCAACTATTACGAACACATCATCCGCAACGAACGCGCGTTAGCCGCCATCCGCCAATACATCGTTGAAACCCCGTGCGCTGGCACCTGGACCGCTGCAACCCCGACGCCGCCGGTACCGATCCGCCGGCGCGGGACATCTGGCGAATGCTGCGCGCACATGCTACGAGCACGCCAGCACCGCTATGATTCAACCGGGAGGACGAATCATGACCCTCGGTAGTGAACGCAAGGCCGTGCAAAACCCTCTCCTCCTGTATGCAAAAGAGGCCGGCTGGACGTACCTGCCGCCCGACGAGGCGCTGCGCATGCGCCGCGGCGACACCGACCCGCTGCTCCGGACCGTGCTGCTGCAGCAACTGCAGCGCCTCAACCCGGACGTGGTGGACGCGCTGCGCGCCGAAGAGGTCGCGAAGCGCCTGGCCCAAGTCCCGCCCTCCGTAGAGGGCAACCTGCAGGCCTGGGAATACTTGAAAGGCCTCAAGACCGTCTTCGTGGAAACGGAGCGGCGCGAGCGAAACATCCGCCTGCTGGACCCGGTCCACGTGGGGGCCAACACATTCCACGTTACCGACGAATTCGCGTTCTCCAACGGAACCCATCGCATACGGGCCGACGCAGTCTTCTTCGTCAACGGCGTGCCGGTGATTATCCTGGAGACCAAGGCGGCCACCCGCTTGGAGGGCATCGCCGAGGCCCTGGAGCAAATCCAACGCTACCACCGCGAGGGCCCCGAATTCATGGCGTTACTCCAACTGCACGCCCTGACCCACCTGGTGCAGTTCTATTATGGCGCGACGTGGAATCTCTCCCGAAAGGCACTTTTCAACTGGCGCGACGAGCAGGCCGGCGACTTTGAGACGCTGGTCAAGACATTCATCGCTCCCAGCCGTGTCCTGCGCGTTTTGACCGAGTTCATTCTGTTCACACGCAAGGATGGGGAACTCGCGAAAGTGGTGCTCCGGCCGCATCAGATGCGCGCCGTGGAGCGGTGTATCCAGCGAGCCCGCGACCCCAAGAAGCGCCGCGGCCTGATCTGGCACACCCAGGGCTCCGGCAAAACCTACACCATGATCACCGTTGCCAAGCGGCTCATTGAGGACCCGACATTTCAGAACCCCACCGTCATCATGCTGGTGGACCGCAACGAACTGGAAGCCCAGTTGTTTGACAACCTGCAGGCCGTTGGGATGGGTCGCGTGGAGGTCGCCCAGTCGTGCCGGCATCTGCAGGACTTGTTGCGCCGGGATCGGCGCGGGCTCATCGTGTCCATGATCCACAAGTTTGAGGACATGGAGGCCAATATCAACACGCGCCGCAACATCTTCGTCCTGGTGGACGAAGCGCACCGCACCACCAGCGGCGACCTCGGCAACTACTTGATGGGCGCGTTGCCTGACGCAACGTACATCGGGTTCACAGGCACCCCCATAGACCGCACGGCTTACGGCAAGGGGACCTTCAAGACATTCGGCACCGATGACCTGAAGGGCTACCTGGACAAGTATTCCATCCGCGAGTCCATCCAGGACGGCACCACGGTGCCGCTGAACTATGCCCTGGCGCCCAATGACCTGCGCGTGGATCGCGAGACGCTGGAACAGGAGTTCTTGAGCCTGAAGGAACTGGAGGGGGTCAGCGAGATTGAGGAGATCAACCGCGTGCTGGACCGCGCCGTAACGCTGACCAACATGCTCAAGAACCCCGACCGAGTGCGGAAGGTGGCCGCACATATCGCGCAACACTTCACAACCACGGTGGAGCCCATGGGGTACAAAGCGTTCGTGGTAGCGGTGGATCGCGAGGCCTGCACCCTGTACAAGCGGGCGCTGGATGAGCATCTCCCGCCCGAGTACTCTCGCGTTGTTATCAGCGCCGGGCACAACGATCCACCAGAACTTGCCGAGTTCCATCTGGGCGAACGGGAGGAGCAACAGGTTCGACTGGATTTCCGCAAGCCCGACGTTGTGCCGAAGATCCTCATCGTAACGGAGAAACTGCTGACCGGGTTCGACGCCCCGATCCTGTACTGCATGTACCTGGACAAGCCCATGCGGGATCATGTGCTTCTGCAGGCTATCGCCAGAGTGAACCGACCCTATGAGGATGAGGCCGGTCGGCGCAAACCCGCGGGCTTCGTCTTGGACTATGTGGGCCTGTTTGACAACCTGGAGAAGGCCCTCGCCTTTGACTCCAAGGATGTAGAGGGTGTCGTGCAGGGCCTGCCCGTGCTTCAGGACCGTTTCCGCCAGGTGATGGCCGATGGACGCGACAAGTACCTGGTGCTATGGCGAGGATTGCGCGAGGACAAGGCCGCCGAGGCGGTGCTGGAACACTTCCGCGATGGCCCGGCCCGCGACGAATTCTACAAGTTCTCCCGCGAGATGCAGGAACTATACGAGATTCTGTCGCCAGATCCTTTCCTTCGGCCCTTTCTCCGTGACTACGAGGACCTGGCGCGCATGTACCGGCTTGTCCGGGCCGCCTACGAGCCACACATCCCCGTAGACAGGAGTTTCCTGCGCAAGACGGCCGCACTGGTGCAGCAGCATACCGAAACGACCGGCATCATGGAACCCCGAACGGTCTACGAACTTGGGGCCCGGGTTCTGGACAAGATCGCCGCATCGGAAGCGTCGGACACGGTCAAAGTCTTCAACCTCGTCAAGGCACTGTATGTGCTAGTGGAGCAGGAGGGGCAACGGGCACCACACCTGATTCCCATCGGCGAGCGGGCCGAGAAGATCGCCAAGGCGTTTGAGGAAAGACAGATCACGACCCAGGAGGCGCTGCGCCAGTTGGAGGGGCTGGTCGCCGAGTACAAAGAAGCGGAGAGCACTCGCCAGCAGAGCAATCTGTCGCGCGAGGCCTTCGCCGTGTATTGGCTGCTCCACAACGAGCGCATCTCCAACGTGGAGGCGATTGCCCAGGCGGTAGAGCCGATCTTCGCGGAACACCCTCATTGGCAGTCGGCGGCTAACCAGGAGCGCGAGGTGCGCATCCGATTGAACAAGGTCCTTCTGCAGACCGAACTAGGCGAGCGCGCTGTGGACGTAGTGGACCGTATTCTAGGCGTACTGAAGCGAGCAGCATCATGACCCATGCAGAGCGAACCGACTGGAAACCCCTGGAGGAAACGATTCCTGCCGAGATCTTTAAGGCGGAGGTGCGTGCCTGGGCAAGGCGCATCGGCGTCGAGCCGAAGGAAATCCGCCTGCGCCCCATGAAGCGCAAGTGGGCCAGCTGCTCGTCCAGGGGGACCCTCACCGTAGATCCGACCCTGCTAACGCAGCCGGCGCGCTTTCGTACGGAGGTCATCATCCACGAACTGCTGCATCTGAAGGTGCCGAACCACGGTAGACTGTTCAAGGCACTGCTGCGGAGTTATCTGGCTGAGGTGGAGAATACACACCAGCGCGCAGACTCGCGTGATTGATTGGGGCACATGGCGATGGGCAGTAGAATGAACCGAGGAACACCGTGGTCAGCGCGCCAGCCCAAGAATATTCGCCACGTCCGTGGGTGTAGCCTCCAGGGAGAAGGCTACTCCGCTGCCCCGCCGCCTTCTCAACACAGCAGGCCTATCCTCACGGTACCCTCCCCCTTACCTCCGACGTGCCGCGCCCGCGGATGACCACCCGCGGCACCCACGCCGGGAACAGGCCGGAGATGTCGGCCACCACCGTTACCTCCACCTCGCGCAGCGTCTGGTCCACCGCGATGCCGGCGATGTGCGCCGCAATCCCATTCCGCGTCAAGTAGCCCGTGTTGGCTGCCACGTACCGCTCGGCCACCTCCAACGCGGACGGAAGCAGCAGCACCTCGCCCGTCTCCCTGAAGTGCGCCACATCCACTTCCTGCGCCGCAGCCAGCGCCGCCAAGTCCGCCGCCTTGTACAACTCCCCCCGCGCGTGCTCCCACCGGCCAACCTCAATGCCCAACACCAACAGGGGCACGAACAAGATCGCCAGGAATCCCACAGCCCAGGTCAGCGAGTAGCCGCGCCGGTCGCGCAGAAACGGCCTCACCATCCCTCCTGCCTCCCCTCCGCCTCGCCTGTTACCACCAGCGGCGGCAATCCCAGGAACCCGAGGAAGTGCGGTACCTCATACTGCACTCGCACGCGCAGCGATGTGCCCACCACGCCGCCAGGAGCCAGCACGCTGACCTGCGCGCCCTGCAAGGCACCGTTGCGGGCGTATTGCGACGCCGCGGACATGGCCGCGCCAGCCGCGTTCCCCTGGGACACAACGCCCATGCGCACGCCATGTCGCGCGGCCTCCTGCGCCACCTGCTGGGCATACACCGCCCACCCGAACTCCACGATGGCCAGCAGGATCAGCACCATCAGGGGCAGCGTGACGGCCGCCTCCAGGGTCTCCACGCCCCGCTCCCCTCGCAGAAATCGCCTCATGCACCCACCTCTCAGAACCCCAGCCGTCCGGCCAAGCCGCCGATGAACGCGCTCAACCGGCTCCCGAACGCGCCGAACGCGACCACCACGATGACCACGAACAAGGCGATGATCGCCGCCAATTCCGTCGCCTCAATCCCTCTGTCGTCCCTCAAGAACCTCTTCATGACCCTTTCCTCCGTATCAAGATAGGTTTGCCCACATGTGGACCAATGCACCCAAGGCATAAACCCAGGCAAAGGGGACGCCTTCGCGCTCCAGCCGCTCCTCTGACGGCCGAAGGTCGCGAACGAACTCGCCCCAACGTCTCCGGTACCGCATGGCAGTCCATGGCAGCGCCACCGCCAACACAACCGCACCCAGGATCAGCACAAACTCGGCCGCAGGGAACAGCGCGACCAGCGCCATCAGCAGTTTGGCGTCGCCAGCGCCCCCCAGAAACCCAGTCCGCCACAGAAGGTACAGCCCTACCCAGGCGAGCGCAACGAGCCAGTTCCCCTGCGCCAGCCGCCATACCAGAGCCACGACCAGCACGGGCAGCACCAGCGCGTTCGGAATCCGCCGCGCGCGCAGGTCCACAACGGACACCACGACCAACCAGATGCTGACGCCTACCCGCAGCCAGATGCTCATCGCTCACTCCACCAAACTCACGCCCAGAAAGGCCACGGGCAGCGTGATTGCTCCCGTTCGCTCCAGCGGCGCGCTCCAGGCCGTCCCCCTCGTGGATACGCTCGCCCAAACCCGGTACACGCCCGGATCCGCCAACGGTATCCGCTCATCGCATCCCTGGAACAAGTATGTCCCACCCGGCTGCAAGCGGCCGGAACCCTGCCATCCCGCCCCAGGCGCGATGTCCCATCGGGGCTGCCGGATGGATATCCCCGGATACCGCAGGGCCAACACATCCGTAATCCAGCGCGCCGAGGCCTCCGTCAGGTCCGCGCGGATGAAGAGCGCGTCCGGGTTGACCGGGTCTGGGATCAGCTCCCGGTGGGCCACCTGCACCCATCGGGCCGCTGCCTCATCCCACTCCACCGTGTACGTAACGCGGACAACGGGATAGGAGATCGCCCGCAGGCAGATGTCCACGCCGCGCCGCTGGGGATCCTGGCCGACCACCAACGGATGCGAGGGCCGGTAGTACACCTCCACATCCGGCGGCCGCGTGTACACCGATGGCGGATCAGCCGAAGGCTGCGGCGGACGAGTGGGCGTCGGCGTGGCCGGCCGGGTCAGCACAACCTGAAGCGTGCATGTCCCTCCGTTGGCCCCCGCGCCCGCGCCAAAGGTGGCCGAGTATGCGTCAAACTCCCAGCGCTTCTCCACCAGCACCGTCCACGCCCGCGAGCAATCCACGCAGTGATCGGTGACCCACTCTCCCTGGGCGTCCGTCTGCCCGGAGCGCGTCTGCTCCGCGCACCCCGACGCGCTGCACTGCACCTGCGTCCAACGGCACCAGGCCCCGGCCACAGGATTGCCATCAGGATCACGAACCACTACCCGCAAGGCAAATCCAGAGCCCCCGCCCACGTCGCACCCAAAGGATTCCGCGCCCGAACACAGCCCACGGGCACCCGCCGATGGCTGCACGCGCGCGATGCTGAGCCAGGCCAGCACCGCGGCGCAGAACAACGCCGTGACGATCGCAATTCTCGTTCGCGAGTGCGGCATCTCCTACCTCCTCCCTTCTCTCCACGCAAAGGCCCCGCCGTCGCCTCCGGCCACGAGCGCGCCCTCGTGCCACGCCAGCGCCATAACCGGCCCCGATAGGCCCACTTTCTCCCAGCGGTCGCCACCCTCCCCACCCGACAAGGCCAGCCGCGCCACCCCGTCCGCCGTGCCGGCGAACAGGATGCCGCCCTTCGCGTCAAAAGCCAGACTGTACACGACAGGATCCTCCGGGTAGTCCCCATCTACCCGCTGCCAGGGTCCGGTACCCCGCTGGAGGAACAGCCCATCGCCCGTTCCCGCAGCCAGGTAGCGCTGTCCGGCCCAGGTCCATTCCGCCAGGGCCAACACCTTGCCCCGCGGGCCGTCGGCCAGAAAGCGCCATTCGCCATCGTTGTACAACCAGATCCCGTCAAAGGTGCCGGCATACAGCCCGTGTTCCGCGCAGAGCAGGCTGAACACCGGCAACCGCGCGCGCCCTTCGGGAGGACCAACGAGTTGCCACTTCCCCGCCTCTGAATCCAGCGACCGCGCCCAAACTCCCTTGCCGGTGCCTGCATACAGGGCATCCCCGACGGCTAGCGACCACACCGTCCAGCGTTCCCCATCCCCAAGGCCCGGCAAAGATTGCCACTCGCTTTCACCCAGGTCCAGCAGGCCCACCGGGTACGCTTGATCGCGCCCTTCGTAGACCCTGCGGCCCTGTGTATCGGCTGCCAGCGCGAACACCACCCCCGCCCAGGGCGAGTCCGTGGGCACAGGCTCGGCGGGGACCCGAGCAGCCATGCCATCAGCGCGGAGGATGTAACTGCCCTGATACGTCCCCAGCACAATCATGTCCCCCACTGCAGCCAGCGACCGCACCGGCTGCGTGAAGACCTGCTCCCAGGTGTTGGAGGACACTTCCGGTGGTGGCGCGGGTCGCGGGCGCAACGCCCTGTACCCAAGCCACAGGGCACTCCCCAGAACGAGCGCAAGGATCACGTGAAGGGTTCGGATGCCCCTCATCCCTTCCCTCCCTTCGGCGGGATCACCGCCAGGTACCAGACTGCGCGATGCGGCAGAGCCAAATCGGTGACCCCGTACCTCGCGGCAAGGTGGCGATAAACGGCCTCCAGCGTCTCCACCGCGAACAGGTCGCCCGACACCGCGTCCACCGGATGCCAACGCACCCGTCGGGGGACTTCGCCCGCCTTGACCATCGCCTCACCCTCCAGGGCGAAGACGCACTCCTGGAACGCCTCGCCCAGGCCAACCAAATAGGGGCACGGTTCATTCCCCATCCGAATCACCTGATCCATGCCCTGGGACGCGCCGGTGGCATCCAGGGCAAGTTGGTTCAACTTCTGCAGGTAGTTGCCGTCATGAACGGGCAGTCGCTCCAGCAGGTCCGCCCTCTTCAGCGCCACCGCGTCTCGTAGCAGGGCCAATCGCTTGATCCCGCGCGCCCTCGCCTCGCGGGTCCCATCGCGAATGGCGCTGTGAATCCGCTCGCCAATCCAGGCGATGATTACGCACAGCAACGTCAGACTCAGCACGGTTCCAATCAAAAGGCTCGTGTTCCGATCAGTCATCCCAGGTTTCCTCCTCAAGGTAGGGTTGCAGGAGCGCAGCAGCCCTTGCCAACTGCGCCAGCAGGCGATTGCGCTCCAGGATCGCGCCCCGAATCCGGTTGAACGTGAAGACAAGAAAGAGAACCGGCAGGGGCCATGGAAGGCAGGCCACCCCTGGAACGGGCCCACGGCCCGGCGTGACAGGGCCCGAAGGAGTCGCCGTCATCACCGCCGTCGGTGTGGGGCATGCCGCGCAATCGCAGGGCCGCGGCGTCGCCGTTGGACATGGCGGACAGGTGAACGACGGTACCGTTGGCGTTGGGGACACCGTCTGCCCCGGCGGAAGTGGCGTATCCGAAGGCGCCGCGGTCGCCGTGTGGGTCGGAGTGGACATTGGGACCGGGACGTCCGCAGGCCCACCCGACGGCATCGCGGTGGGAGTCGTGGTCTCCACCGCGCTGGAGGGCGGCGTAGCCGTTGGCGTCCGGCTGGCTGTAGAAGTGCCGGTGGCGGTCGGCGTCGCCGTGCCGGTGCGCGTTGGCATGGGCGTTGCCGTTGCTGTCCGCGTGGCAGTCCCCGTCATGGTCGGCATCCTGCTCGGAGTCGGCGTAGCCGTGCCTGCCCGCGTCGCTGTAGGCGCCGCCTGCGTGGGCGTCAGCGTATCCGTCGGAATCGGTGTGCAACTTGGCGTTGGGCTCGCAGTACGGGTACTCGTGGGGGTGTCCGTCGCGGTCGGCGTCCGCGTTCGCGTCGCCGTAGCCGTCGCCGTACTCGTCGGCCTAGCCGTACTCGTCGGAGTGGCCGTTGCTGTCCAGGTGCTCGTGGGTATCGCCGTGTACGTCCGCGTGGCAGTGGCCGTTGGACTCCACGTTGCTGTCGGCGCACTTGTCCAGCTTGGCGTCGCTGTAGGCGCCGCCGTGTCCGTGACTGTCGGCGTGCTGCTGGGTGTAACCGTCGGCGTGGGACTTGTCGTCGGACTTGCCGTCCGTGTGCGTGTGGGCATCACCGTAGGTGTGGAGGTCCGTGTGGGTGTATCTGTGGATGTGGCCGTTGGAGGGACAGTCTGGGTGCGTGTTGGAGTGTCCGTCGCGGTCGGGCTGGTTACCGCAGTAGCGGTATGGGTCAAGGTCGCTGTCCAGGTGCTCGTGCGCGTTGGCGTATCCACGGGCGTCTGTGTCGCAGTAGCCGTTGGGCTGTGGGTCAGAGTCGGTGTCGCCGTATCTGTCCGCGTTGGTGTAGGGGGCGCCGTCGGTGTGCGACTCGCCGTTAGGCTCGCTGTCGCGGTGTGGGTGGGAGCGCCCGTCGCGGTCGGGCTTGCCGTAGCCGTGCCGGTCGGAGTCGGCGTCGCGCTGGCTGTGTAGGTGGCCGTCCTCGTTGGTGTCGCGGTATCGGTCAGAGTAGGCGTCGCGCTCCGGGTAGCCGTCTCAGTCGGTGTCCACGTCGGGGTCGACGTGCCTGTTGCAGTCGCCGTCCTCGTCGGTGCCGCGGTATCGGTCGGAGTGGGCGTCGCGCTCCGGGTAGCCGTCTCGGTCGGTGTCCACGTCGGGGTCGACGTGCCTGTTGCAGTCGCCGTCCTCGTCGGTGCCGCGGTATCAGTCGGAGTAGGCGTCGCGCTCCGGGTAGCCGTCTCAGTCGGTGTCCACGTCGGGGTCGACGTGGCCGTCGCAGTCCCTGTCGGAGTCGCTGTAGCCGTCCGCGTCCGGGTGGCCGTATTCGTCGCCGCGCGGGTTGCGGTAGCCGTCGGCGTCCGGGTCGGCGTTGCCGTCGGCGTGCTCGTACCTCCCGCGCAACACGTCCGGTTGGTTACTGCCAGGTTCATGCCATCCGACTGCACCCACAGGCTACCCACCCGATATGGGAGGTTCATGATCTGGGCGCACCGGAACACGTCCACCCGCCAGTAGCCATCCTTGTCCTGCGCGATAGGTATCCCCTCCAGGGACACACTCGCCCACGGCCCGGCTACCTTCCATCCGGCCCACTGCCACGCTACGGCATCCCAGAAGTAGAAGGCCACCGTGCAGTCCACCGCATTGTGCACGATCCCTTCAGCCATCCCGACCCCATCCGTGTGGAGTTCGGGCGCAGACGCCGGCATCCAGGCCAGCGCAAGGGCCGTCACCCATACCAACGCCTTCCACAGTCCCGCAACCATTTCTTGCTCCTGCAGCCAACGGGTACTGGACCCCCAAAAGGGTAGTCCAGTACCCGAACCTGTCCGCTATGGTCTCACCAACCCAGGCTCCCTGGGCGTCGGCATCTTCTTCAGCGGGGTACGCACCTTCGGGAGCATCGGCAACCCAGGCTTCCTGGCTTCAGGTTCCGACGCCGCGAATCCGAAGTTCACCTCGCCGCAATCGGAATCCACCGACAGCACAACACAGGGCGCCGTCGTGGACACCAGCCGCCTGCGGCTCACCACGGAGACACGAATGCGGTGCGTCCCTGCCGGCAAGCGCAACTGATACGTGCCGTCCGCAGCAACCTCCGCCCAATAGCGACCTGCCGTGACGACGGGGGAAGCGTCGGCGTCCACAGGCCCTTCTCCCGCGTCCCACACCCCGTTCCGGTTCGCATCCAGGAACACGCGGCCCGATACGGTGTGCATCGGCCCCTGCGCAGCCGCGGGGGCAAGCCCTGCCATCCCCAACAACACAACCAAAACCGCCAGCCACACACCTCGTTTCATGGGTTTCCTCCTCGTTCTTGGGTTATTGAAACAACCTCAACATGGACGCCACCATCGGCGCCCCGATCGCCACCAGGTACGGCAGCAGGTAGAACGCCAGAATCGGCAGAATCAACTGCGATCCTACGACCTTCGCCCGGCGCAACGCCTCCGCGCGGTAGGCCGTGGACATGTCCTGCGCCAGCCCATCCAGCAATCCCTCCACGCCCGTTCCTGCCCTTTCCATCTCGCCCAACTGCGCGACGAAGTTCACCAGCTCCACCAGTCCCGTCTCTTCCGCCCGTCGCAGCAGAACCTCCATCCGCCTCTGCCCCCGCGACTGCGCCAGCCCTTCCCCCAGCCACCTCGCCACCAACCCCCGCTGCGCCGCAATCCGCTCCAACGCCTGATCCACCGACAGCCCCGCCGATACCAGCATGGACAGCAGGTGCGCCACGTCCGGCAGTTCCCGGCGAAACGCTCGCTCCACCCGCCGCGCGCGGCCCGCCAGCATCATCCCAGGAAGCCACCAGCCCAAAAACGCGCCCGCCACGAGGATGCCCATGGGCGCCGACGCAGTCAGCAGGAATCCCACTACCGCCCCGGCCAGGCGGAGTCCAAGGAAACTCGCCTCATCCCACCCCACCCAGGCCCCGGCTCGCTGCGCCCAGTACAGTTGCCTCCGCGCCCTCCCCGCCAGGCTTGACGGCAGGTTCCGCCCCAAACGGTTGAAGGGCACGAGCACCGCCCGCCAGAAGGGAAGTCTGCCCTGCCCCGCTGGCCGAAGACCGGCCACCGTCTCATACTGCTCCACCCGCACCGACGCAGCCACAGGAAGCCCCTCGTACAACAGAGCCGCAACGAGCACGGCCACCAGGAACGCCGCCAGAATCGCCATCTACACCACCTCCTCCACCATGGACTTCATCGCGGCATAACCCACCGCCATGGCCCCACCGCAGACGAGCAGGATCAATTGCCCGGGCAACGAACGGTAGAACGCGCCGAACGTCGGATCGCGCAGGAGCCCCAGGGTAACCATCCCAAGGAGCGCCGGGATCGCCTTGCCCGCCAGCAGGGCATCGGTGTCGGAAGTAGTCGCTTCCTCCCGCGCCGCGATCATCTCGCGGATGGCGCCCGCTTCCTTCTCCAGAATCGGGATGAAATCCCCTCCCACTTCCACATACAACTGCAGCGCACCCGCCACCAGGTCCAGCGAAGGCGACGGAGAACGGTCCTGCAGGGCACGAAAGGCGGCTTCCGCACCGAGCGCCCGCATCTCCGCGGCGGCGCGCAAAAACTCCTGCGCCACGTGAGGCTGCCCACCCGCCTGGAGCGTCGCCGCGGTCAATCGCAGCGCCTCCGCCAGGTCGGGTTGCACCCGCAGGTTGCCCACCAGCAGCGACAGGGCCCCGGCCAATTCCCTGTCCACCGCCCGCCACCGGGCGCGTTCCCTGCCCGCCAGCCTGGAGCGCGGCAGGGTTCCGACGGCACATCCTGCAACCAGGGCCACCAGCGGCGGCAGGCCCAACGCAAACGCAACGACGCAGGCGACGACGCCCAGACCAACCGATAGCAGCAGAAACTCCGCGCGCGACAGGGTCCACCCCGCCGCCTGAAGACGCTGCTCCAGGGCCTTGCCAGAAACCACTTCGGGTTCAGGGGCTTGCCCCGAGATCTGCTCCCACTGCCGCACCCGCTGCGAGCGCGCCGCCCCCGGTCGGAAGACGAGCGTGTACACCGCTACCAGGACCGTCATCGTTGTCAGAACCGCAGCAGGCAAAGGCGATGGCATCCCTACCCCCTCGTGTACTCGCCGACCCGTTCCCAGGTCGGCTCCTCCGCCGTCGGATCCCACCGAAACAGGTCGCTCAAGCGCACGTCGCCGCCCCTCAGGTCGCGCTCCACCTGGGCGATGCGGCTGACACGGCGCACACCCCCGCCGTCCCACTCCAACTGCACCATCACGTCCACCGCCAGGGCGATCAGCACCTTGATCGCCTCCACCCGGGGAAACTGCCCGCTCTGCAGACAGCGCAGAATCAACGTCTGGACCGTCTCCCACGGCGAGCGGGCGTGGATCGTGGACAGCCCCGCATGGCCCGAAATCTGGGTCTGCAGCAAGGCCGCCGCCACGTCTCCAGCCCGCACCTCCCCAACGATGATCCAATCCGGCGTCATCCGCAGCGCCGCGTTGACCAGGTCCAGCGCCGTCACCCCATACTTCCCCTCAATGGATGGCGCGCGGGCCTCCATCGCCACCCAGTGCGGCGCGTTCAGCCGCAGTTCCTGCGTGTCCTCAATGCTGACGACGCGGTCATCCCTCGGGATGAACTCGGATACCATGTTCAACAGCGTCGTCTTCCCCGTCCCCGTCCCTCCCGCAATCAGCACGCTGCGCCGCCTGCCAATGACCTCTCGCAGAAACCCGATCATCTCCTCGTTCAACGCCCCCCACGACAGCAATCGCTCCGCCGTGATCGGCGCCTCCTCAAACAAACGAACGTTGAGCGCCGGGTACCCGCGCCCATTGACGATGGGAGGCAAGACCACGTGCACCCGCGCGCCCGCAGGCATCCGCTCGGTCCGGGGAAGCCTCGCCGATACAATCGGTTCCGCCTCGGTCGCACGCCGTCCCAGCGGCCCAAGAATGGCCTGGATCACCCGCCGAACCTCCTCCGGCGGCGGAGCCTGAAACCCTTCGGCCTGCTCAAATCGGAACCCCCCTTTCCGCTTCACGTACAACGTCCCGTCCGGCCCAAGGGCAACCTCCGTCAGGTCGTCCCGCGCGGGCGGCAGGAATTCCTCCAGGAATCCCCATCCCAGGAGCAACCGCTCCACATGCTGCGCAAGCGCGTTCTCCTGCGCTGCGGTGAAACACAACCCCCTCTGTTCGGCCACTGCCCCCACATGGAAGCGAATCCGCTCCCGAATGCGAGGCTCCGTCGCCTCGTCAGGAGACAGGAGGGCTTCGGGCCGAAACTCGGCGGTCACCGCGGCCCGGACCTGCTCCACCAGGTCCGCCTGCGTCTGTTCCGTCAGCAGCGCCCCCGACAGCCGGTCGGCCCGCACGCGGTTCAACAAGGCCCGGTTGCTCATGTCATTCCCCCATTTCGCGGTCATCCCAACCGGATGCGCGGCAATCGCCACGCGGAGCGGCGGTTGGCTCCGGCTCGCCCCGCCTGGGGCATCAGGCTCTGGGCCAACCGTTCAATACCCTCCGCAAACGGCCCACCCCGCACCAGCGGCAATCGGTACTCCACCTGCTCCTCCCGCACCCACTCGTCGTACGGCACCACCCCCACCACCGGCGGACACCACCCGTCCAGCCCCCGCCGAAACACCCCCTCCATGTCCCGCAACGACAGCCGCGCCACAGACGTCATCTTGTTGACCACCAGCCGCACCTTGTCCCGCGTGATCCGGTTCCGCTCGTCAAACCCAGAGGTGATCAACCGCAACCCCTCTATCGCCTTGCTCAGGTTGGCGTAGTCCGGCTCCACCACCAGCAGGAGCACGTTGCAGCGCAACAGCGGCTCAATGGCCGCGTCCGAGAACGTGGGCGGCACGTCCATCAGGATGGCCGGGTAGTCCCGGTCGCGGGCGGTCAGAATCAACTCTCGGATCATCTCCGGCGTAACTCTCGCCGCTTCCACCGCATCGTCCGGGGCCAGAAGGACATCAAACCCGTTGTACGCCTGCACCGAGTGGGCAAACCCCTCCGCGCCAGGACGCCGAAAGAAGGTCAGCATATTCGGGCGCGGTTCGCGCCCCAACTGCACCCGCAGGTCGTCGGGAGTGTCAAACCCCATCAGCAGCGAAGGCCCCACCGTCCGGCACAACTGATACCACAGGTTGACGGCGATGGTCGTCTTGCCAGGCCCTCCCTTGAACCCACCCACCGCGATGACCTTCTGCCCGGCGACTGTCGGCCCGCGGTGGGGCAGCGCGTCCAGATACGCCGCGCCAGGCTCCAGTTCCCGCCGACGCTCCCGTTCCGCCAAGCCAATCTCAATGGCCCGCTCCACCACCCGCGCCGGAGACACCGGCTTGATCGCCACGTCCCGCACCCGGTCGTGCGCCCCAAGCCGCGCAGCCATCTGCTGCCACTGGGCGGGAAGCAGAACCACGGCCGCCGTCTTCTTCAGCGATGAAAGCAGGGCGAGGAAGTCGCGCTCACCGGCTTCACCCAGCAGTTCCGCGTCCACAATCGCAACCTCAGGCTGAACGTCCGCCAGGTTCTGCCGCAGCACATCCGCGGTCGGGGCAATGGAGACCACGGCACAACGGGCCGGTTCGGCGCCGGCAGCCACCACCAGGGCCCCAAGGGCGCGCGGGTCGCCCTCCGAAAGGAGCAGACGTACCGGTTCCTCGCTCATCGCCGACCCTCCGCAGGGAGAACCAGATCGCGGACGAGGTCGTCCCAGGCAATGCCGCCGGTCTGCACGATCTCCCGTTCCACCGGCTGGAGGGCCAAATGGATGACGCCCTTCGCATTCAACAGCGCCAGCAGTTCCACCGGGCTTGCCAGGAGGGTCGGCGTAACCGGCTCCGTCGCGCCGAGGGTCTTGACCTTCGGCGCGTCCACAGGGAGCAGGGCAATCACCGTCGGCGTAACCGGCGCGCCCAGGACGATGACCGAGGACGCCTGAGCCGACGTCGTCGTGCGCACTGGAGCCAGCGCAAGGGAGCCAGATTCATCCGCCGAGGCCTCCTCGTACCGAAACGTCTGCGGCACCAGTAGCACCTGCAGGTCGTGGAGAACGATGCGGGACCGAGCGCCAGCGCTGTCTTCGCTTGCGGCGTACCCCAGGGTCTCGCCGTCCAGAACCGCCACAGCCTCTACCCGGTCGCCCGCGCGCAGCACACCGGCAAGGCCCGTGGCCTGGTCCACCCGGACGGCAATCGCTCGCCAGTCCGGCGGCAGCGTCGCCGCAATCCCGGAAACGGCCCGGTCGCCCACCAGCGAACGCGGGATTTGCTCGCCCGCGAGGCGCGGCGCAGACAGCACCTGCCCCACGGCCTCGGCGGGGTCGGCCAGGGCATCTTGGAGGACAGCAGAGGCGTGAATGCGCTTGAGCGCCACATCCGCCGCAGTCAGGCGAGTCCCTGCAGCGAGGCCCCGACTTGCCACAACGACTTCGGCGCTGCGAGAGACGCCGGAAAGAAACGCCAACACAACAGCGAAGGTCACCAGCCCCAGAACGGCAACTCCAACGAGCGGCAGTGCGCCTTTGCGGACTTTCATCCCATCCTCCCGGTCCAGTTTGAGGGCAAACAAAAACGGCAGAGACCAAGGAGTCGCCTGGACTCCTGTCCTTGCCGTCACGAGTTGCGGGGAACCCCATGTGGTCCCCGCGCCGGAGTATTCAGTTACAGGGACAGCATACCACAGGTTCGGAGCGTTGTCAAATGGGGCGAGACGAGTGTTATGTCAAGCCATCTGCGCAGCACAGGGAGCGGCGGGGCATGCGAGAGGGCATGACCGCACCCAGCTCAGCCACGCCGCACGGACGCTGTCGCCTGCAGGCACTGGTCGCGCGGCCCTGCTAAACAGAAGGGAGCGATGTCGCCGAAAGGACAGGGGGAGACTTCTCCCTTCCTTTACTGCGTAACTTCCCGAGCAGAATAGCTGGGGGGCCCAAGATGACTACAATCACCTTGGGCCCCCAGGACGATCCGTTCCGTGCTGAAAGCAGGGCCGTGGTCTCCGGCGTTTACCGGCTTACAGCATCCTCTACCCCAGGCGTCTCTATAGCATCGTCTGCCTGGCTCCCGTGCTCTTCTTGCACGTTGTCGTGGTCCCCGTTTGCCTCAGCCTGCTCGCTGTGCAAGATCGCGCCATTGCCGGCGTCCACTTTCACATCCAGGCCGTTGCTCAGCTCCACGCTGTAGACCAGGACGCCGTTTTCGTTGTCCAACTCCACCTTCACGGCAGTGGCGCCCTGGTTGGCCGCCTCGGCAGCCGCCTTTGCCTGGTCGGCACTGATGGTCGCCATCTTCTGCAGGGCAGCAGCCTCGTCTGCTTCGCTCATGCCCTCATATTGGGCCTGATCCACCACGATACTGCCGGCATAGGATGGCACCCGCACCTGGTCATCAGGGCCAGCCTCTTGCTGAACCGCCGCGGGTGGCGTGGGAGGAGTGGGATTCTGAGCGAGCGCGGCGTTAGCCCCCACGCCTGCCACCAACAGACTGATGCCGACTATCGCTCCTGCAATACGCTTGTTCACTTTCACGGTAACCTCCTATCACTGAATTCTGGTTTTCTGAATGATACCCCGTGCATGCCCAGAGCATCATTCTGGTTTCAGTATACAGGAGTCAAGTAAGAAGACCGTGAAATCACGATGAGAATTCTCTCATTCTCGCCTCCCGTTTAGCGGAGGTTAAGCTTCTGAAAGACCTGAACCTTGAGAAAATCCAGCCCCAACAGGGCCATCGCGACCAACGCCAGCGTGCTGAGCGATAGCCAAAGCGGAATCGCCTGCATCAGAATTCCGAAGGTCGCCAGCAGTATGACGATCAGGATGGCCAGCGCGGAGGCGAGTATCATCCACCCGCCGGGCCGTGAAACCCAGAAATGATGCCGTTCGCGCACCAGGTAGATCATGCCCTGCGCGGTGAAAACCAGTGTCAGAAACGAAAGCGTTTGTAGTTCCGCCACAGACAAATGCAGGAAACTGCGGCCAGCGAGGAAGATGCCGAAGGTCAACGCCAAGACCGGCAAGCCCAGGCTGAGAGCCGGAAGGAGCATGCCGCGCACATCCCAGCGGTCGGGCTTACGCGAGGCGCGCACGCGATCCGTGGCGATGGACATGGTGACGAAGTCATTGGCGAACAGGAGCAGAACGACCAGCAAAGGTGTGGTGACGAA
>DAOTVT010000167.1:0-60754 GCA_034436295.1 Anaerolineae bacterium | reverse complement strand
TGGTTGAGCGGTCTGTATAATGCGGCCCTGTCTTCAGCCAGGAGTTAGCCCGCTTCGGGCCTCTTTGCACCTGTTTCCAGCCCTTCTGTAGCCCCAACATTCAGATAAAAGAGCCAAACTCCAGGGTTAGGGTGAGGGGCGTTTGGATCGCGAAGGACACGAAAGGCACGAAAACCACGGCCGCGCGTCTCTTACCCTACGCATACACTGCTCTAACCCTTTTCTTACGTTTGGTGCGTATATTACCAGCAGAGGCGCATGCAAGCGTATGCGCCTGCCTGGATTCATACCGAACTCATGGAGGGAGAAGTATGCGGTTTGATCGCTTTACGCAGAAGGCGCAAGAGGCCGTTCTGGAAGCCCAGAACCTGGCGCAAGAATACAATCATCCTCAGATAGACGCCGAACACCTGCTCAAAGCCCTGGTGGAGCAGGAGGGCGGCGTGGTTCCGTCTGTGCTGGACAAGATCGGGGTGGATCGCGCGCTGCTGATGCAGAGCGTGGAGCAGGAATTGGCCCGCAAGCCCCGGGCCTACGGCGGCGCGACGCAGGTGGGCATGTCGCGGGCCCTGGCCGGCATCCTTGAGGAGGCCGAGAAGATCGCCGAGAACATGCGCGACGAGTACACGTCCACCGAGCATTTGCTGATGGCCATGGCCCAACCGCAGGCCGGGCCTATCCGCGACCTGCTGGCGCGGCACGGCGTGGACTACGGGGCCATCATGCAGGCGCTGGCGGGCATTCGCGGCTCCCAGCGCGTTACCAGCCCCAACCCGGAAGCGCAGTATGAGGCGCTGGCGAAGTACGGCCGCGACCTGACGGATGAGGCCCGCAAGGGCAAGTTGGATCCCGTCATCGGCCGCGACGAGGAGATTCGCCGCGTGATCCAGATTCTCAGCCGACGCACCAAGAACAACCCCGTGCTCATCGGCGAGCCGGGCGTCGGCAAGACCGCCATCGTGGAGGGCCTGGCGCAGCGCATTGTGCGCGGCGACGTGCCGGCCACGCTCAAGGACAAGCGCGTCATTGCGCTGGATTTGGGCGCGTTGGTCGCGGGGACGAAATATCGCGGCGAGTTTGAGGAGCGGCTCAAGGCCGTGCTCAAAGAGATTCAGGCCGCGGAAGGGCAGATCATCCTGTTCATTGACGAGATGCACACGCTGGTGGGGGCGGGCGCTGCCGAGGGCGCCATGGACGCCAGCAACATGCTGAAGCCCATGCTGGCCCGCGGCGAACTGCACGCCATCGGCGCGACGACGCTGGACGAGTACCGCAAGCACATTGAAAAGGACGCGGCATTGGAGCGCCGATTCCAGCCCGTCTTCGTGGACGAGCCGAGCGTGGAGGAGACCATCTCCATCCTTCGTGGCCTGAAGGCGCGCTATGAGGTGCATCACGGCGTGCGCATCACCGACAGCGCCGTGATCGCGGCGGCGACTTTGTCGCATCGCTACATCTCGGACCGCTACCTGCCCGACAAGGCCATTGACCTGATAGACGAGGCGGCCAGCCGCCTGCGCACCGAGATTGACTCCAAGCCGCAGGAGATTGACGCCATAGACCGCGCCATCATGCAACTGGAAATTGAGCGCGAGGCGCTGAAGAAGGAGAAGGATGCGGCCAGCCGCGAGCGCCTGGAGGCTCTTGAGAAAGAACTGGCCGACCTGCGCGAGAAGAGCGCGCAGTTGACCGTGCGCTGGAACGCCGAGAAAGAGGCCATCTCTCGCGTCCGCCAGATCAAGAGCGAGATAGACAAGGTGCAGGTGGAGATTGAGCAGGCCGAGCGCAACTACGACTTGCAGAAGGCGGCGGAACTCCGCTACGGCCGACTCAACGAACTCAACCGACAACTGGCCGAGGCCGAGGCCCGCCTGCGTGAGTTGCAGGTTGGCGGCGCGTTGCTCAAGGAAGAGGTGGACGCCGAGGATGTGGCGCGGGTCGTGAGCCAGTGGACCGGCATACCGGTAACCAAGTTGCTGGAAGGCGAGGTGGAGAAGTTGATCCACATGGAGGAGCGGCTGCACGAGCGGGTGGTGGGCCAGGACGAGGCCATTCGCGTCGTGTCGGCTGCGGTGCGGCGGGCGCGCGCCGGCCTGCAAGACCCGAACCGCCCCATCGGATCGTTCATCTTCCTGGGGCCGACGGGCGTAGGCAAGACCGAACTGGCCCGCGCGCTGGCCGAATTCCTGTTTGACGACGAGCACAACATGGTGCGCATTGACATGAGCGAGTACCAGGAGCGGCATACGGTCGCCCGCCTCATCGGCGCTCCGCCTGGGTACGTGGGGTACGAGGAGGGCGGCCAGTTGACCGAGGCGGTGCGCCGCCGTCCCTATAGCGTCGTCCTGTTTGACGAGATTGAGAAGGCGCACCCGGAGGTCTTCAACGTCCTGTTGCAGATGCTGGATGATGGGCGGCTGACGGATGGGCACGGGCGCACCGTGGACTTCAAGAACACCGTCATCATCATGACCAGCAACATCGGGAGCCAGTACATTCGCGACCTGGTCGGCGACGAGCAGGCCATGCGGCGCAAGGTCATGGAGGCCATGAACGCGCACTTCCGGCCCGAGTTCCTGAACCGCGTGGACGAAATCGTGATTTTCCATGCGCTGACCCGCGAGCACATGAAGCAGATCATTGAGATTCAGTTGCGCAACCTGCGCCGTCTGTTGAGCGGGCGCAAGATCACCCTGGAGTTGACAGATTCGGCCAAAGAGCGGATTATGGAAGAGGGATACGATCCGGTGTACGGCGCTCGCCCGCTGAAGCGGGTGTTGCAGCGGCGAATCCAGGATCCGCTGGCCACCAAGATGCTCCTGGGCGAGGTGCGCGACGGGGATCACGTGGTGGTGGATGCCGACGGGGGCGAACTCGTGTTCACGGTTGTGGCCCCGGAGGCAAGCGAAGTCAGGGAGCAAGTGTAAGCAAAGGAGAGGGATATGTTGGCAACGCTGAAGGGTTTGGAGGATCAGGCTCAGGGCCTGTTGGCGAAGATACCGGAGGAACTGCCGATTCTGCCGCTGCGGAATACGGTGGCGCTTCCGTTTGCGATGATCCCGCTGGCGGTGGGGATCCCGCGGTCGGTGCGGCTTGTAGAGGACGCGCTGGCGGGCAACCACCTCATCGGCCTTATGGCGATGAAGGAGCCGGAGATAGAGGAGCCGCTGCCGGGCCAGATTTACGAGGTCGGCACGGTAGCGTACATCCATCGGGTCATCCGCGGCGACGACGGCGACCTGCAGGTCATCGTCCAGGGTCTTGAGCGCATCAAGATTGACGTGTGGACGGCGACCAGCCCGTACCTGAAGGCGCGGGTGTCGGTGGCGCCGGACATCGTGGAGCCCGAATCGGTGGAGACCGAGGCGCTGCGCCGCACGCTGTTGCAGGTGGCGCGGGAGGTCATCAACCTGATGCCCAACCTGCCCAAGGAAGTGGCGCTGTTCCTGGAGCAACTGGAGAACCCGCGCCATCTGACCTACATGATCGCGGCCAACACGCGCATGGACATGAAGGACATGCAGCAGTTGTTGGAACTGGATCGCCTGAACGACAAGATGCGGCGGCTCATCTCGCATCTCACGCGCGAGCGGGAACTGCTGTCGCTGGGCCAGAAGATCACCGAGGACGCGCAGGAGGAGATGACCAAGCAGCAGCGCGAGTACTTCCTGCGCCAGCAACTGGAGGCCATCCGCCGCGAATTGGGCGAGACCGACGAGGCGGTGGCCGAGGCCGAGGAGTACCGCAAGAAGATAGAGGCGGCGGGCCTGCCCGAAGAGGCGTACAAAGAGGCCATGCGCGAACTCAAGCGCCTGGAGAAGATGCCGCCTCAGGCTGCGGAATACTCGGTCATCAAGACGTACCTGGACTGGCTGGTGGAACTGCCCTGGTCCAAGTTGAGCGAGGACAACCTGGACATAGAGAACGCGCGCCGCGTGCTGGACGAGGACCACTACGACTTGCAGGAGGTCAAGGATCGCATTCTGGAGTACCTGGCGGTGCGCAAACTCGTGGCCGAGCGCGGGGTTGTCCCCGACGAGGCCGAGAAGGGCGACGCGTCGGAGGCGATGGGCGCTATCCTGTGCTTCGTGGGGCCGCCCGGCGTCGGCAAGACGAGCCTGGGCCGGTCCATCGCCCGCGCGCTGGGGCGGCAGTTCACCCGCATGAGCCTGGGCGGGATGCGCGACGAGGCCGAGATTCGCGGGCACCGGCGCACCTACATCGGCGCCATGCCGGGCCGCATCATCCAGGCCATCAAGCGCGCCGGCACGCGCAACCCGGTCTTCATGCTGGACGAAGTGGACAAGATCGGCATGGACTGGCGGGGCGACCCGTCCAGCGCGCTGCTGGAGGTGCTGGATCCGCAGCA
The DNA here is from genome assembly GCA_034436295.1 of Anaerolineae bacterium. GTDB lineage: Bacteria > Chloroflexota > Anaerolineae > DTLA01 > DTLA01 > DTLA01. The sequence goes on along the minus strand of DAOTVT010000167.1, from coordinate 56,385 downwards.
GAACCATGCGTTCCGCGACCATTACCTGGACGTGGATTTTGACCTGAGCGATGTCATCTTCATCACGACGGCCAACCTGCTGGATCCGATTCCGGAGCCGCTGCGCGACCGCATGGAGATCATCCGGCTGGACGGCTACACCGAGTACGAGAAGGTGCGCATTGCCGAGCAGTTCCTGATCCCGCGCCAGCAGAAGGTGAACGGCCTGCGCGAGGGCGAAGTGCGGTTCACCGAGGAGGCCATCAAGACCATCATCCGCGACTACACGCGGGAGGCCGGCGTGCGCAACCTGGAGCGCGAGATCGGCAGCGTGTGCCGCAAGGTCGCGGTGGAAGTGGCCGGCGGCAAGATCACCGACGGGATTGAGATTACGCCGGAGCGCGTGCGCGAGTACCTGGGCAAGCCCAAGTACTTCTCGGATGCGGCCGAGCGCACCGAAATCCCCGGCGTGGCGACGGGCCTGGCGTGGACGCCCGTGGGCGGCGATGTGCTGTTCATTGAGGCTACGAAGATGCCCGGCAAAGGTGGCCTGACCCTGACCGGCCAGTTGGGCGACGTGATGAAGGAGTCGGCGCAGATTGCCTACAGTTACGTGCAGGCGAAGGCCCACGAACTGGGGATTGACTCGTCGCTGTTTGAGAAGAGCAACCTGCATATCCACGTGCCGGCCGGAGCGGTGCCGAAGGATGGGCCGAGCGCCGGCGTGGCGATGATCACGGCCATCACGAGCCTGCTCACCAATCGGCCGGTGCGCGCCGACGTGGGCATGACAGGCGAGATCACGCTGCGCGGGCAGGTGTTGCCCATCGGCGGCGTGAAGCAGAAGGTGCTGGCGGCCCACCGCGCCGGGCTGAAGGTGGTCATCCTGCCCAAGCGCAACGAGGCCGACCTGGACGACATTCCGGAGGACGTCCGCAAGGAGATGGAGTTCGTTCTGGTGGAGCGGGTGGACGAACTGCTGAAGGCGGCCCTGCGCCCGCCAAAGGAGCAGCCGGAGGCCGAGCCAGAGGCCGAGTCCGAGGTTGTGCCCGAGGCGATCTGATGCGACCGCGGGCGTGGCCGGCAGCCGCCCGGCGCACCGAGAAGATGACAGGTGCGGCGTGTACGACGTGGCGATTGTGATGGACGACATGAGGCCCCGCTCCCTGCTCGTGGCGGAACTGGAGGAGCGGGGCCTGCGCGTTTGCGCGTGGCCCACGGCGAGCGAGGCGCTGCGGGGCCTGCTTACGGGCGAGGTGGAGGCCCGCGTCATCGTGCTGGACCTGGGGCATGAGGCGGGCCTGTCGCCGGAGCAGGCGGTGCGCGTGGCCCTGGCGCTGGACGGCCGCCGGCTGGTCGTCCTGATGAGCGCCTACGGGGGCGAGCGCTACGCGGATGCGCGCCGCATCGCCTTCCGGACGCTGGTGCGGCCGTTTCGGGTTGGGGATGTGGTGCAGGCGGTGGCGGCGGCGCTGGGGGGCTCCTTCTGAAAGCCTATCCGCCTACCATGGCGCGAAGACCGTCGCAGAATACTCGAAAACTCCTGGACTTGTTACGTTCCGGACGCATATGTGCAGATATACTGCGGGCAGCGGCAATCTTGTCCAGACCGCCGCGGTGGTAGCCAGCTCGCTGCAGTTCTCGCTCCAAGGCTTCCCAGGTGCCGCCCTGGATGCTGTCAGGGTTGCGATAGCGAGTGCGCTTTGCCAGGGTTCGAGGAACGCGCGGGTATGCAGCGCGAATGGCTTCAACGTCCCCAAAGAACCAGGCCTCAAGTTCTTTCATAGCCACGCGGTTCAGAATCCTGAACTTCCCATCATTGGCCGGAGCAGATTTGGTAGCGAAACCTGCCTGTCGCGCGGCAGCCTCTAGCCGTGCTTTGAGTTCCCGGCAATCTTCATCGTCGGCGTCCACCAGAACAACGATGTACCACTCGTCAGGCATCCACTTCTTGTACGCGCTCAACCGGGCCGGTAACTTGCGTAATAAGTCCTGTTTGCCTTGATAGGGGTGAATATCGTAGGTAGCAGCATTTCCCAGTATCTGCGGAACGAGGTACCGCAGAGCAACCTCAGCCGAAGATTCTTCAACGAGAAACTCTACGTGCATAGGGCAGCACTCCCGCTGAGTCAACGAGCCGGTGGCTTTGGGCCGCCCGCCGCAGTAAGCGGGTCGCCTACCTCAAAGTACCCTTCCATCCACAGGTCACCCAGGAGCGCTCCGTTCTCTACGAATTCTTTGATGCCTTGCATATCTGCTGCGCGGCGGGCCTGGGCATATCCCTGTTCGTCGCGGTATAGAACCCACAGTTCGTTTGGGCGCAGGCCATTCACAAAGTGCGGAGAGTGCGTTGTTACCATCAACTGCGTGCGCGCAGACGCATTGCGGCATTCTTCTGCCAGCTCGGGCAGCAGCCGCGGGTGGAGATGGTTTTCAGGCTCCTCAATGCCAATGAGTTGAGGCGGTTCAGGGTCGTACAACACGGTTAGGTAGGCCAACATTTTCAGCGTCCCATCTGAGGCAAACTTGGATAGGATCGGCCGTTCGAAGGGCGCGTCTTTGATCTGTAGGAGCAACCGCCCGTCCGCTAACAGTTCTGCATCTACCTTTTCTAATCGGGGTACGCGGCGCGTTAGCGTTTTGATGATTTCTGAAAGGCGTTCCGGATGCTGTTCTTTGAGGAATTGGATGACGTTGGGTAGGTTGTCTCCGAAGGCGGATAACCTTTCTTGGGGGCCGGCTTCAGGAGTGCCTCGTATGTTGTCCGCGGTAAGATACGAAAGGTACCAGCCAGTGATAAAACGGCGGAGCGCGCTCACGCGCGGGTGCTTTGCAAACTGGCCGAGCGTACTAACGGCTAGCATTTCTGGGGAGTCCAGTTGTTCCTCAAGTCTCTGGTCTTGCTCATCGGGCACTTCACCACTGACGACACGACCGGCCCCTTCTCTAAAATCCAGGAAGCGAAAGGGTCTTCCCCGTTCTTTCCGTCGCCACTGTAGCCACTCGGCGGCCACAAAAGGCCCGCGTGCGCCTTCATCTATCGCCAGGTGGTATGTGATAACCGGCGTGCCCGGTTCTTCGCGGTACTTCAGTTCAAACTCAATCGGCCCCTCGCAACCACGCGTGCGAAGTTCTTTGAACCGCCCCCTCTTGTCCCAGGCTTTGCGCAGACCTACAGTGAAACATTCGGAGAGGAAGGCGAACACATCAAAGATGGTGGACTTGCCGCTGCCGTTAGGCCCCAGGAAGACTGTCAGAGGGGCAATCTGTTTCAGTTCAAGGTCTCGCAATGCGCGGTAGTTCTTAACGGACAACGACTCTATGCGTGGGATCGGTGGCTTGCCAGAAATCCTCATTTCACAGACCTCCGTATCCAAGCGCTTTGTGCGTTACATTTTACATAGCGAGTTAGGTCCGAGTGGGAACCATGACGTGGCACCGTTTACTTCTCCCCAAACTTCACAAACCGATACCCGTAGCCCCGCTCCGTGAGGATGTACTGCGGGTTGGAGGAATCCTTCTCTATCTTCTGCCGCAGGTACGCGATGTAGATGCGCAGAAGTTGCACGTCGTCCACGTACTCGGGCCCCCACACCTTCTGCAGGAGCGTCTCGTTGGGCACAATCCAGCCCGCATTCTCCACCAGGTGATACAGCAGCCGCATCTCGGTGGGGCGGAGTTTGATGCGCTTGCCCTCTACGATAACTTCCCGCCGCGCAAAGTCAATCTGGAGGCGGTCGTCCACCACGATGGGCGCTTCCCTGGAGGCCGACAGCCCACCCGCGCGACGCAGCACGGCCTTGACGCGGTCGGTGAGTTCGCGGGGGCTGAAGGGTTTCGTCAGGTAATCGTCGGCGCCCGCCGTGAACGCCTGATGTTTGTCGCTGTCTTCGCTCTTGACGGTCAGCATGATCACCGGCACATCGCTGTGCTCGCGGATCATCTCCAGCGTTTCAAACCCGTCCATCTCGGGCATCATCACGTCCAGGATGACCAGGTCGGGCAATTCGGTGCGCACCTTCTCCAGCGCGTCCAGCCCGTTGGATGCGCTGATGACGCGAAAGCCGTCCATCTCCAGGTTCGTCTGGATGAAGCGCACCATGCGGCTTTCGTCGTCCACGACGAGGATGAGTCTGCCAGCGAAAGGGTTACTCATGGGCGGTCTCCTGCGTCAACGGTCGGGATTGCCTGGGGAGGGTGAAGGCGAAGGTGGTGCCCTTGCCCTCCTCGCTGCGCACGCTGATCTGTCCGCCGTGGGCTTCCACGACGGCCTTGCACAGGTAGAGGCCCAGGCCCGCGCCCTTGCTGATGCGTTTCTTGTCGGGGGCGCGGTAGAAGCGCGTGAAGATGCGCTGCTGTTCCTCCTGGCTCAGGCCCAGCCCCTCGTCGGACACCGATACATGGACATTGGCCTCATCGTACCAGCCCTTGATGACGATGCGCCCGCCGTTGGGCGAATACTTGATGGCGTTGGACAGCAGGTTGTCCAGCACCTGGCGCAGCCAATGCGGGTCGGCGGTGATGAGGGGGAAGTCCGGCGGGAACTCCACGTCAATCTGGTGGCGGTCGGTCTGCTCGCGGAAGGCGGCCGCGGCCTGCTCCGCCAGTTTGTCCAGCGGGACTTCGGGCACGGGCGACAGAGCAATGCCGCCGGCTTCCACGCGCGCTGCCATCAGCAGGTTGTCTATCAGGCGGGTGAGGCGGTCGCTCTCGTCGGCGATGATGTGCCCGAACTCGCGCACGGTCTGGGCGTCGGGCGTCGCGTCCTCGCGCGATAGCGTCTCGGCGAAGCCCTTGATGAGGGCGACCGGCGTCTTGAGTTCGTGCGAAATGACGGACAGGAAGGTGGACTTGAGTTCCTCGGCCTCGCGGAAGGCGCTGAGGTCGTGGACGTTCATGACGGCGCCGATGGCCTGCCCTTGGGCGTCGCGCAGCGGGCTGAGCGAGATGCTCACGTAGGGGCCGCGCTCGCCATCCCGACGCGTCAGGTATCCTTCCGCGGTGGTGTGCGGGCCTTCGGGTTGGGGCAGGGGCACCGGCGCCCCCTGCGGGCTTGTGAGCCGCACGATGGCGCTGCCGGGCTGTCCCGCGGCCGCTTGCACGTCCCACCCCGTCATGCGGGCGATGGCCTGGTTGAAGTCCTGCACGCGCTGGGCGGCGTCCAGGATGAGGATGCCGTCGGCGCTGTTGGCCAGGATGGCCGACAGGCGCTTGTGCTGAACCGACAGGTCATGGTACAGGCGGGCGTTGCGAATGGCCAGCGCCGACTGGTTGGCGAATGCATTGAGCAGCGCGATGTCCTGCGAATGGAAGGCGTACTTGTTCCTGGTAACGACCAGCATGGAGCCGGAATGCTCGTCGCCCACGGCAATGGGCACGCACACGCCCGTCTTGATGTCGTGGGTGGCCAGCGGGGCCAGGGCGGGCTCCTCGGCGATGTCCTTGATGACCCACGGTTCGCATTGCGACAGCGGTTCGGTCAGGCTGGGGTCGGCCAATTTCCTGCGGATGTCGTCGTTGTCCAGGACGCCCTCGGCGACGGAGACGGTGAAGCGGCCGTTCTCGCGCATGAGAATGGCTGCGCCATCCGCTTCCACCGCGTCTTTGGCGAGGCGCACCACCTGGCGCAGGGTGGCGTCCAGGTCTGTGCTCTGCTCGGCCAGGGCAAGCCCGGCCTGGTAGAGTTTGGACAGGGCATTGGCGCGCGACGTCATCTGGCTGTACAGGCGAGCGTTGTCAATGGCGATGGCTGCCTGGTCGGCGAACGCCTGCAGGAGGACTTTGTCTATGTTGGAGAACAGGGCCGCGCCCGTCGTGCGGAACACGAAGACCATGCCCAGGAAGTTGTCGCCCAGGAGGAGCGGCAGCCCCACCGCGTGCGACAGGACCATGCCCGTGGCCTGGCTTACGCCGGCCAGGGGTTCGCGCACGTCGGTGAATTGCCAGTTCGTGGCCGCGCCCTGCTCCACGGTCTGGGGGAGGCGCTCCAGGAAGGGGCCGAGCGCCGCCGTGGCTTCGGCGGGGAGGCCCACGCTCGTGTGGACGAAAAACGTCCCGTCGGCGCGACGCAGGGCGATGATCCCCGCCTGCCCGGCCAGGATTTCCACCGCGTAGCGCAGTACGCGCTGCAGGAGGGTGGGCAGGTCCAGCGCGGCGGTGATCTCGCGCGAGATGTGCAGCAGATACTCGCGCTGGAGAATCTGGCGCTCGCGCAGGGCGTCGGCGCTTTCCAGCGGGACGATCGGGCTGTCGCGTTTCGGGCTATTCGGTTCAAACGGCAGTTGCTTTTGCATGCGCTTATTATAGCATGGGCACCGCGTTCGCTGCCAATCGGCAAGGTGGGCGATTCGGTTCTGTGTGCTCGCGGGCGGGGCGAAGGCATGCCGTGGGTTTGTAACCGCGAATGGAGAGGCAGGTGGAACCGCGAATGGACGCGAATGGACGCGAATGCAATAGACCCCAAGGGTCTCCGAGACCCTTGGGGTCTGCGCCCCTCGCGGGTGGAACCGCGAATGCACGCGAATGGACGCGAACGGAGGGGCGGGTGGAACCGCGAATGCACGCGAATGCAATAGACCCCAAGGGTCTCCGAGACCCTTGGGGTCTGCGCCCCTCGCGGGTGAAACCGCGAATGCACGCGGATGGACGCCAATGTAGAATGGGCCAAGCAGGCCACCCTTCGGGCCGACTCCCCGCTGGAAACGATACGCCGCCTGGGGCCGTCGCGTCCCTCGGCGGCGCGGCGACTCTTATAGAACGTTTACCATGCTCTTATGCAATTCTCACGCGTGGTTCGTATACTGGGGCGGAAACAGGTCAACCCGCGCCTGTTCACGGGCTAGACCATAGTAGGAAACGTGGAGGTTAGATTATGGGAAAGATTGTTGGAATTGATTTGGGAACGACAAACTCTGTAGTGGCCGTGATGGAAGGCGGCGAGCCGGTGGTGATCCCGAGCCGCGAGGGCGGGAACCTCACGCCGTCGGTCGTGGCCTTCACGAAGTCGGGCGAGCGCCTTGTGGGGCAAACGGCGCGGCGCCAGGCCGTCGTCAACCCCGAGAACACCATCTTCTCGGTCAAGCGGCTGATGGGGCGGCGCTACGATGACCCCGAGGTGGAGAAGGCCCGACGCGTGCTGCCGTACAAGATCGTGCGGGGCTCCAGCGACGACGCGCGGGTGTTCATCCCCATCACGGGCAAGGAATACACACCCCAGGAAATCTCGGCGATGATCCTGCGCAAACTGAAAGAGGACGCCGAGGCCTACCTGGGCGAGCCGGTTACCCAGGCCGTGATCACCGTGCCGGCCTACTTCAACGATGCCCAGCGCCAGGCGACCAAGGACGCAGGCAAGATCGCCGGCCTTGAGGTGCTGCGCATCATCAACGAGCCGACGGCTTCTTCGCTGGCCTACGGGCTGGACAAGAAGAAGGCCGAGACGATCCTGGTCTTTGACCTGGGCGGCGGCACGTTTGACGTGTCCATCCTGGAGGTGGGCGACGGCGTGATTGAGGTCAAGGCCACCAATGGCGATACCTTCCTGGGCGGCGATGACTGGGATCAGCGCATCGTGGATTACATCGCCACGGAGTTCAAGAAGGATCAGGGCATTGACCTGCGCACCGACCGCCAGGCTCTGCAGCGCCTGAAGGAAGCCGCCGAGAAGGCGAAGATTGAACTGTCCACGATGATGGAGACGGAGATCAACCTGCCGTTCATCACCGCGGACGCCAGCGGCCCGAAGCACCTGCAGATGAAACTGACGCGGGCCAAGTTGGAGCAACTGACCGAGGACCTGGTACAGCGTTGCCGCGGGCCGTTTGAGCAGGCGCTGCGCGACGCCAAACTGTCCATCTCGGACATTGACGAGGTGGTGCTGGTGGGCGGCGCGACCCGCATGCCCATGATCCAGGACTTGGTGCGCAAACTGACCGGCGGCAAGGAGCCGCACAAGGGCGTCAACCCCGACGAGGTCGTGGCGGTGGGCGCGGCCATCCAGGCGGGCGTCCTGGCCGGCGAAGTGCGCGATGTCCTGCTGCTGGACGTTACGCCGTTGACCCTGGGCGTGGAGACCCTGGGCGGTGTGATGACGCCCATCATTGAGCGCAACACGACGATTCCGGTCAAGAAGAGCCAGATTTTCACCACCGCCGAGGACGGGCAAACGGCGGTAACAATTCACGTGCTGCAGGGCGAGCGGCCCATGGCTGCCGACAACATGAGCCTGGGCAAGTTCAACCTGGAGGGCATCCCGCCCGCGCAGCGCGGCATCCCGCAGATTGAGGTTACCTTTGACATTGACGCCAACGGGATTCTCAACGTGTCGGCGCAGGACAAGGCCACCGGCAAGCAGCAGAAGATCACCATCACCGCCAGCACGAACCTGAGCAAGGAAGACGTGGAGCGGATGGTGCAAGAGGCCAAGCGCCACGAGGCCGAAGACCGCCGTCGCAAGGAACTGGTGGAGGCGCGCAACAATGCCGACGCGGCCATCTACCAGACCGAGAAGGCCCTGCGCGAGTTGGGCGACAGGGTTCCCGCCGCCGACCGTGGCAGGATAGAGGGTCTCATCGGCGACCTGAAGAACGCCTTGAAGACCGAGGACACGGCTCGCATCCGCCAGTTGACCGAGCAGTTGCTGCAGGCGAGTTACGCGCTCGGGCAGCAGATGTACGCGGGGCAGCAGCCCGGCGGCGGCCCGACGGGCGGCCCATCGGGCGGAGCCACGGGCGGCCCCGGCGGTGAAGACGTCGTGGATGGCGAGTTCCGCGAGGCCTAACCCATAGCGCGCGACCGATACTCACGGCAAAGGCCGGCGTGGCAAGGGGCATCGTCGCACGAGGCTCCCTGCTCCCCGCGCCTTTGCCGTGTGCGCGAATACGCACAGGAGAGAGACCGTGCAGATACCGGTGAGAGTACCAGAACCCGAGGACGAGGATCGGCGAGCGGCCCAGCCCGAACCCACGCCTGCGGCCGAGGAGCCCAAGCCCGCCCCCGAGCGGCCCGCTCCCGCGCAGGAAGAGGTGGACTGGCGCGACCTGGCGTTGCGCTTGCAGGCCGAGATGGAGAACTTCCGCAAGCGCCAGCAGCGCCTGGCCCAGGAGCAAATCGCTTCGGATCGTGAGCGGATGCTGCGGGGCGTGCTGCCTGTGGCCGACAACCTGGAGCGCGCCCTGGCCCATTCGGACGCGCGGGACGGCCTGCGCCAGGGCGTGGCGCTCACCCGCGACGTGCTGATGCAGTGGCTGCGGCAGCAGGGCGTGGAGCCGCTGGACCCCACGGGGAAGCCGTTTGACCCCGCCTGGCACGAGGCGGTGGGCACAGTGCCCAGCGCCGCCTACGGCGTGGAGCCGCAGACGGTGGTGGCCGTGAGCGAGGTGGGCTACAGGCTCAACGACCGCCTGCTACGCCCCGCCAAGGTCATCGTGGCGGTCTAGCGGGCCGTTCGCGTGTCCCCGATAACATCAGGATAGAGACTCTCGGCTAGAGGGCTATGGAATACAAGGATTACTACAAGATACTCGGCGTAAGCAAGAACGCCACCGAAAAAGAAATCAAGCAGGCGTTCCGGAAACTGGCGCGCCAGTATCACCCGGACATGAACCCGAACAACCCGCAGGCCGAAGCGCGTTTCAAGGAGATCAACGAGGCCTACGAGGTGCTGTCGGACCCGGAGAAGCGCAAGAAGTACGACCAACTGGGGGCCGACTGGGTGCGGTGGCAGCAGGCTGGCGGCCAGCCGGGCGATTTTGACTGGAGCCGGTGGACCACGTGGGGCACCGGAGCCCAGGGGCCCAACGTGCGCTACGCCACCGCCGACGACCTGCGCGACCTGTTCGGCGATTCCAGCCCGTTCTCCGATTTCTTCAGCCAGATTTTCGGCGGGATGGGCACCGGACGGACGCGGACGGAGGGGTTCGGCTTCCGCACGCGCCCCCAGCGCGGCCAGGACTACGAGCAGGATGTGGAGATCACGCTGGAGGAAGCCTTCCACGGGACGACCCGCACGCTCCAGCGCGATGGCGAGCGCCTGGACGTGAAGATTCCGAGGGGCGCCGACACGGGCACCCGCGTGCGGATCGCGGGCAAGGGCGCGCCTGGGGTGGCCGGAGGCCCCGCGGGCGACATCTACCTGCGCGTCAAGGTGCTGCCCCACCCGCGCTTTGAGCGCAAGGGCGACGACCTGTACACCACCGTGCCGGTGGATCTGTACACCGCGGTCTTGGGCGGCGAGGTGCGCGTGCCCACGCTGGAAGGCGACGTGCTGCTGAAGGTCCCGCCGGCCACGCAGAACGGGCGCGTGTTCCGCCTGCGCGGCAAGGGGATGCCGCTGCTGCGCAAGCCCGACGAGCGGGGCGACCTGCTGGCCAAGGTGGAGGTGCAGTTGCCGACGCGCCTGACGGCCGAGCAGCGCCGCCTGTTTGAGGAACTGCGCCGCCTTTCCATGTAGCGGTCGCGGAAACTCTTATCTTTCTCTAATTCTCGTTTTATCGTCATCTTATGCAAGGCGGTTATATAGCAGGTGTAGAATCACTTCTGGGCAAAGGGAGGTGAGACTATGGCAGATCTGGTTCGTTGGGATCCGTTCCGTGAGATGGTGAGCCTGCGCGAGGCGATGGATCGGCTGTTTGAGGAGAGTTTCGTCCGTCCGTTCGGGCCGCTTTTCCGCGCCGAGGGCGTGAGCACCTTGGCCATTGACATGTACGAGACCGACAACGACGTGGTGGTCAAGGCTTCCGTCCCCGGCGTCAAGGCCAAGGACCTGGACATCACCGTTACCGGCAACATGCTGACGATCAAGGGCGAGGTCAAGGAAGAGAGCGAAGGCAAGAAAGGCGACTATCATTATCGCGAGCGCCGGTACGGGGCGTTCCAGCGGTCGGTTACCCTGCCGGTGGACGTGCAGGCCGACAAGGCCGAGGCGACCTTTGAGGACGGCGTGCTGACCCTCAGACTGCCGAAGGTGGAAGAGGCGAAGCCGAAGCAGATCACCATCAAGGCCAAGTAGGGGTTGGCAAGAGCGGCGGCCCGGCCCCGTTGCGGGCCAGGCCCCGCTCGGGAATCATGGATGCTTGTTGGTTCAAGAACGCTCATCAAGGAGGCAGCGTATGGCGCAGCAGGTTTCTATCTGGGAACCGTTCCGGGATTTCGTAACCCTTCGCGATGCGATGGATCGGTTGTTTGAGCAGAGTTTCGTGCGGCCTTCGGCGGAGTTCGCGGGCGACCGTGTGTATCGGCTTCCCGTGGATGCCTATAGCACCGAGGATGCGGTGTACGTGGAAGCGGCGCTCCCTGGCGTCAACCGCGACAGCGTGGACATCTCGCTGGACGGCGAGACCCTCACCATCCGCGCCGAGGTGCCGGCGCCGTCGGACGAGGGGCGCGACTACGCGATCCGCGAGCGGTTCTACGGCACGCTCCAGCGTTCGCTGACGCTGAACGTGCCGGTGGACGCCGCGAAAGCCGAGGCCACGTTTGAGAACGGCGTGCTCACGTTGCGCATTCCGAAGGCCGAGGCGGCCAAACCCAGGAAGATTTCCGTCAAAACCAAATAGCAGGCGCAAGGGTTGAGGGAAAAGGCGGGGCTATGAGCAGCCCCGCCTTTTCCTTTGCGTGCGGCGCGAGTGCCTGCCAGGCGCGGGGACTCGGTTCCGTCTTGTGTTGGCGACCAGGGTGCTACGCACTTCCGAAAGTGCGTCGCACCTACGCCTACCCCCTCATCCCCCTGGCCCCTTCTCCCGCGCACGCGGCGGAGAAAGGGGTGGCTGTGCGGGAGGACGAACATCCGCGCTCTGAAGCGCGTCGCGGTTGCGGTTGCCGCGCCGGTTGCGGTGTGATATAATGCGCCGCGCAACGCTGGATTCGGTTACCCCTGGAGACGTACGACCTCTGGGATACGGTGTGCAGGCGGATGTCTCTCATGCGCATAGGCAGACGCGCACTCTTGGGAATCCTGGCGCTGGCGAGCGTCATCGCGGCGATGGCGGTGGCGAGGCCGGCGCTGAGTCGGGGCTACAGCAATGCGGCCATGCTGGCCCTGTATCGCCATGCCCACCGGGCACAGGGCGCTGTGTCCGACGGCGATCTGGCCCGCGCCGACGCGCTCCTGACCACGGCGCTGGCGCTGGATGCAGGGAACGCGGCGGCCCACCGCGGGCGCGGGTTCGTGCTCTGGCAGCGGGGCGCGCGCCAGGAGGCAGGCGCCGAATGGCGTCTTGGCGGCATCCCCGGGGCCGATTTCACCCGCAGCGGGCGGCAAGCGCAGAAGGATGGCGACACGGCGCGCGCCATGGAGTGGTACGACCGGGCCATCGCCACAGCGCCCGAGGCGGGCGAGGCTTACGTGCGCAAGGCTGGGCTGTACGAGGCCGCCGAGGACTGGCAGGCGGCGCTGGGCTTGTACGAGCAGGCCCTGGCCGTGGCCTCGTTCCCGGAGGCGTGGATGGAGCGGCAGGCGTACCTGGGCCACGCCAATGCGCTGCGGAAGTTGGGCCGGCCCGACGACGCCCTCGCGGACTACGAGTGGCTTGTGGCCCACGCGCCCGACTACTACTGGGGCTACGTTCGGTTGGGCGAATTGGTCTGGAAGCAGGGCGATGTGGCCCGCGCCGAGCAACTGTTCCTACAGGCCATCGCCGTGGATCCCGACATGAAGTGGGCGTACAGGGGGCTGGCGTCTCTCTACGAGGACACGGGGCGGCTGGCGGACGCCGAGGCCATGTTCCGCAAGGTGCTGGAACTGGATCCCGACGACGACGCGGCGCGCCGCGGCCTGGAACGCCTGGCCCGCAGACCATGACAACTTGCCGTATAGGTTGACCTAATGGCTGACCCCTCGCATGTGGAAGAAGGCGGTTCCCTCTCGTTTCTTGGCCGCTCGGCGGTGTTGAACTTGCTGTTCGGCACCGAGGCCGTGGTCAGTTTTCTGCTGGACGTGGTCATCGCGGCAGCCTTCGGTTTGGGCGCGCAATCCGACGCGCTGTACGCCGCCTACGCCCTGCCGCAGAAGGTGGGCCGCGGGATGTTCCAAAGCCTGACCAATTCGTTCATGGGGCTGTTCGCGGGCGAGGCGGACCGCCGCACGGCCTACCGCGAGGCCATGACCGTCATCGCGGCGCTGGCGGTGCCGATCTCGGTGATCCTGTCGCTCACCAGCGCCTGGTGGCTGCCTGTTACCATCCCCGGCGCTTCGGCCGAGACGCGCCTGGCGGCCGTGCCGCTGGCGACCATCCTGGCGTGGCTGTTGGCGTTTCTGGCGCTGGCCGAGACTTTCCGCGCCATCTACTACCACGAGGGGGTCGTGTGGTTGCCCACGGTCGCGCGGGTTGCGGGCGCGGTGCTGTCCATCGTCGTCGTGCTGGCGTCGCCGCCTGGGAATCGGCTGGCGCTGTCGGCCTGGGGGCTGGCCCTGGGCGCGGCGCTGGAGGCGGCGCTAGGCCTGGCCCTGATGCCCGCCGTGCTGAAGGTGCGGTGCGCCCCCGCCTGGCCCGCATCGGCGCGGCTGCGGGCGATGCTCGCCATGGTGGGCGTGCCGCTGGCGGGCCAGGGCGTCAACGTGGCGGCCACGCTGGGCGAGCAGATGCTGGCGTCGCTCCTGCCGCCGGGCAGCATCACCGCCGCCAACTACGCCCGGCGGATTATCAACACGCTGGAGCGGTTCGTGTTCCGCGGCTTTCTCATCACGACCATCCGCCGCAGCGCAGGGCAGATCAGGACCGACGTCCGCTCCGAGTTCCGGCAGGTGATGTTGGTGGCGATACCGGTGGCGGTGATCATGCTGGCGCTGCCGGTGCCGCTGACGGCGGTGATCTTCGGGCGCGGGCAGTTCGGGGCGGGCAATGTACAGACGCTGGCCTTGGCGCTGCAGACGTTCGCGCCGGCCGTGCTGGGCGAGGCGGCGACGCGCATCCCCAGCGGGCTGGCCTATGCGGCCAGGCGCTTGCGGGTGCTGTTCATGTCGGCTGTGCTGTCGTCGGCCACGCTTCTGGCGTGCGAGGCAGCGCTCATTTGGGCGGGCCTGGGCCTGCGCGCGCTGGGGTTGGCGACGGCGCTGGCCAGCGCGGTTTCGTTCACCTGGCTGTACTTTGCGATGCTGCGCCCCGCCCGCGTGCAGATTGTGGACCGGCGCGGCGCGTGGCGGCTGGCGCTGGTGGCGGCAAGCGCGTGGCTGGGGGCGGTGGCCTTGCAGGCGCTGGTTCGCGCGGCCCTGGGCGGTCGCGTGCTCAATATCGCACTGCTCGCGGGCGGCACGTTGGGCTGCGGGGTGTTCCTGGTGGCGACGGCCTACGCGGTGGGGCTGCGCGAGGTGCGCAAGGTCGTCGGGGCGCTCCGAGGGGTTCGCTAGATGAAGGTGGCAATTGTCTCGTACATCTATGACCCGCAGGCCGGGGGCGGGGCCGTGCGCTCGGCTCGGATGCTGGCGCAGGGGCTTGCGGACAGGGGCGACGCCGTGGCGGTGATTACAACGGCGCGCGAGCGACGCCTGCGCGTGGAGCGAGAGGGGGATGTAACCGTCTATTCGTTCCTGCCCTGGAACCTGTACTGGGTGGGCGATAAGGACGAGCAGCCCATGTGGAAGCGCGTCCCGTGGCAACTGCTGGACGTATGGAATCCCCACGCCTATCGGGTTGTGCGCAGCATCCTGCGTCGGGAGCGGCCCGACATCGTGCATGTCAACAAACTGCGCGGCCTGTCGCCATCGGTGTGGGCGGCGGCGCGCGCCGAGGGCATCCCCATCGTCCATACGTGCCGCGACTACGAGTTGTTCAGCCCCCTGGGGACGCTGGAGGGCCGCGTTGGCGCGTGGGCCGAGAGGGGGGTCTGGTTCATGCGCCCGTACTCCTCGCTGCGGGCGAGGCTGTCGCGGGCAGTGGCGGCGGCGGTGGCTCCCAGCCGCTACACGCTGGATGCGCACCTGCGACGAGGATTCTTCCCTCGCGCCACCTCGCGGGTGATCCCCAACTCGCATGGGCTGACGCTGGAGGCTCTGGAGCGCGTGCGTGGCGCGTCGCGTGTGTCGGATGGCCCGGAGGTGCGGTTGCTGTACCTGGGGCGACTGGAGAAGGCGAAGGGTGTGGACCTGCTGTGCGAAGCGGTCGCGGCGTGCGCGGACCGCTGCCCGAACCTGCGGCTGGATGTGGCCGGGTGGGGCACGCTGGAGGATGCGCTGCGCCGGCGCTACGACGGCCACCCGCGGATAGCCTTCCACGGCGCGGTGTTCGGCGAGGCGAAGGCGCGCCTGCTCGCCGAATGCGATGCGATGGTGGTCCCCTCGGTGTACCCCGAGATCTTCGGGATTGTGGTGGTGGAAGCCTATGCCTTCGGCAAGCCGGTGATCGCGGCGGCGTCGGGCGGGCTTCCGGAACTCGTGGCGCCGGGCGAGACGGGGTGGCTAGTGCCGCCTGGGGATGCCCGCGGGCTGGCCGAGGTGATCGGGCGCATCGCAGATGAACCGGCCCTTGCGCGGCGGATGGTGCCCGCGTGTTTTGAGGCGGCGCGGCGGTATGCGCTGGAGCGCGTGGCGGAGGAGTATCGCGCGCTGTATCAGGCGGTGCTTGAGGGGAGGGGTGGCGAGAATGCCCATTAGGCTCCGTGGACTGGCGAAGGGAGATGCAGGCGCCGGCGAGGGTCGCCCGTGGCCTGTGCCGTTTGTCTCCACGCCGTTCTCGTTTGACCTCATGCTGTTTCTGGCGCTGTGGCCGCTGTGGTGGATTCTGGGCCTGGAGCAAATCCTGCCGCCCTTGTTCCTGACGTGGGAGACGGCGCGGTACCTGTGGCAGGCGCGCGGTCGGTTCACCGTGAGCGCGCCCGTGGTGTGGGCGGGGTTGCTGGCGGCGTGGTGGCTGGTGCCCGCGCTGTGGGTGGATCGGGAATACGCCGACATCTTCGTGAAGGAGACCGCCGCGGCCTGGTCGCAGGTGATGATGCTGTTCCTCTTCGTGAATGCCATTCGCACGGCGAGGGAATGGAACCAGGCGGTGCGGGGCTTGAAGTGGCTGGCGGTGTTTGTGTCTGTAGGAGGGCTGATCTACGCGCTGGGGCTGTGGCGCGGCGAGACGCTTTCTGCGGTGGGCAGGCTCCTGCCCGCTAACCTGGTGGAGTCTTCTACATTCTTCCGGTCTATTGCGATTCGGCGGCTCGCCGTGGTTTCTACGGAGGGGACCGCACTGTTTACCGGGCGGCTCGTCAGCCTAACGCTTGCGCCAACCTATTTGAGTCTCGTCAGCCTGCTCCTCATACCGTTCATGGCGTGGCAGATGACCGAGGCGAAGGGGCGCGCACGGATCGCGCTGGGACTGGGCCTGGCGGGGCTGCTCGTGTGCCTGGCCGGGACGGAGTCGCGCGTGGCGTACCTGGCGTTCGGCGTGGGGCTGGCGGCGTTTTGCGTGTACGCCTCGCGCTCGCTCAACAGGCGGGCAAGGACGGTTTTGTACGCAGGCGCGGCGACCCTGGTCGTCCTGGCGATCCTGGGCGTCGTCATCGCGTTCGGGGGGCTGGACGACCTGTGGCGGGCCGTGGCCGTGGAGTGGCGGCCCGGCAGCATCTCGGTGCGGACGCGGGTTTACCTGGAGACGTTTCGCCTTCTGCCTGAACATCCCATCGCCGGCTGGGGCGTGCAGGCGCGGATTCCGGGCATCCGCTCGTCGTTTTCGGCGGGGAGCCACAGCAGCATCCTGGCCATGGGATTCCGGCACGGCGCGGTGGGGCTTGTGCTGTACATCGGGCTATGGGTGTCCATCTGGCGCGAGATTCTCCGAGGGTTGAAACGGAGCGGCGCGTCGCAAGGGGCGCAAGGGTTCTGGGTCGCGGTGGCCATCGCGATGCTGGGGTTCAACATCCGCGAACTGGCCGACGCCTGGTGGTGGGATCAGACGCTCACCATGGCGCTGTGGACTCTGTGGGGGCTGATCCTCGCTGCGAAGGTGAAGGATACCGCCTCCGCGGCGGGCATTTCGCCCTCTGGGCAGGAGATGGGGAAATGAACGAGTCGTGGCACTCCATCAACCTCATTGGTGCCAAACTGACGTTGCTGGACTGGGATGGCCTCATCCGCACGGTGGCCGAATCCGTGCGTTCGGGGCGCAAAATCCTTGTGGCGTCGGGCAACGTCTTCTCGTTCAACCTGGCCTACGAGAAGCCGTGGTTCCGAGATTTCCTCAATCGGGCTGACATCGTGCGATTGGAGGGCGAGGGGCTTCGGTGGGGCGCGCGGCTGTTGGGCCACCGGACGCCGCGCCGTATCGTGTTCGCCGATTGGATATGGGATTTGGCCGACATGGCGGCGAGGGAGGGGTTTTCCTTCTTCCTGCTGGGCTCGCGCCCTGGCGTGGCCGACAAGGCCGCCGCGCGCCTTCGCGAGCGCTTCCCGAACCTGCGCATCGCGGGCACGCACCACGGCTATTTTGACAAGACGCCCGGCAGCGCCGAGAACGAGGCCGTCATCCAGCAGATCAACGCGGCCCGGCCCCACATCCTGTTTGTGGGGTTCGGGATGCCCCTGCAGGAGCGGTGGCTGGCCGATAACTGGGAGCGGCTGGACGTGAACGTGGCATTCACATGCGGCGCGCTGTTTGACTACGTGTCGGGCGAGTTGCGCCGCTCGCCCAAGTGGATGAACGACCACGGGCTGGAGTGGCTGGGGCGGCTGATCATTGAGCCGCGACGCCTGTGGCGGCGCTATGTCATCGGCAACCCGCTGTTTCTGTGGCGGGTGGTCAAGCAGCGGCTGCGACAGGAGATGAGCGGCGGGCGAGGGCCAGATGAAGGCGGCGCAGCGTAGTTGGGCAGAGACGGCGGGCGCGGCGTTGACCGTGGCGGCTGCGGGGGGCGCGGCGGTTGCGCCCGCATTCGGCTGGGCGGCGTGCCTGGGCGTGGCGGCGGGGCTGGCCCTGATGGGCGCGGGGCGCGGGCTGCGGCGTCCGCCTGCGTGGGGCGCGGTGGCGGTGCTCGCCGCCATGTCGCTGGTGTCGGCGGGCATCACGCAGACGCCTGGCGCGACATGGCCGCGAGTCTGGCAGTTGTGGGCCGGGCTGGGGATGTTCTGGGCGCTGGCGGCGTGGGCGCGGACGCGCGAGCGCGTGGTCGCCGTTGGGGCGGGGCTTGCGGGCGCGGGGGTGGCGCTGGCGCTGGCGTCGCCCTTCGTGGTGAACTGGTTCACCGCGCGCAAGACGTTCTTCCCGCCGTCTGTGTATGCCCTGTTCCCGCGCCTGGTCAGCGACACGGTGCACCCCAATATCATGGCGGGGGCGCTGCTGTGCGTGATCTTCATCCCGCTGGCCTGGGCGCTCATGCCCCCGACGGTGTCGGCGAGGCGAACCCTGGCCCGCGGGCTGTGGGGAGCGCGCGGCGTCTGGGCCGTGGCCTGCCTGCTGATGCTCGTGGTGCTGTTCCTCACGAAATCTCGCGGGGCCTACGCGGCGTTTCTGGCGGGGGGCGCGATCTTGGCGGTGCTCATGCTGCGCCGACGCGCGGCGCTGGCGGCATTGCTCCTTGCGGCGGCGCTGGCCGTGGGCGTCGGCTACTGGGCGCTGGCGGGCGGGGCCTGGCAGCAGCCGATGGAGTCGGACATTCTGGACACATCCACCTTCGCGTTCCGTTTGCGGATATGGCACTACGCCGCGATGCTCATCGGCGACTTCCCGCTGACCGGCGTGGGCATGGGCGGGTTCAACGTGGCCCTGCGCGACCTGTACGGGTACGCGGCGTTCAACCAGCCGGGAGCGCATAGCCTTTACCTTCAGGCGGCCCTGGATTTGGGACTGCCGGGGCTTGCGGCGCTTGTGGCGGTGATCGCCACGGCGGCATGGCGCGCCGTTGTGGCCCTGCGCCGGCTGCGGGCGGCTGGCGACGACCTGTGGCCCCTGGCGGCCGGGGCCGTCGCGAGCCTGGCGGCCCTGCTGGCCCAGGGGCTGCTGGACGTGGCTGTGTGGGGCACGAAGGGCAGCATCCTGTTTTGGGGGTTGCTGGCGCTCCTGTACGCGCTGGGCGGCGTGGGGAGCGCATCGGACGCCGCGCCCGCGCGCCGCGAGGCCGATTCGCCCACCCCGAAATCCTGACAGGCGGCCTTCCATAGCCGTCGGGCGGGTATGGAAACCTGCCCTACGCCCTATGCTGGCCATCCCCGTCGTCGCATTTCGTCAATCGGCGGGATTTTGTGTTACAATAGGTTCAGGGCGACCGCGCCACGACGGGGCGCGCGGGCGGCACGGACGGGTTGAGTTGTTCTAGCGCGAGGCGACAATGGACGAGAACGGGCGGTTCATGCCCAAGGTGCTGCAACTGTATCTGGAGATCAGCCAGTACCCCATCCTGGCGTCGCGAATCCGCGAGCGCATGCGCCAGGAACTGTTCTCGCGCGGCGTCATCACGCAGGAGCGGTTTGAGGCGGAAGTTCGCGAGAAGGCGATCCTGTCGCAGCAGCGCGAGGGGCTTTCGGATCCGCTGGTGCAGGAGACCGCCGAGATGTGGAACGAGAGGCTGCGCCAGATTCGCGACACGCTCACCGACTTCTACTTCGCCTACAACCTGCCCCATGACCTGTTCCGCCGCATCGTGAGCGAGATTCTGGGGCCTCAACGCCTGGCGGATGACGACATCCTGACCTTCAACCCCGAACTGGCGCCGTGGGACATCCTGTTCGCCAAAGGGGAGGAGTACGAGGCGCTGCCGCCGGAGCGGCGAGCGCGCATCCAACACCACCTGCAGGAGATCATCGTCGTCCTGCTCAAGGCGATGATCAGCGATCACCTGCAGTTCCTCGGCGTGGCGCGGGGGGTTTTCACCATCCGCGACCTGAAGGAGATTCGCCAGCGCCGCATCGGTCGCGGCAAGATCGGGGGCAAGGCCGCCGGCATGCTCCTGGCCTGGAAGATTCTCCAGACCGACGATTCGGAGGTGGCCCGGCGGCTGCGCCCGCTGGTGAGCATCCCCGATTCGTACTATGTGGGCTCGGATGTCTATTACGACTTCCACGCCTACAATCACCTGTTGGAGTATATCAATCAGAAGTACCTGCCGCAGGCCGAGATTGAGGCGGCGTATCCGCGCATCTACGACGTGTACCGCCAGGGACGATTCCCGCCGGAGATTACCCGGGCGCTGCGCGACCTGCTGGAGGACATCGGGCCGGTCCCGATCATCGTGCGGTCCTCCAGCCTGCTGGAGGACAGTTTCGGCACGTCCTTCGCGGGCAAGTACGAGAGCCATTTCTGCCCGAATCAGGGCACGCTGGACGAGAACCTGTCGGCGCTCTGCGACGCCATCGCGCGCATCTACGCCAGCGTGGTGAACCCGGCGGCGCTGCTGTATCGCAAGAAGATGGGGCTGTTGGACTACGACGAGCGCATGGCGATCCTCATCCAGAAGGTGCAGGGCCAGCGCTATGGCCGCTGGTTCTTCCCGATGGCGGCGGGCGTCGCCTTCAGCCGCAACCCGTTCCGGTGGAACCCGCGCATACGCCGGGAGGACGGACTGGTGCGCATGGTCTGCGGGCTGGGGACGCGCGCCGTGGACCGGGTCCCCAACGACTACCCACGCATGGTGGCCTTGAGCCATCCCAAGTTGCGCCCCGAGACAACCACCGAGGACATCCGCCGGTATTCCCAGCACTTCATAGACGTGCTGGACATGGAGGGCAACGAGTTTCGCTCGCTGCCGATAGAGGATGTGGTGGACGAGGACTACCCGCCGCTGCCCTACCTCGTCTCGTGGGACTATGGCGACTACTTCTCGCCCATGCGGCCCTTTGAGCGCGACACTAAAGTGCGAATGGTGTTCACCTTTGACCGCCTGCTGACGGAGACGAACTTCGCCGCCGACATGCGCGACTTCCTGGCGCTGCTGGAGCGGCGATACGGCCGTCCGGTGGACATGGAGTTCACGCTGGACCTGGCGTCGGACGGCGCGAAGCCCCGCGCCCACATCCGCCTGCTGCAGTGCCGCCCGCAAGCCAGCATGGCCGAGGCTGAAGGCGTGCAGGTGCCGGACATCCCCGAAGAGCGCGCGCTGTTCATCTCCCGGCGCCTGGTGCCCCACGGCAGGGTAGCCGACATCCGATACGTCATCTACATCCGCCCCGATGCGTATGCGGCGCTGCCCTCGTCGTCGCAAAAGGCCGAGGTGGCGCGGGTGGTGGGGCGGCTCAACCAGAAACTGGCGGGCGAGCGGTTCATCCTCATCGGCCCCGGGCGGTGGGGCAGTTCCAGCATGGATTTGGGCGTGAAAGTCTCCTACGCCGACATCTACAATGCGCGGATGCTGGTAGAACTCGGGATTTCGGGCACGGACGCGACGCCGGAGGTCTCCTACGGCACGCACTTCTTCCAGGACCTGGTAGAGGCGCAGATATACCCGCTGGCAATCTTCCCCGACGCGCCCGGCGCGCTGTTCAAGACGGAGTTCTTTGAGGGAAGCGCGAATTCGCTGGCGGACCTGCTGCCCGAAGACGCCCGCTGGGGCGATGTGGTGCGGGTGCTGGACATCCCCGCGCTGACAGGCGGCAGGCGGCTGGAGGTCGTCATGGACAGCGACGAAGAGATGGCTGTGGGATTTCTGAGGTAGGTGGGCTATGAGAGCCATGCTGTTGCGACATACGGGCCCCGTGGAGACCGCCCCGCTGGAGGCGGTGGAACTGCCCGATCCGCGCCCCGGCTCCGGCGAGGTGCGCATTCGGGTTCGGGCGTGCGGCGTGTGCCACACGGACTTGCACACGGTGGAGGGCGAGTTGCGCCTGCCCAGGTTGCCCCTCATCCCCGGCCACCAGATCGTGGGCGTGGTGGACGAGGTGGGCGACGGCGTGGGTCACCTGGAATTGGGCCGGCGGGTCGGCGTGGGGTGGTTGGGCTGGGCGTGCGGCGTGTGCGCGTTCTGCCGCAGCGGGCGCGAAAACCTGTGCGAGCGCGCGCAGTTCACCGGCCTGCACCGCGACGGCGGGTACGCCGAGTACGCCGTGGCCGACGCGCGTTTCGTGTACCGCCTGCCCGAAGGGTTCTCGGACGTGGAGGCCGCCCCGTTGCTGTGCGCGGGCATCATCGGCTATCGGGCGCTTCGGCTGAGCGGCGTGCAGCCCGGGCAGAACCTGGGCCTGTACGGGTTCGGCGCGTCGGCGCACATCGTGCTGCAGATCGCGCGCCATTGGGGGTGCCGGGTGTACGTCTTCACGCGCGGCGCGGGCCATCGGGCGCTGGCGCGGGAATTGGGCGCGGTGTGGGCGGGCGGGGCCGAGGACGACGCCGGGGCGCGAATGCATGCGAGCATCATCTTCGCGCCGGCGGGCGCGCTGGTGCCGCAGGCGTTGGCGGCGCTGGAAAAGGGCGGGACGCTGGCGCTGGCCGGCATCACCATGAGCGACATCCCGCAGATGCCCTACGACCTGCTGTACCACGAGCGCACGGTGCGGAGCGTGGCCAACAGCACGCGCGAGGACGCCCTCGGGCTTCTGGAGGCCGCCGCGCAGGTGCCCGTGCGCACCGAGGTGGAGACGTATCCCCTGGGCGACGCCAACCGCGCACTGCAGCGCCTGAAGGCCCGGCAGGTGCAAGGGGCGGCGGTGCTGGTGGTAGGATAGCGCGCCCCGCAAACTCTCCGCTGGGATTTCAACGGCAGCCCGCCATTTGACAGAAATGAGAACGTGTGCAACAATCGCTGCGGATCGCATATCTCGGTGATTCTCGCAGCGAGGGGAGGAGCCTATGGACACGGAATATCTCGTTTCTTTGTTCGGTCTCCAGGGGAAGACGGCTTTCATCACAGGGGCCGGCGGCGTGCTGTTCAGCAGCGTGGCCCAGGCGCTGGCCAGGGCCGGGGCCAATCTGGTGATCGCGGACGTGGCCGAGGAGGCGGCGAAGGCGGTGGCGCAGCGGTGCGCCGCGCTGGGGGCCCAGGCCATCGCCGTGAAGGTGGACGTGCTGGACCGCGGGAGCGTGGAGCAGGCGCTGGAGGCGACACTGGCGCGGTTCGGGCGCGTGGACATCCTCATCAACGGCGCCGGCGGCAACAAGCGGGAGGCCACTACGTCCAAGGACCTGTCGTTTTTTGACCTGCCCGAAGCCGCCTTCCGCTGGGTGTTTGACCTGAACCTCATGGGCACGGTCATCCCGTGCCAGGTCATCGGCCGGCAGATGGCCCGCCAGGAGTCGGGCGTGATCCTGAACGTGGCATCCATGGCGGCGATCCGTCCGCTCACGAACGTGGTGGCGTATTCGGCGGCGAAGGCGGCGGTGGTCAACTTCACCCAGTGGCTGGCGACCCACATGTCGCAGAACTACTGCACCCAAATCCGCGTCAACGCGCTGGCCCCCGGCTTTTTCCTTACCAATCAGAACCGCTACCTGCTGGTGGACGAGCAGACGGGGCAGTGGACCGAGCGCGGCAAGACGATTCTGGCGCACACGCCTATGGGGTGCCTGGGCGACCCGGAGTTTGACCTCATCGGCGCGGTCCTGTGGCTGGTGTCGCCGGCGGCCCGTTTCGTCCACGGCGCGGTCATCCCCGTGGACGGCGGGTTTGCGGCGTGCAGCGGCGTGTAACATTCACGAATCTCACTGTCGGAGGCGAAGTCATGGCAACCGTACCCGAGGCCGCAAGACCCCTTGTGGAACTGAAGCCCGCCCGCGAGTTCTTCGTCGGGATAGACTCCGATGGCTGCGTGTTTGACACGATGGAGATCAAGCACAAGGAGTGCTTCATCCCCAACATCATCCGCTACTGGCGGCTGCAACCGGTGTCCAAGTACACGCGGGAGGCGGCAGAGTTCGTGAACCTGTACTCCAAGTGGCGGGGCATCAACCGCTGGCCGGCGCTCGTCATGGTGTTTGACCTGCTGCGCGAGAGGCCCGAGGTGCAGCGACGCCACGCTGTCATCCCCGAAGCGCCGCAGATTCGCAAGTTCATCGCGTCGGGGCGCCCCCTGAGCAACGATTCGCTCAAGGAGTTGGTGGCCGAGACCCACGATCCCGAGTTGATCCAGGCGCTGGAATGGAGCGAGGCGGTGAACCGCACGATTGAGGAGATCGTCTTCGGCGTGCCGCCCTTCCCCTACGTGCGCGAGAGCCTGGAGATGATGGCACAGCACGCGGACATGGTCGTCGTCTCGCAGACGCCGACCGAGGCGCTGGTGCGCGAGTGGCAGGAGCATGGGATAGACGGCTACGTGCGGGCCATCGCAGGGCAGGAGATGGGCACGAAGGCCGACCACCTGCGGTATGCGTCGGGCGGCAAGTATCGCGACGGGCGCGTGCTGATGATCGGCGACGCGCCGGGGGACTTGAAGGCCGCCCGCGCCAACAACGCCCTGTTCTTCCCCATCAACCCGGGGCGCGAGGATGAGTCGTGGGAGCGGTTCTACAAGGAGGGCTTCCCGCGATTCCTGCGCGGCGAATTCGCCGGCGACTACGAGGCCGCGCTGATTCGGGAGTTTGAGGCGCTGCTGCCCGAGACGCCGCCCTGGAAGCGGTAGGCGGCGGGGCCATTTGGATTCACTTGCGGCTCGCGCTGTCCGCATAATAAAACGAGCACAGAGTCGGCACGCCGCAACTCTGTGCTCTTCTACGTCTGGCAGGTACCCCCGGAGCGACTCGAACGCTCGCACCCGGCTCCGGAGGCCGGTGCTCTATCCACCTGAGCTACGGGGGCATCGCAACAAGTCTAGCACAGAAGGCCCGATTTGGCAAAAACCCTGCGCGAGGGTTGTAACCGCGAATGGCCGAATCCGCGCGAATGTAGAGCAGCCTCCAAGCACCTTGGGCGGGATTGCTCCAGGGCTTCGCCCGTCGCCATGGCGAGCAGCGATGGGGAGACGCGCGCTCGTCCCCTGTGCCCGTCTGGCCGCTACAGGTGCGGCTTGATGCGCCGGGCCACGCGACGGCAGGCCTCGCGCAGGAACTCCAGGTCGGCCTCGGTGTGGGCCGTGCTCAGGGCGCCCAGTCCGTGCACGACGTGGACATCCTCCAGCAGCAGGGCGGTCTGGAGCACACGGTCGCGCAGCACCACGTCGCACTTGCTCGGGTCGTACACGTCCTCGGGGCTGTTGAATTCCACCGCGTCGTCGTGGGGGAAGTGGAGCATGGCGAGGGAACTGCCCGCGAAGGCGCCGCGCGGGTCGCCGGTGCAGCGGGCCAGAATCCCCTCTTCGGCGAATGCCGCCTCCATGATTTGGCGCGTCTTCGCCCCGAGTTCGGCCAGGCGCGGGTAGATTGTCGCCTCGTTGGCCACCAGGTGCTCCATGACGGTTTTGGCCGCGATCATGGAGGCCGGATGCGCCGAGTACGTGCCGCCGGTGAAACGCACGCGGTTGCCGCCGCCGGAGCCGGCCAGGGCCAGGATGTCGGCGCGCCCGGCCACCGCCGCCACGGGCATCCCCCCGCCGACGATCTTGCCGAAGGCCGCCAGGTCTGGCCGCACGCCGTACAGCGCGCCCAGGTCGCCGGCGCGGAAGCGGAACCCCGCGATGACCTCGTCAAAGATGAGGACGCTGCCATAACGCTCGGTGAGGGCGCGCGCCTCGCGCAGGTACTCCGGCGTCGCGGGGATGAACCCGCCCGCCCCGATGAACGGCTCCACGATGAAGCAAGCGATGCGGTCGCCGTACCGAGCGAACACGTCTCGGAGGTGTTGAGGGTCGTTGAAGCGGGAGACGAGGGTGCTCTCGTCAATGATGCCGGGGAAGCCCTCCGTTTCCATGTGGGCGAAGCGGGTGGCGTCGCGGAAACTCACGCCCTTGAGGCCCCAGGGCTGGGCGCCGTGCCAGCCCCCGCCCACCTTCAGCACCAGGTCGCGGCCCGTGTAGGCGCGGGCCAGGAGGATGCTGTACATGGTGGCCAGCGCGCCGCTGGTGGTGAATCGGACGCGCTCGGCGCCCGTCTGCCGACACAGAATCTCGGCGGCTTCCACGTGGGCGCGGTCTTCAAATCCGGTCTGGAGGCCCTGGCCGTCTTCCAGCGCGCGGGCCACTGCCGATACGATGACGTCGGCATTGTGGCCCAGGATGTTGGCGTAGTGCCCCTGCCAGAAGTCCAGAATCCGATGGCCGTCCTCATCCTCTACCCAGGCGCCCTTGGCTCGGACGGGGCGGGGCGGGAAGGGCGTTACCGAACGGCGCGCGTGGCTCATGCCGTCCACGATGCAGGCTTTGGCCCGCTCGTGGAGCGCCGCCGACTTCGGCGAATGCCGCCGGTACTCCTCCGAAAGTTCCGCCAGCAGTTTCGTGTGATCTCTCATAGCCACCTCCCAGGCTGCGACGAGTCTTGTCCGGGGGTGAACCCTCGGGAATCGCTCCAAGTGTAGCACAGGGGGCGGCGGACGGCAAAGCGCGTCGCCCCGCGCAAGTGGGCCTTGCGCCTGCGACAGCAGGGATTATAATAACGGCATGTTGGCGGATACGCTCATCCTGCAGACGAAACTGATTCCTCCCAAGCCCTTACAGCCGAACCTGTACAGGCCGCGCCTGTCGGAGCGCATCCTGCGGTGCCTGCAGCATCGGGTTACGCTGGTGCAGGCGGCCACGGGCTACGGCAAGTCCACGGCGCTGGCCCAGGCGCTGGCGGGCGGCAAGGTGCCTCTGTTCTGGTACAGCGCGGCGGAGACCGACGCCGACCCCGTCGTGTTTCTCCTGCACGTCGTGTCGGCCCTGCGCCTGCAACTCCCCGAAGCCGCCGACAGCACCCTGGCGTTCCTGCGGCAAGGCCCTGCGGGGGGGCCAGCCTCGTGGCGGCGGGCCACCGACATGCTCATCAACGAGATCGCCGACGACCTGCGCACCGAGAGCGCCCTGGTGGTTGACGACTTCCACCTGGTCGGCGATACGCCCGACATCGCGTACATCGTTACCCGCCTGGCCGACTACCTGCCCCCCAACGTCCACCTGATCCTCAGCGCGCGCCAACGTCCCGCCCTGCTGCCCCTGAACCGATGGAAAGTCAAGGGCCACCTGCTGGAGGTCGGCGCAGAAGACCTGGCCTTCACGGTGGAAGAGATAGACGCCCTCTTCCGAACGCAGTACAGGGTGCAACTGGCCCCCGCCGACGTGGAGCGCCTGGCGCGCGAGACCGAGGGCTGGGTGATCGCCCTCCAGATGATCTGGAAGGCCCTGGAGTCGGGGTCGGTGAGTTCGCTGGGGGAGGTGTGGGCGGCTTTGCCCGAAGCATTGGACCCGCT
The DNA here is from genome assembly GCA_034436295.1 of Anaerolineae bacterium. Classification (GTDB taxonomy): domain Bacteria; phylum Chloroflexota; class Anaerolineae; order DTLA01; family DTLA01; genus DTLA01. Next base: position 29,256 of record DAOTVT010000167.1, on the reverse strand, counting down.
CTTTGACTACCTCGGCAAGGAGGTCCTCCACCGCGCGTCTCCCGAACGCCAGCACTTCTTGCTGGTAACCAGCGTTCTCCGCTCGCTGACACCCGAAGGATGCGACGCGATGCTGGGGTGGAGCGGCTCGGAGACGATCCTGCGCGGTCTGTGCGACGACGGGCTGTTCGTGTATCAGACAGGCCCCAACGAGTACCGCTACCAGCACCTGTTTCAGGATTTCTTGCAGGAGCAACTCGCGGGGCATGGCCTGTCCAGGAGCGCCCTGCATCGGCAGGCGGCGCGGTTCTACATGGAGAAGGGCGCGACCGAAGAAGCGGTGGTCCACTATCTGGCCGCCAACGATTTCGTGGAGGCGGCCGAACAGATTGCCACGCTCGCCGAGGGGATGATTCGCACGGGCCGATTGGACACGCTGCGGAACTGGATATCCGCGCTGCCCTACGCCGTGCTGGAGGATGCGCCTCTGCTGATGGTGTGGCTTGGGGATACCTACCGCCTGGGCAGCCGATTTGAGGAGGCCCTGGAGTGGTACAGCCGCGCCGAAGCCCGCTTCCGCGCCACAGGCGACAACGCGGGTTTGAGCCGCGCGCTGCGGGCGCAGGGGGCGGTGTACCTGGACACGGTGCGCCCGCTCCGCGCAGAGGCCCTTCTGGAAGAGGCGCTTCGCCTGACCGACGAGAAGGATCGGCGCGAACGCGCGGCCCTGCTGGAGGCGCTGGCGGAGAACCGCACGAACCTGGGGCGGCTGGACGAAGCCAAGGCGCTGCGACAGCAGGCGCGCGAACTCCTGGCGTCGGACGGCCCCAGCGCCGCCGATTTGGATGTGCGCGTCCTCCTGCGCACGGGGCGCATCGCCCAGGCGCAGGCTCTGCTGGAGGAGCGCGCCGCCGAGGAGCGGGCGCTGCCGCCCAATCGTCCGGCCCGCGCCCACCGCGAGACGTTGCTCCTGCTCTCGCTCATCTACGCCTTTCGTGGGGAGCCGGAAGCCACGCTGCGCTGCGCCGAGGATGGCATTGAGGTAGGCCGCGCGTTGCGTTCGCCGTTCGTAGAGGCGGTGGGCTACATGCGGCTCGGGCATGCGCTGCAAATCGGCAAGCCGCGGCCGGACGAGGCCGAAGCCTGCTACCGGAAGGCCATCGCCCTGGCCAAGTCGTTGCAGGTCTCCCGCGCGACCGTGGAGCCGCTGTGGGGCCTGACGCGACTCTACGGGTTCTTCGGCGACGTGGGGCAGGCGGAATCGTGCGCGCGGGAAGGGATAGACATCGCCCTGGCCGCCGGCGACGAGTGGATTGCGGCGCTGGTGCGGCTGACGCTAGGGTCGGTGTACGTCCATGCGGGCCGGGTCCAGGAGGGCATAGACGAACTCGCGCGGGCCGAAACGGCGTTTCTCCGGTGCTCCGACGCCTTCGCGCGCACCGCCTGCCGCCTGTGGTTGAGCCTGGCCTATCTCCGGAGCGGCGACCCTGCGGCGTTCGCCCTCCACACCGACGCGCTCCTGCGCCTGGTGCAGGAAAACGACTGCGCGTATCTGCTCACGCGGCCCAGTTTTCTGGGGCCTGCCGACCCGCAGGGGTGTATCCCTCTGCTGATGGAGGCGCGGCGGCGGCGCATTCACCCGGCCTACGTATCGCGGCTTCTGGAGGGCCTGGGCGTGGCCGAGTTTGAGTCGCACCCGGGCTATTCGCTCACGGTCAGGATGCTGGGGCCGCTGCGCATCTGGCGGGCGCAGGAGGAGATCGCGCCGCGCGAGTGGCAGCGGGAGAAGGCGCGGCAACTGTTCGCGCTCTTGCTGGCCCATCGGGGCGAGTTCCTGCAGCGCGACCAAATCCTGGAATACCTGTGGCCGCGTTCCGACCCGTCGTCCGCCGAGGTCGGCTTCAAGGTTGCGCTGAACGCGCTGAACCGCGCCCTGGAACCGCAGCGCCCGGCGCGCTCGGCGGGGTTTTTCGTGCTGCGCAAGGAATCGGCCTACGGACTCAACCCGGCCGCCGCTGTGCTCGCCGACGTGGACGAGTTTGAGCAGTGCCTGGCCCGCGCCGAACAGGAACCCGAACCGCGCAGAGCGATTCGCCTCCTGCGCGAGGGGTTGAGCCTGTACCGAGGGGACTATCTCAGCGACTTCCTGTACGAGGAGTGGACGCTGCGGGAGCGGGATCGCCTGCGGCAGGCTTTTGTGCGGGGGGCCGCCCGCCTGGCCGGGCTCCTGGCCGACGCGGGCGACTGCGACGAGGCGGCGTCCTGGTGCCAGCGCGCGCTGGCCGTGGATAACTGCTGGGAGGAGGCGTATCGCGTGCTGATGCGATGCTACGGCGCCCAGGGCAACCGCGCCATGGTCATCCGCACGTTTGAGCAGTGCGAGAGCACACTTCGCAGCGAGTTGGACGCGCCCCCGATGCCGGAGACGATAGATCTTTACCGACGCCTGGTCGCCGAGGAGCCGCCCCGCTAGAGGCGTGGGGGCGCTATCGCCACGCCTGCGTCAGCGCGACCTGCCGCTCGTATTCGCTCAGTTCCCGCTCCACATCCACCGCCGCCCAGCCCAGGCGCGGCGCCAGCAGTTCGGCCACGGCCCTGGCTCGGTTGAGGCCGCCGCCCGGCGTCTCGTAGATAACGTGGGTGCGGCGGATGAGCACGTCGCACAGGCTCATGGCCATCTCGTGCTGCACGGCGTACAAAGGCTCGGCCATCAGGTAGGGCAGTTCCGGCACGATGCGCTCGCCGAGCGCGGGGTTTTCCTCCACATAGGCGGCGATCCAGGCCGCGTCGGCGCCGTAAGTGTCCACGAGATGGGCATGCGCGTCGGTGTCGCCCATCCAGGCCGCGGCGTTCCCCACAATCTCGGATCCCGGCAGGGGCTTGCGGGGGGCGCAGGGGCGCATGGCCTGAATGCCGTGCTCCTGCGCCAGCACCCTTGCCGCCATGTCCACGATCTGCTCGGCCATGAGGCGGTGGGTGGTGAGTTTGCCGCCGGCGACGGTGATGAGGCCCGACGGGCTGCGGTAGATTTGGTGCTCGCGCGACAGGGTGTAGGTGCCGCCCTCGGCGTAGATGAGGGGGCGAAGGCCGGCGAAGGTGCTCACGATGTCGGCTTCGCTTACCCGCGCGCTGGGAAAGTTGTGCGCCAGGGCCTCCAGCAGATAGGCCACATCCTCGCGGGTCGCGGCGGGGGCGTCCAGGTCGCCCGTGTAGTCGGTGTCGGTGGTGCCGGCGATGGTGTGTTGGCCCCAGGGGATGAGAAAGGCGTGGCGGCCGTCGCGGGGCGAGTCAAAGGCGATGGCATGGTGGCTGGAGAGGCGCTCGCGCCAGAAGACCAGGTGGATGCCCTTCGTGGGGCGTATGGTGATGCCCTTGTAGTTCGGGTCCTGCTGGCGGATGGAATCCACCCAGACGCCCGTGGCGTTGACGACGACGCGGGCGCGGACTTCAATGTCGCGACCCGTGATGCGGTCGCGCACCCACGCGCCCTGCACTTTGCCGCCGGCCAGGCGCAGCGCGACGACTTCGGCGTAGTTGGCGACGACCGCGCCTTCGGCATGGGCGGCCTTGGCGATGAGCATCGTCAGGCGGGCGTCGTCGGTGCGGGCGTCGTAGAACCGCGCCGCGCCCAGAAGCCCCGGCCTGGCCAGCAGCGGCTCGCGGGCACGGGCTTCGTCGGCATCCAGCCAGCGGTGGCGCTGGACGTTCTGGAACAGCCCCAGCGCGTCGTAGAGGGTGAGGCCCAGGCGCAATTTCATCGGGCCGGTCTTCTGGTCGCTGTACACGGGATACAGGAAGGGGAGCGGCCTGACCAGCCTGGGCGCGATCTTGCGCAGGCGGCGTCGCTCGTTGCAGCATTCCAGCACCAGCCCGAACTCGTAGTTCTCTAGATAGCGAAGCCCGCCGTGGATCATGCGCGATGAGCGGCTGCTGGTGCCGAAGCCGAAATCGCGCTTTTCCACCAGGGCCGTGCGGTATCCGCGGAGGGCCGCGTCGCGGGCCACGGCCACACCCGTGATGCCCCCGCCGATGACCAGGATGTCAAACGTGTCCGATGCCAGGGCGTCCAGGTTCTCGCGGCGGGTCGCGGCCGAGAAGGGGCGCGGGCAAGTCAGGGAAAACGACAGGTCGGACATGGGCTACCTCCCGTCCACGAACAGGATGCCCGGATTCAGGATGCCTGCCGGGTCCAGGGTGCGCTTGACGGCGCGGAACGCCTCCACACCGAGAGGCCCCACTTCGCGCTGGAACCACGAGGCATGGTCGCGGCCAATGCCGTGATGATGGCTCAGCGTGCCGCCCGCGCCCAGGATGGCCTCGGTGGTGGCCCGCTTGATGGCCCACCACTGTTGCTCCTCCTGGCCCGGCGATTGCCTGCCCAGGAACGTGGTGTACAGCGACGCGCCCCACTCGTACACGTGCGAGACGTGCGTCATCACGTAGCCGGGGCCGCCGTCGGCGTTGCGGATGGCGGCGCGCAGGGCCTGGGTCATGGCTTCGTACAGCCGCAGCAGGTTGGCCCAGGAGGTGGCGGTCTCCAGGGTATCCACGAAGATTCCGGCGCCCAGGAGGATGTCGCGCAGGTAGGGTTGGGCGAAGCGTTCGCGTTTCCACGATTCGCCGACGGAGCGGCCGACGGCAAGCCCGCCGTGGGCCTTGCACACCGGCGCGGCCCGTTTCCACGCCTGCTGCGTGGCCTTCACGTCGCCGTCGTAGCCGAGGATGAGGACGCAAGACCCGCCGGTGAGGCTGTGCCCCTTCATCCGCAGGTAGGCTTCGGCTGCCGCGTCGCCCAGGGCCTTCAGCCCGCTGTGCGCGTGCGCCAGCATGGCGAACCCCGCCGTCTCGCTGGCGTCCGAAAGGCGCGCGACGGCAGGCTTGGGCCCGCCCTGGAGCAGGTCGCGCAGGGTCGCGAGGCCATCCTCCAGCGAGCGGAACAGGAACCCGCGGTAGTCCTGCACCTGGGGCCGGGGGTGAATCCGCACCGTGGCTTCGGTGATGACGCCGAACACGCCCTCGGAGCCGATGAGCAGGTGCAGGAGGCTGGGGCCGGTGGCGGTGGCCGGCGCGTCGCGGGTGTCCAGGACGCCCGCCGGGCTGACCATCCGCACGGCCTGCGTCATGTCTTCAATCTTGCCGTATCCCGTGGAGGCCTGGCCCGCGGCGCGGGTGGCAACCCAGCCGCCCAACGTGGAGAACTCAAAAGATTGCGGGAAGTGGCCCAGGGTGAAGCCTTGCGCGTTGAGTTGGGCTTCCACCTCCGGGCCGGTGGCGCCGGCCTGGATTCGGGCGGTGCGGGAGACGCGGTCCAGCGCCAGGAGGCGATCCATGCGCGCCATGTCCAGCGAGATGGCGGGGCGCGGGCCAGGTTCGGGCTCCACGCCGCCCAGCACGCTGCTGCCGCCGCCGAAGGGCACGATGGCAATGTCGCGGTCGGCGGCCCATGCCAGGAGCGCGGCAATCTGGTCCTCGTTCGCGGGATAGACGACCGCGTCCGGGGGGTTGGGGACGATGCCCGCGCGCACGCGGATCAGGTCGCGGTACGACTTGCCGAAGGCGTGCTCCACGCGCGCCCGACGGTCCACGAGCACCGCCTCGTCGCCGACGATTCCGCGCAGCGCGCCGATGTCCGCGTCGCTGAGGCGCGGGGGGCGCAGGTCCATGTCGTCCAGGAGCACAGGCGGGGTGTGGGTGATGTCATCGGGCAAGGCGAGCCATTGGCGCAGAGTGGGCCAGAGTCGGGGGCGATGATCCAGGGAGTAGGTCTGGTCCAGCGTACCCCACCCCCACCATCGCAGGTTGGGAATATCCATGGCAACCCCTCCCTTCTGGGTTATGCCGTTGTCGCAGGTTGCGGGAATCGGGGGTATTGTAGCACGCGGGGGTGGGCGCGTCAACGGCGGCGGGGTGGCGATTCGGCTCCGACTTGTGTTGGCGGCCAAGGCGCGAGGCGTTTCCGAAAGTGCGTCGCATCTACGCCCATGGCACGACCAACCGACTTTGGAGCCGAGTTGTGGTGGCGCAGGCTCCGCCCAGACGCAACCGCGGCTTCACAACTGCCGCCGCGCGGGGTATAATAGGCCACACACGTTGGGTCGGAGGGCGACAATGGCGATGGAACCGAAGGCGGGCGAAACCAGGCGGCCCCTGCCGCCCTTTACCGTGGTCATCTTCGGCGCATCGGGCGACCTGACGCGGCGCAAACTGGTGCCCGCGTTGCATAGCCTTTGCTGCGCGGGCTTCCTGATGCCTGGCGAGGAGATCGCCGTGGTGGGTGTCGCGCGCACGCCGATGAGCGACGCCGAGTTCCGCGCGCGGCTGTGGGACGGCGTCGCCGCCTACGCTCGGCTCACGCCCGTGCGGTGCGAATCGTGGGAGCGCCTGGCGGCCCATCTGCGCTACTTCCAACTGGACTACGGGTCGGGGGAATCCTACGCGGCGTTGCGCTCCTTCCTGGCCGCGCTGGACGCGCAACGGGGCGTGGGCGTCGGGCACGGGCGCTATCTGTTTCACCTGGCCACGCCGCCCGACCTCTACGTTCCCATCGTGGAGCGACTGCGCGATTCGGGCCTGTCGCGGTCCGAGCATGGCTGGGCGCGGATTGTCATAGAGAAGCCCTTTGGCCGAGACGCCCGAAGCGCCCACGACTTGAACGTTGCGCTCCATTCGGCCTTCCCCGAAGAAGAAATCTACCGCATTGACCACTATCTCGGCAAGGAGACGGTGCAGAATCTGCTGGTCTTCCGCTTCGCCAACGCCATCTTTGAGCCGCTGTGGAATCGCAACTTCGTGGATCACGTCCAGATTACGGTGGCCGAGTCGGCAGGGGTAGCGCACCGAGGAGGCTACTACGACAGCGCTGGCGTCCTGCGGGATATGTTCCAGAATCATCTTCTCCAACTGTTGACCCTCATCGCGATGGAGCCGCCAGCGTCGTTTGATGCCAAGATGTTCCGCCAGGAGAAGGTCAAGGTGCTGGAGACGCTGCGCCCCATCCTGCCCCAACAGGTTGGCGCTTTCACCGTGCGGGGCCAGTACGAGGGATACCGCGCCGAGGAGGGCGTGGCCCCCGACTCCCAGACCGCAACCTTTGGGGCGGTCAAGGCCCATGTGGACAACTGGCGCTGGGAGGGCGTGCCTTTCTATCTCCGTTCGGGCAAGCGCCTGAAGACGAAGACCACCGAGATTATCCTGCAATTCAAGCGCGCCCCTCACCTGGTGTTTCGGCAGGGGGAGGGGGAATCGGTGCCCGCCAATCGGCTGGCCTTCTGCCTGCAGCCTGATGAGGGCGTGCACCTGGTGTTTGAGATCAAGTCGCCCGGGTTCGGAATGGCCACGCGCTCGGTGAACATGGAGTTCCATTACGCGCGCGAATTCGGCCCGGGTCGGTTGGCCGACGCCTACGAGCGTCTCCTGCTGGACGCGATTCTGGGCGATCCCTCGCTGTTCGCCCACTGCGACGAGATAGACCGCGCATGGGCGTGGATTGACCCCATCGTGCAGGGCTGGGAGCAGGGCGGGGCGCCGCTTGAGGGCTACGCGGCCGGGTCGTGGGGGCCGGAGGGGGCTTCGCGCTTGCTGGCTGCCGACGGCCGGGCGTGGATGACCTATTGCGCGGGTGGCGGTGATGAGTCCTAGGCTGGTTGTCGCGCCCACGGCCCAGGATGTGGGCGAGTGCGTGGCCGCGATGATTGTCCGTGCGGCCCAGGGCGCGGTGAGCCGTCGCGGGCGGTTTCTCCTGGCGCTGTCGGGGGGACAGTCGCCGCTGGCGGCCTATGCGCGGCTGGCTTCGGGTTCGGGCATGCCGTGGAGGCGCACGCACCTGTTCTGGAGCGATGAGCGGTGCGTGCCGCCGGATCATCCGGACAGCAACTTTGGGGCCGCGAATGCCGCGCTCCTGTCGCGCGTTCCCATCCCGCCCGACCAGGTGCATCGCATCCGTGGCGAGGAGGACCCCGCCGCCGAGGCCCGCCGCTACGAGGCCCTGCTGCGGCGCGTGGCGGGCGAAGACCTGCCGCGCCTGGATGTGATCCTGCTGGGGTTGGGGGAGGATGGGCATACGGCGTCGCTGTTCCCCGGAAGCGCGGCGCTGGACGAGCGGGCGCGCCTGGTTGTCGCCGTGGACGCGCCATCCGAGGGGATGCACGCGCGCATCACGTTCACGCTCCCGCTGATTGCGGCGGGGCGGCGCGTGGTTTTCGTCGTTACGGGCGCGGGCAAAGCCAGGGCGGTGGCGCGCGTCCTGGAGGTGCAGGAGGCGACCCTGCCTGCGACGCAGGTGGCGGCGGCGTCGCGGGCCCTGTGGGTGTTGGACGAAGAGGCGGCCCGCGATTTGGGCGACGCGCTCAGGCGGGCCGGGTGCCGGGCGTGGGCGCGTCAAACTCGCCCACGAGTTTGATCTCCGGCTCTAACCACACGCCGAAAGTCTCCCACACGCGCCGTTGAACCTCGGCCATGAGGGCGGCCACGTCGGCCGCGGTGGCCCCGCCGGTGTTGACGATGAAGTTGGCGTGCTTGGGCGAGACCAGCGCGCCTCCCCGCCGAAGCCCTTTGCAGCCGGCTGCTTCTATCAGGCGGCCGGCGGCGTCGCCCGGCGGGTTGCGGAAGACGCTGCCCGCGCTCCACGAGGTCAGCGGCTGGCGCGCCTTGCGTTGCGCCTGAAAGTCGGCCATGCGGCGGGCGATGTCCTCGGGCCGGCCGAGGGTCAAGGCCAGATGCACGCCGACGACGATCATGGCTTCGCCCAGGGCGCGCGAGTGGCGGTACGCGAAGCCCATCTCGGCGTTGGCCAGCGAGCAGGCTTCGCCCGACGGCAAGATGCAATCCACGTCGCGCACGACCGCCGCCATGTTTGCCCCGAACGCGCCGGCGTTCATGGCGACGGCTCCGCCTGTGGAGCCGGGGATGCCCGCCGCGAACTCCAGTCCTGCCAGGCCCGCCTCAGCCGTCTTGCGCGCCAGGGCGGGCAGGGGATAGCCCGCTCCCACTTCTGCCGTCTGGCCCGATATGCGTAGCCAGGCCCATGCCTTCCCCATGTGGATAACGAGGCCGTTGTAGCCCGCGTCGCTGACGAGGAGGTTCGTGCCCCTGCCGAGGACGAGCCAGGGGAGGCGCTCATCGGCGCAGAAGGCCAGCAGTCGGCGGAGGGCCTCGGCGTCGGGCGGGGCGGCGAACAGCAGGGCCGGCCCGCCGATGCGGAACGATGTGTGCGCCGCCAGGGGCTCGCCGGTGGTGAGCCAGGCGGCGCGGAACAGGCACAGCGCGCGGGCCTGCACCGACTCTGCGCTCATCGGGCTGTCCTGCTGCGGGCCAGGAAGGCCAGGCCGGCGGCGATGAGAGCCAATGCCACCGCCCCGGCCCCGAGGATGACGACGCCAGACGCAGCCCCAGGCGCGGGCGTCGGCGTGGCCGTGGGCGCGGCGGTTGGCGGTACGGGTGTCGGCGTCGGCGTGTCGGTGGGTGGCGCGGTGGGCGCTGGCGGCTCCGACGTGGGCGTGGGCGGCGCGGTTGGAGTGTCCGTCGGCGTGTCGGTCGGCGTGGCGCTGGGCGTGAGCGTCGGGGTGCGGGTGAATGTGGCTGACGGTGTGGGCGTGTCCGTTGGCGCGGGCGTGTCGGTGGGCGGGGGCGGCGCGGGCGTGTCGGGCGGGCGCGTCGTCGGCGATGGCGGGACGGGCGTCGGCGAGGGCGGCTGCGGCGTGGCGGTGAACGTGGGCGACGGCGGGATGGGCGTGGGCGTGCTGGTGGGCGCGCGTGAGGGCGTGCGCGTGGGCACCGTCTGGTTCAGCGCGTGCGTCCGGCTCCACGCGCCAGGCGCGGAAGCCCACAGCACGATCGTCGTCATCGCAACGGCCAACTTCCATACGCTTGCGGTCGTCTTCACCTCGCGGCCTCCCGAATGGAATCGCATCGCGAAGGATTATACCGGGTGCGCCGTTGCGCGGCAAGTGGGGCGCGGACGAGATTCGGTTCTGTTTTGTGTTGCGACCGAGGCGCGACGCGCTTCCGAAAGTGCGCCGCACTATGATCCTGCAAACAGCGGGTGCGGGCGGTTTGTGAAAACCGGCTCTTTTTGCTATGATTGCGCTGCTGAACTCAATCCAGTCCGTGAGGGGGGAGTATGGCTGCAAAGTACGTCGCTGCGATTGACCAGGGCACAACCAGCACCCGCTTCATGATCTTTGACCGCGAGGGCCGGGTCATCAGCGCGCACCAACTGGAGCACCGGCAGATTTATCCCCACGCCGGTTGGGTGGAGCACGACCCGCTGTAGGTCTGGGAGCGCACGCAGCATGTGATCCAGGGCGCGCTGGACAAGGGGCGCGTGGACCCCCGCGACCTGGCCGCCATCGGCGTAACCAACCAGCGCGAGACGACCGTGGTCTGGGATCGCAAGACCGGCAGGCCCTACTACAACGCCATCGTGTGGCAATGCACCCGCACCAAGGACATCTGCGATGCCTTCGCAAAGGACGGCGGGCAAGACCGCTTCCGCGCCAAGACGGGCCTGCCCCTGGCGACCTACTTCTCGGGGCCGAAGATTCGGTGGATTCTGGACAACGTGCCCGGAGTCCGCGCCGCCGCCGAGCGCGGCGATGCCCTGTTCGGCAACATGGACACGTGGATCATCTGGAACCTGACGGGCGGACCCCACGGCGGCGCGCACGTAACCGACGTCTCCAACGCCAGCCGCACCATGCTCATGAACCTGCGCACGCTGGATTGGGACGACGAGATTCTGGAGATCATGGGCATCCCCCGCGCGATGTTGCCCCGCATCCGTCCGTCCAGCGACCCCGCGCTGTACGGGACGACGCGGAAGGATGGGCCTCTGGGCGCGGCAGTGCCGGTGTGCGGCGACCTGGGCGACCAGCAGGCGGCCCTGGTGGGGCAGACGTGCTTCAGCCCGGGCGAGGCCAAGAACACCTACGGCACCGGCTGCTTCATGCTCCTCAACACTGGCACGGAAGCGGTGCCCAGCACCAGCGGCCTGCTGACGACGCTGGGGTACAAGATGGGCGACGCGCCTGCCGTGTACTGCCTGGAAGGCTCCATCGCCATCACCGGCGCTCTGGTGCAGTGGCTGCGCGACAACCTGCGCTTCTTTGATTTCGCCAAGCATGTGGAGGACTACGCCCGACAGGTTCAGGACAGCGGCGGCGTGTACATCGTCCCCGCCTTCTCCGGGCTGTTCGCCCCGTATTGGCGCAGCGATGCTCGCGGCGTCATCGTGGGCCTGACGCGCTACGTGAACAAGTCGCACCTGTGCCGCGCCGCGCTGGAGGCGACCGCCTACCAGACCCGCGAGGTGCTGGACGCCATGGAGAAGGATTCGGGGGTGAAACTGGCGGCGCTCAAGGTGGACGGCGGCATGGTGCAAAACGAACTGCTGATGCAGTTCCAGGCCGACATCCTGGGCGTGCCGGTGGTGCGCCCCAAGGTGGCCGAGACTACGTCGCTGGGCGCGGCCTACGCGGCAGGGCTGGCCGTCGGGTTCTGGGGCGGCCTGGACGACCTGCGCAAGAACTGGGGCGTGGACAAGGTCTGGGAGCCGCACATGGATGCCGAGACCCGCGCCCGCCTGTACAAGGGCTGGCTGAAGGCGGTAGAGCGGACGCTGGGTTGGGTGGAGTAGGGCGGCCTGTGGGGGCGGCGCTACGGTGCTCCGTGGGCGCGCCCGGTTTTACCCGACAGAACGGCGAATGCGGCATGCCCCCGGGGCGATGACCGTGAACGCATCTTCAGTTCCTCGGCATGCTCACGAATCGCGAGGGCGACCGATTCTGCCTTGTGTTCGGGGGGGCAGACTCACTTCGTCGCCTCGGCCAGGGGATAGATCACGTCGGCCCGCAGCGCCTCCTTCGCGAAGCCGATGGCCGCCAGAACCGCCTCGCGCGTCAACTGAGGATGTGCGGCGAGGATTTGCTCCACCGTTTCGCCAGCCGCCAACTTCTCCAAGATGAGTTCAACCGTGATGCGGGTGCCCGCAATCACGGGTTTTCCCATCATGATGTTCGGGTCGGATACGATCCACTGCCGTTTCATAACTCGTGCCTCCATTCGCCCTGTCGGAGCCGTCGCTTCCTCTTGCTGTGTCGCTTCCCTAACATGATTATACCTGACTTCTCGCTGCCGTCAACGAGGGTTGAGGCTGGTAGTGTATACATTTCGGTGGCAAGTTTCCATACCTGCCCTCTGCTTCCGGCGGCTATGGAAAGCCGCCCTACGTGTTTTGGCGTTGTGCCACCAGCCCATTGCGAGAGTTAGGGCGGGTTTCCATACCTGCCCTCTGCTTCCGGCGGCTATGGAAAGCCGCCCTACGTGTTTTGGCGTTGTGCCACCAGCCCATTGCGAGCGGCGCACCTGTACCCATGCCGCGACCAACGGGGTTTGGAACCGAGTCCGCGGCTGGCCCGTGCTACGCCAGCACGATGGGCTTGCCCAATTCGGGCCTCTGGATGCGCACGCCGCTGCCCGCCAGTTCCCGCTCCCACCATTCGGGGCGCTCGGTGTGGATGGGGATGAGGATGTCGGGCCTGACGGTGGCGACGAACTCCACCAGTTCGGGGCCTGCGGCATGGCCCGACGCGTGCAGGGGAACGCGGTTGGCGTCATCGGGGTCGCCGTACAGCGTGAACCCCATGTGCCGCACCCAGTTGCGCAGGCGGTCCAGGTCGGCGGCCTGCTCGTCGTCGTAGGCGCGGCTGCTGGAATACAGGTAGATGCCGCCCTCTACCCCCTGCAAGTCCAAAAGGTCATTGGCATCCCACAGCGAGAAGCACAGGATGTACGCGCCTGGGTTGCGCGAGACCTCCGTCGGGCCGACGAGAGGCGTGGGCCATGCGTCGCGCAGGGTGCGCTCCCACGGGCGCGGGGCGGCCTTCGGGTCGGCGTACAGTTGCAGCATGGGCCACAGTTCGGGCGGGGTGTAGCGGTCGGGGTCGGCCAGGGCGATGGCCTGCAGAAGGTAGGCGTCCTTGGGCAGGATGAGGAGCGCGCGGCCCGCCTCGTGGGCCACCTGCGCGAACGATTCCAGCCGCTCCACATTGCGCGGCCCGAAATCGGCCACGACGAGCCTGCCGCTGGCAGCGCGGACGAGCGCAGTGGCATTGGCGATGATGTCGGCCTCGGTGATGGGCGAGGGGTCTGGATCGGGGCGCGTCGCCTCGCACAGGAGCGCGACAGGGTGCAGTTGGGCCAAATCCCGCGCGAAGCGGCGGCTGAGTTCGCCGTTCTTCCCGTGGAACCGCAGGTCGCCCGTGTAGGCGATCCACCCTGCCGACGTTCGGACGGCGTATCCGCCCGCGCCTGGGATGGAATGATCCAGCGGCCACCAGCGGATGGGCAGGCCGTTCACGGAGTCGGCCGCGCGCTCGGCGCACGCGGGCGCGAAATCCTTGCCCTTGCCGCTGTCGCTTTTGGGCAGGTGCGCCCAGTAGTCCTGGGCTTCGGGGGTGAGCGCGCCGTCCACGAAGTAGTGGGGGCGGCACCGGTAGGCGGCTTTGGAGTCCGATTTCAGTTCGCCGGATTCCGACGGGGTGCGGGGGTTCACGTAGATGAGTTCGCGCTCAAAGGACATCTGGCCGGTGATCTGCATGGCGCGGGCGATGAAGGCGGTAACCCGCGTGGCGTAGATGGGGATGGCATGGTTGACATAAGACAGGTCGGCGTTGTGATCCAGATGGGCGTGCGACAGGAGCACGGCGTCGGCGGGCAGGCCATCGCGCCGCACGTCTCGGTACAGCGGGTGCGGGCGGAACCGCTCCCACAGGCCCGCGAAGGCCAGGTCGTCGCGGTACAGCCCCTCCAGCGGCGGCAGCAGCCCCAGCGCCAGGGGGTCTAGCAGGCCGCGGGCCGCGCGCGGGCGCAGGTACTCGTTGAAGAAGCGGCCCGCGTGTCCGAAATCCAGCCCGAAGTCAAAGAACAGGCGCGCGTCGCCGTCTTCCAGGAGAATCTTGTTGCCGCCGATGCATCCGACAGCGCCGTAGCAGGTGATGGTGGTCATTCGGGTTTGCTCCTTTCGGGTGTTCGGCGGCGCCAGCGCGTGCCGCCGAGTGTGTCCAGAAACGCGAGCGCCGCGCTCCTCCTAGTCGGGGCAGGTGCCCGGGAACGCCGACGCCTCCATCAGCGGCGCCCCGTCCATCAGATGGGCGATGGCGTCCTTGATCTTGGCGCGGTCGGGCAGGAGCACCATCGCGCCCTCCGGCGTCGTCCAATCGCGGACCATGGTGTAGTCTATGACGCGGCTGTGAATCTGCTCGGGCGCGATGTCCTTGGCCAGCAGCGCCAGCGACAGCACCTCCTGGAGCGACAGGTTGGTGTCCACCGAGTCCTTGAGGGCGGCCCAGATGCGGGGGATGCGGGGAATCATGCCCACATCCAGCGCGCGGTTGCGTATGCCCATGAGGACGCGCTGCTGGCGGCGGGTGCGGTCAATGTCGCCGCGGCCGTGCCGCGAACGGGCGAACATGAGCGCCGTCTTGCCGTCCATGACCTGCCGGCCCGCGGGCACTTTGAGCAGTCGGAAGCCGCCGGGCGCGGAATCGTCTATGAACTTGTCCTCAATGGGGCAGTCCACGTCCACGGTGATGCCGCCCATGGCGTCAATCACGCGCTCAAACGCCTCAAAGTTCAAGCGGATGTAGCGGTCGGTGTCTAGCCCCAGGTTGTTCTTCAGCGTGTCGGCCACGAGCGCAGGCCCGCCGCCCGGATACTTCAACGCTTCGCCGAAGTAGTCGGCCACGTTGACGCGGTTCTCGCCCACCTTGGGGATGCTGACCCAGAGGTCGCGGGGGATGCTGAGGATGCCCACGGCCTTCTCGTCGCGGTGGATGGTAACCCACATGATGACGTCGGTGCGCCAGGGGCCGGTCTGGCCTTCCCGCTGATCGCTGCCCAGGAGCAGGATGTTGAGCACGCGATTGGCGGGCGGCAGGACCGGCGCAGTCTCGGCCGGGGGCGCGGCCGTTGCCTGCGGCTCGGGCGTGGGGGGCGGCTGCGTGTCGGTTGGCGCGGCGCTGACTTCCGGCGCAACCTGGGGCGCGGGCGAGTTGGGCTGGGGCGCGGGCGAGTTGGCTTGCGGGGCAAGGGCCGAGCAGCCGACGAGGATCAGCGCGGCCAGCGCGGCCGCTGCCCAGGCGAACAGCATGTGGGGTCGTCTCATGTTGTCTTGTCGCAACCTCCTTTCGCCGCGGTTGCGGCGCGGCTCTGGCCAACCCTGTTGCAACTTGCGGGCCACGACAGTCGGTTATTTGATAAATGGGCGTTTTATGTTACAATAATCTCGGCAAGCCGTAAAGTCCGGCGCACCATGCGCACGGCGGCTTGCAGATTCTGGTTGAAAGAGAGTTTATGAAAGGTACACGAAAAGTCAGCGGGCAGATGGAATGGAAAAAGGCTGACCTGCATATCCATACCCCCGCTTCGGCCGACTACCAAGAGCCGAAGGTGAGTTATCTGGACATCCTGCGCCGAGCCGAGGAGCGCGGCCTGGACATCATCGCGTTTACGGATCACAACACCATACGGGGCTACGCCACCATGCTCCAGGAGATAGAGGGCTTGGAACTCCTGGAGCGGCTGAATCGTTTGCAGCCGGCGGAAAAGGAGCAACTGGCCGAATACCGGCGGCTTCTGAACAAGATTCTGGTGCTGCCCGGCGTGGAGTTCACGGCCACCCTGGGGTTTCACATCCTGGCCATCTTCCCGGAAGACGCGACCGTGCGGGAGATTGAGCATCTCCTGCTGCGGCTCAATGTCCCCGCCGACAAGTTGGACGACGGCAGCACCGAGGTCGGCGCGACGTCCGACGTGCTCACGGCGTACCGCGAGATGGCGCGGGCCGGGGCGCTGGTGATCGCCGCGCACGCCAATTCCAGCCACGGCGTCGCGATGCAGGGGTTTGACTTCGGCGGGCAGACCAAGATCGCCTACACTCAGGATCCGAACCTGCACGCGCTGGAAGTAACGGATCTGGAGAGCGGCAAGCGTCGGAGCACGGCTTCGTTCTACAGCGGCTCCAAGCCCGAATATCCGCGCCGCATGCACTGCATCCAGGGGTCCGACGCGCACCGTCTAGTCGCCGACCCGAAGGACAAGCGTTTGACCGGCATCGGCGACCGCATCACCGAGTTGCTCTTGCCCGAGACCACGTTTGCCGCCATCAAGGAGTTGTTCCTCGGCGACGATTTCGCCCGCACGCGCCCCTACAGGCCCGCCAAACAGCCGTTTGACCACGTGATGGCGGCCAGGCAGGAAGGGCCCAACATTGTGCAGTCGTTCTTTGAGTCGGCGGCGCGCCAGGGCGGCAGGCTGCACGCGGTCATTTGCGATGTCGTGGCGTTCGCCAATACCAACGGCGGCACCATCTTCATCGGCGTAAGCCCGAACGCGAAGACGCCGCCCGTGGGCGTGGACAAGCCCGAAGAGGTGGCGGCGCTCCTGAAGACGGAAATCCAGCGCAAGGTTACGCCGCCGGTGGACGTAACGATAGACACGCTGGAATCGCAGGGCAAGAAGATCATTCGCGTCAGCGTCCCCAGGGGCGCCGACATCCCCTACTCGGTGGAAGGCACGAAGATTTACGTGCGGCACGAGTCGGAGACCAGTTTGGCCCTGCGCGACGAGATCATCCAGTTGGTGAAGCGGGCCGCCGAGGAGAAGGGCCAGCCTGCCCCCGCGCCGGAGCCGATTCCCCAAGCGCCCCGAGCCGAAGGGGAAGAGCCTCTGTTCCGCATTGAGCCGCCGCGCACCGGCGTGGAAATCGTGGAATCGGAAGAGCGCAAGGGCACGCTGTACCATTCGCTCAAGGACCTGCGCAACGGCAACGTGGTTACCAACGTAACGCGCAAATCGGCGCGCAGGCTTTGGCGCTCGGCCATCACCCAACACGAGGACGCGCCGGTGGCGGGCGATAAGATCACCTGGCTGGGCGACATCGGCCTGTGGAAGGTTTACGGCTCGGGCAGCCGCAGGCGCTACAACCTGGTGCAGCGCGACCGCACCGGCCGCATCCACTACTACTACGGCGTGAGCGAAGACGGCTTTCACGGCGAATGGCGGCAGTTCCTGAAGAAGTAGCCGCGCTGCGGGCCGTCGGAGCGCCAGGAGGACCTGATGCGCGTTGGCATCTTGACGGTGAGCGACCGTGCCTCGCGGGGCGAATACGAGGACCGCGCGGGGCCGGTCATCGCTGAAATCGTGCGCGCGGACCTGCACGGCGACGTGGCTGAAACGGCCATCGTCCCCGACGAGCAAGACCGCATTGCCGCGGTTCTGCGCCAATGGTGCGACGAGGCCGATTTGGACCTTATCCTGACGACCGGCGGCACCGGTTTCGCCCCGCGCGACGTAACCCCCGAGGCGACGCGATCCGTCCTGGAGCGGGAGGCCCCCGGCCTTGCCGAGGCCATGCGCGCCGCCAGCCTTCGCGTAACCCCCCACGCCATGCTGTCGCGCGCCGTGGCCGGCATACGGGGCAGGACCCTCATCGTCAATCTCCCCGGCAGCCCCAAGGCGGTCAAGGAGAACCTGGAGACTATCCTGCCCGCGCTGCCTCATGCCATAGAATTGCTGCGCGAGGTCAAAGGCGCCGACCAGCGCCACCATCACCCTGCGGAAGGAGGTGCGAAGCCGACCAAACAATCGTGAGCCTGTGCAGCACCGACCGGACACCCATGCGGTAGCCAACTCTTTCACGGGGAGGAGTGGAATGAAATCCAGGTACCGGTGGTTTGTCGTGGTGATGTTCTTCTTCTTCATGTTGCTCCACCAGGCTGACCGTCTGCTCATCGGCCCCCTGACCACGCCCATCATGGAGGAGTTCCGCATTGACGAGGCCAAGATGGGCCTGGTATCCAGTTTCGCCATCCTGGTTGCGGCGATCATGTACCCCGTGTGGGGATACCTGTACGACCGCTACGCGCGCGCCAAACTCATCGCGCTGGCCTCGTTCATCTGGGGTTCCACCACGTGGCTCAACGCCATCGCCCCCAACTACACGACCTTCCTCATCACGCGCTCGTCCACGGGCATTGACGACTCCAGTTACCCGGGCATCTACAGCCTGCTGGCCGACTATTTTGGGCCCACCATTCGCGGCAAGGTGTACGGCCTGATAGAGACGGCCATGCCCCTGGGCTACATGCTGGGGATGATCCTGGCCACGCTCCTGCGGGACACCCTGGGCTGGCGCAAGGTGTTTATCCTCACGGGTAGCCTGGGCATCTTGCTCGCCATCGTGCTGTTCTTCGGGCTTCGCGAGCCTACGCGCGGCAGGGCCGAGCCGGAGATGGCCGATCTGGACAGGGTGCCCTCGTACCATTTTGACCGCAAGGTGGCGCTGGAGTTGCTGCGTCGGAAGTCGCTCCTCTTCCTGTTCGCGCAGGGGTTCTTCGGCGTGTTCCCGTGGCAGGTGATCACGTTCTGGTTCTTCCGCTTCCTGGAGACCGAGCGCGGGTTCAGCACCGGCGAGACGACCAGCGTCATGATGGTGGCCATTCTGGCGCTGTCGGCGGGGTACTTTGTGGGCGGAAGCATCGGCGATTTCTTCTTCAAGCGCGACTACAGGGGGCGCGCGTTGACGGGGGCCACGGGCGTGCTCCTGGGCGCGATTCTGCTCACCATCACGCTGCGCATCCCGGCGGGCCAACTCCTGCCGTTCATGATCTTCATGTGCCTGACGGGGCTGACCATGTCCATCGCCGCGCCCAACGTCCAGGCCACTATCCACGACGTGGCCGAGCCGGAAGTGCGCAGCACGGCGCAGGCCACGCTGAGTTTCATTGAGAACATCGGCTCGGCCATCGCGCCGGCGCTGGCGGGGTACATCGCCGTGCGGTCGTCGCTGGGCAACGCCATCCTGACCATCTGCGTCAGCACGTGGCTGGTGTGCGCGTTCCTGTTCCTAGGCGTGGCGCGCTACATCCGACAGGATGCGGAGCGGCTGCGTCGCGTCATGCGCGAGCGCGCAGAGGCGACGGTTGCCGCCACGGAGTAGGGGAGTGGCCTCGGAATCCCGTGCGGTTGTCGCCGCGCTGCAGGGACGGCAGTTCACGTTCACTTCGGAGCGGGCGTGGGCCGCGTACTGGGCGCAGGCTCTGGCAGGCGCTGCGGAGCGCGGCGCGCGCCTGGCCGTTCTGTCGGGAAGCCCCGGCTGGGACGAGGTGTGGGAGGGGCCGCTGGCCGAGGCGGGCCAACTGGCGCGGCGCTACGGGCTGTACCTGGTGGCCGACATCGGCCCGCAACGCGATGAGGACGGGCGGGTCTTCCCCTGCCTGCACGTCTTTGCCGACGACGGCAGCCTTGTCGGGGCGCAGCGGCAGATTCACCTGAGCCGCGAGGACCGGGCGCTGATGCATTCCGCGGGCGAGGAACTCCACGTCTTTGATTCCCCTGCCGGGGCGCTGGGCCTCGTCGTCGGCGCGGACGCGCAGGTGCCCGAGGTGAGCCGCGCCCTGACGCTGCTGGGCGCCGAGGTGCTCGTTCACGTGGGCGTGCTGCGCGAACGGTCGGAAGGGGCGTGGCTGGCGCGGCTGTGGCGCGAGGTGCAGGCGAACCAGACGTTCGGCGTAGAGGCGTATCCGGTGGGGACTGGCCTGGTGGGCCGGTCCTGTGTCCTGGCGCCGGTGGAGATGACCCCCGACGGGAGGGGCGTCCTGGCCTGCGCCGAAAACGCCGACGCCGAGGCCGTTGTTGCCACCGAACTGGACTTCGGGGCGCGCGCGGCCCTCATCGCCCGCTACGACATCCTGGCCGAGATGAACCTGCCGCTGTACCGGCAACAACTGCTGTCGCTGTACCGCAAGGAGTCGCGGCCATGAGTGCGCGGCGCGACGCGGTGCTGTCCCACGTGGCGCGGGCGCTGATACGCTGGCGCGCCGGGCTGAGCGCCGCCCAGGGCTGGCTGGCCCGCGCCTCGTATCCCCAGGCGATCCCGCCCGACGAGGACAAGGCGCGCGTGCGGGTGGCCGCCGTGCAGTTTCCGGCGCGCCTGTTCGCGTCGCCCGCCGACTACGCGCGGGAATGTCACGCCTGGACGCTGCGGGCCGTGGAGGCCGGCGCGCAACTGGTGGTGTTCCCCGAACTGGTGGGGTTCGTGCCGCTGCTTGGGCTTGTGCCCGGCATTGAGTCCCAGGCGGCCCGCGCGACTTCGGGCGCGGGCGAGGCGGGCGCGCTGGCGGCGGTAACCCGTCTCCTGGCGCCATCGGCCACGCGGGTGTACCGGTTCACGTTCCAGAACCTGTCGCGCCGCTTCGGCGTCCACATCGCGGCGGGCAGCGCCATCGCCGCGGGGAGCGACGGCACGCTGCGCAACACGGCCTACCTGTTCGGCCCCGACGGGTTTGAGATGGGCCACCAGCCGAAGGCGCACTTCTTCGGCTTGGAGTTCGGAATGGGCCTGACGCGCGGCGGGTTTGTCCAGGTGTACGATACGCCTGTGGGCAAACTGGCGATGCCCGTGTGCATGGACTACACCTACCCGGAGACGGCGCGCATTGCGTATCTCCTGGGCGCGGAGATTCTGCTGAACCCGTCGGCCGACATCAACGCGGACTACAACTGGCACTACCAGTTGCGCGGCGTGTGGAGCAGGGTGCAGGAGTCGCCGTGCTACGGCGTGCACGCGATGATGGTGGGCGACATCCTGGGGATGCCGTTCCGCGGGCAATCGGCCATCGTGGGGCCGGTGGGCCTGGTGGGCGGCGATGGGATTTTGGCCCGGGCGGATGCGTGCGACGGCGGCGAACTCGTCGTCGCGGACCTGGGCCTGGCGGCGCTGCGAGAATTCCGCAGGGGCCTGTCCGTAGAGCCGCGCTGGGATTGGTGTGCCCGTCAGTTGGGCGCGATTTGGGAGAGGCGTTCTTTGTAGGGCGAATTGCCAATTTGCCCCACGGTCGCCTGCCCTGCAGCGCAAATTGTCAATTTGCCCCACGGTCGCCTGCCCTGCAGCGCAAATTGCCAATTTGCGCTACAGCAAATCATCAATTTGCGCTCCAGGCCTGGCTGGCCCCACCCCAGCGCGAAAAATGGCGAAGCCCTATCGGGCCGATGAAAGCCCGTAGGGCTTCAGCCTGGTCGCGCCTTGGCCTACTGTCCTATGACGTTCGTGGGCGTCTCAATGGGGGCCACATCCGCCTTCTCCGCGTTGAAGGCGGTCCGCATCTCCGTAACCTTTTCGTCGGTCGTGGACTTTGCGCGGTAGAGCGTCTCGGCCTTGACCAGCGCCTTGGCGTTCATCTCCACCCATGCGAAGCCCTCGTAGTCCAGGACAACACCCTGTTGCCCGGCGAGGAGCCCGCTGAGGCCGAACTGGCTCAGGTCAATCTTGACGCGGTACTTGTTGGTGTTGAACCCGTTGACCTGCTCTTTGCCGACGAACTCCGCCTCTTGCAGGTTGTTGAAGATCAGCAGGAACGCCCCGCCGTAGATGACCAGCGCATCCCACGGGTCGTTCTGCTCGCCCATGGCCAGGTACTGGTCGTTCTCCGATTTCACGTACATCTGCTTGTCCACGAACAGCAATTCTACGGTCAGGTTTTCGCCTTGGTACAGCCGGACGCGCTGATTGCCCGCCGCGTCAATCTCGGTCTCCGTCCTGGTAACGGATTCGGGATTGTCGCCCTCTTTGGTCGTGAACGTGCTCACCACACGGACCGGGGCAAGCAGTCCCAGGTGGCTGATGAGCGAGTCCAGTTCGGTGGTCTCGGCCTGAGTCGGTTGCGGTTCCGGGGTGGGCGTGTTCGTGGGCACGGGCGTGGGCGTTGGGGCCGCCGTGGCCTGGGGCTTGGGCGTGGACTTCGCGCCCCCGCCACAGCCCGCAAGCGCGGTGGTCATGGCCACTACCAGGAGTACAGCGATAGCCCGAATGAGGAAACTTCGTGTTTTCATCAGAATCTCCTTTCATGTGCAGTCTTTGGGCGGCGGTCCAACGAGGTCCGTCCGTACCTCGCTGAGGGGGCAACAATGCGGCATCGCTCAGCCATCGTTGGGGCGTGCGTATTATATGCTCACGCAGAGCGCCGCGCAAAAACGGATATGCGCCGTTTTTCACGACAGCAGGCGCGCGATGGCGTCCATGACCTGGGCAGCGACGGCGCGGTCGCGGGCGGCGCGGTCGGCTGGGACGGCGGGCACGAACGGTGGGCCGAAACGCACGCGCAGCCGGCCCTCGGTCTCGTACACGGCGGCGGGCAGCACCCTCATCCCCGTCTCCACCAGCAGCGCGATGAAGGCCCCGGCTCCCGGCGGCGGCTCGGCCAGCCCCACCGGCACATCCCTGCCCTCGGGCGCCAGGCCCAGCAGGCCGCCCGTCTGCGCCAGCCTGCGGGCCAGCCGCAGCGTGCGCAGCACCGCCGCGGCTCGCTCGTGCATCTCCTCGGGCGCGGGCGGCATGGGCGGCATGGCCACGAATCCGTACACCCCGGCGATACGCGCAAACGCGCGGCGGCTCAACGGCGTCAGCACCCGATGCCGCCAGCGGCTCGTCTCAAACCGCCAGGCTGCCGTCATGACCCAGGCCATTTCCTCGTCGTCGCCCAGGGCGCGGCGCTCGGACAGGGCCGCCGTGATGGCGAAGGCCACCCACCACGCCTGGAACCCAGGGCGGCTGTAGTGATTGCAGGCCACCAGGAGCGGCCCTGTGGCAGGCACGTGTTCCCCGCCGATGATCTCCAGAGGCGGGCGCAGCGCGGCCACCGCCCGGCGCGCATCCCGGACGAAGGAGCGTCGCCGATGGGCCAGCATCGCCCATGCCAGGTCGCCCGCCACCCGCCACGTGATCGGATAGCGCGGCACTTGATTGTCCGAGGTTGGTTGTGCTATCATTGCGATCATTCTGGCCTCGCCTTCAAGGAGGGTGCGATGCTCAAGATGCGGCACTACGTCATCATGAACATCTACTGGTTCGGTCTCGCCTTTATGTGGAACGCCCTGCACCCCATCGTCCTGCCCGCGGTGCTCCTGCGCTTTGTCCCCGACGCTCTGAAAAACACCTATCTGGGTGGGATGACCTTCGCCGGCCTCATCCTGGCGATGATTATTCAGCCTCTCTCGGGCGCGTGGAGCGACAGGACCCGTTCGCGGTGGGGCCGCCGTCGCCCCTGGATGGTGGCAGGAACGCTGGCCACCCTAGTCATCCTGGCGGGCATGAGCGCGGCGGGCGGGTTCTGGGTGCTCCTCATCACGTACCTGCTCCTGCAATCGGTGTCCAACATGGCGCACGGCCCGGCCCAGGGGTTGATTCCCGACCTGGTGCCCGAGGGGCGGCGCGGCCTGGCCTCAGGCTGGAAAAACCTGTTTGACATGACGGGCCTCATCGTTGCCTCGCTGGTTGCGGGCCGCCTGATGGGCCAGGACAATCCGGCCCTGGCCTTCGCCATCATCGGCGCGGTGCTGGCCGTGTGCGCTCTGACCACCGTCGTGGGCACGCCCGAGACGCCCGGCGCGGCAGTCGCCCCCGCCCCGGCGGGCGACCCGGGCCTTCCCTCGGAGCGCGCAGGCTGGCGCGGGCGAGTTGCCGCGGCCATCCGCGAGTATCCCGACTACGCCTGGCTCATCGCTTCGCGCTTCCTGATCCTCCTGGGCATCTACGCGGTGCAGACCTTCGCGCAGTATTTCATTCGGGACCGCCTGGCCGTGCCCAACGCGGCGGAGGTAACGGGCAACCTGATGGCGGCCATCGGCGTGGCGCTGACCGCGCTGGTGTTCCCTGCCGGCTGGTTGTCGGACCGCGTGGGGCGGCGAATGCTGAACATCGGCGCCGGGCTGCTGGCCGCGCTGGGCATCTTCCTGTTGTTGTTCGTGTCCGACGTGCGCTCGCTGTATCTGGTCGGCGCGATTATCGGCATGGCCACGGGTATCTTCGTCAGCGTGAACTGGGCGCTGGCCACCGACTTGATTCCCGCCGACAAGGCGGGGCTGTACATGGGCTTGACGAATATTGCGACGGCGGGTTCTGCGTCCGTGAGCCGCCTGGGCGGGCCGCTGATTGACGGGCTGAACGCCGCGCGCCCGGGCGCGTACATGGGCTATTCGGCGCTGTTCATCGTGGCCTCGGTGAGCGCCCTCGCCGGCGCGCTGCTGATGTTCCGCATTCGCCGACGCTAGCCCGCACTCGTCGGGACACCGCCCGCCATCAGTGATACCGCCTGACCTGGAAGCGGTACAGTTTCACCGGCTCCTTGGGGCCGATGCCTGCTTTGCGTCGGCAGATGTCAATCTGCTCTTCGGGCGTGTCCACGCCTTCCAGGTCGGGCAGGAGCAGGCCCTTACGCCAGCCGCTTTCCACGATGACCCCATATTTCTTCGCATCCAACTGCTCCACGCTTTCCACCGGTTCGGGTTCGGTCAGCACGTCCACCGAGATGTCCAGGTCGTCCAGTTCGTCGGGCGTGATGGGGTAGAAGCGGGGGTCGCGGGTCGCGGCGCTGATGGCGTTGCTGATGACCTCCTCGGCGACGTTGGGCTGCGTGGGGTGGAACGTGCCGATGCAGCCGCGGAGCGCGCCGTCTTTGGTGTGGATGGAGACGAAGACGCCGGCGCGCTCTTTCATCTCCGGGGTCATTTCTTCGGGTTTGGGCGGATGGATACGCTTGCGGTCTCGCACGTAGGCGCTGATCGCCTTTCTGGCCAATTGGACGAGAGGATGCATGGCATGTACTCCTTTCCCCGCAGGCGAGCCGAGGCTTGCCCGCGCCAGGGGTTGGCAATCGCGGCCTTATTATGCATGAGGATGCGCGCTGGCGCAAGAGAAGGAAGGGGGAGCAGCCAGTCGGCGCTCCCCCTTGGCGACAGGGCGGGCTGCGAGCGCAGGCTCAACCTACGGAGCAGGTGGGTTCCGCGTCATGTCCCAGCGGCGCGCCTGGATAAATCTGCAGTTCCGCCCTGGGCACCACGACTTTCACCTGGGGGCCGGACACTCGGAAGGGGCTATCCACCAGGAGCATCTCCTTGCCGACCTTGACATAATGTCGATAGGTGGAGCCTACGAAGAAGACCTCTACCAATTCGCCTGCGAACGTTACGGCCTCTTCTGGCACAGGCTGGTCCTGGAGGATGTACGCGGAGTCGGCCTTGAAGACGATGGTGAAGTGATCGGATGAAGCGGGGACATCTTCGGGTAGGGGAATCTGCGTCCCCGCGGCCAGGACGGTCTTGCCGTCGGTCATGAGCGTGCCCGCCAGCACATTGGTAACGCCCAGGAACTCGGCAACGAAGGCCGTGGTGGGCTTTCGGTAGATTTCCTCGGGGGTGCCGACCTGTCGCACCTCGCCGCAGTCCATGACGACGACCTGATCGGCCATGCTCAGGGCCTCTTCCTGGTCATGGGTAACGTAGATGGTGGTGATCCCGACGCGGCGCTGGAGTCGGCGCAGTTCTACGCGCAACCGCTGGCGCACTTTGGCATCCAGGTTGGACAGCGGCTCGTCCAGGAGGAGGACCTTGGGGCGGACGACGAGCGCGCGAGCCAGGGCGACACGCTGCTGCTGCCCGCCCGAAAGCGCGGTGGGCTTCCGCTCCAGGATGTCGGGCGCGACCATCATCTCCACCATGTTGAGCGCATCAATCACGCGCTTTCGGATTTCGTCCTTCGGCAGCCGCTGGAGCCGAAGGCCGTAGGCCACGTTGTCAAAGATGCTCATGTGGGGCCAGAGCGCGTAGTTCTGGAACACCATCGCCGTCCCTCGCGCTTGTGGCGGGAGTCCGACCACGTTCTCGTTGCCGAAGTAAATCGCGCCAGCCGTCGGCTCCAGGAACCCGGCGATGCAACGCAGGAGTGTCGTCTTGCCGCAGCCCGACGGCCCCAGGATGGCTGTCAGCCCTCCGTCCACGAAGGATAGGCTGACATCCCGAAGCGCCTGCACGGCCCCGTAGTTTTTGGAAAGGTTCTCAACCCTGACTTCCATGAACTAAATCCTCCCGAACGACGAGAGATATTCGGCTTTCAGGTAGCGTTCCAGGACGAGAAGCAGAATGATGCCTGGAATCATCAGCAGGAGCGCCGTGATAGAGGCCACGGGCAGTTCATACCCCTGGCTGGCGTTGTACATGAACACGGGCAGGGTTAGGACGAAGGGCGAGCCTACCAGCAGCGTGCCCGTGAATTCGTCCAACGAGTAGAGGAAGATGAGGAGCGCGCTCGCGATAATGCCGGGCGTGGCCAGCGGCAGCGAGATGTTCCAGAACGTGCGAATGCGCGACGCGCCCAGGTTGATGGCGGCTTCCTCAAGGCTGGCGGGTATGGACTTGAAGACAGCGGTCATGGTCCAGACCGCGTACACCAGCGCCCCCACCATGTGGATGAGGATGACGCCTGGCACCTTGCCGCCCAGGTTGGCCCTGTAGAGGTACACGGTCGCGTTGGCAAAGACCGGAAGTTGCGGAAACGCCTGGGGCAGGAGGAAGATGAGCAGCACGACGGCCTTGAACGGGACGCGGAAACGCGCCAAGACGTAGCCCAGGGGGACGGTCATCAGGAGCGACAGCGCCGTTACCACGCACGCGATCAGCACACCCACCTGGAGCGCCTGCATCATGCGTCCCTGGAACACCTTGCCCCAGTAGAACAGGCCCACCTGCTGGGGCAGAAGATGCGGCCAGTACCACTTCTCGGCGACGGACCAGATGACCAGGCTGGACAGGGGGCCGAAGATGATGAAACTGATCACGACGACCAGGACGATGCGGGCGATCTTCACGCGGTTCATCTTCTTACCCCTTTGTTACGGACCGCAGGTAGTAAACTGCGGCGCCCATCGCTGTGATATAGGAGACGACGCCCAGGGCGTTCGCGACTCCGTAGTCGTACTGATACACGATCCGATAGTACACATCAATCATGAGCATCTGCGCGCCTTTTCCTGACCCGATCATCATGGGGATGGAGAAAGATGCCAACATGGACGTGAAAATAAGCACGGCGGCCACTGCGATGGAGGTCAGCGACATGGGCAGGAGAACGTCTTTCACCTGACGGAACCAGCCCGCGCCGAAGTTGCGGGCGGCCTCCAGGAACGTATCGCCCACGGACTCAAAGGCCCCCAGGATGAGCAGGATTGCGAGCGCCATGTTCTTCCATGCCAGGGCCACGCTGATGCCAACCCAACTGAACGCGATGGACGGCGGGTTGTCCAGGTTGACGAGGCCGATCTGCGCCAGCGCCGAGTTGAGGAGCCCGTGCGGCGCAAGAAATACGCGCATGGCATGGCCCACCACTACAAAGGGCACGAACAGCGGGATTTTGAACAGGAACTCCACCACGCCCCCGCCGTAAATGCGCGCAAAGCCCGATACGAGGATGCCGATGATGAGTACGGCGGTGAGGCTGACTGCCGACACAAAGATGGTGTAGAGCACATCCCCCGCGTACAGGCGGTAGGCGGTAACGTAGTTCTGGAACGTCCACGCGCCGTCCTTGGTTTGGAAACTGGTTACCGCCGAGCGGATGAAAGCCAGAAAGAATAGCCAGACGACAATGGCAAGGGAAGGCACGGCGACCACAAGCCACAGAGTTTCGCGCGCACGTTTCATGATCTCCCCCAAGAGGGTCTGTTCTGGGCCGCGAGCGCAGCCCAGAACAGACGGATGGCGTCAGGCCAGGCGAGGCCTATTTGGCTTCCTCGTAGGCCGTGTTCATGTCCTTCATGTACGGGGTGAGCGGGAACGTCAACCCGTACTTGTTGAGGGTCTCCGCCGGAATGTCGCCGAACAGTTTGGCCTTGGCTTCCTCCGAGACGTTCGGCAGCACCTTGGTCGCGTCAATGCCTGGATACCAGCCCATCTTGCCGACGATGACGGCGGCCTGCTGCTCGGGGCTGCAGATGAATTCGGCGTACTTGATCGCCATGTCCTTGTTCGCAGCCTTGGCGGGGATCACCACGTACATGGGCTGTCCGGGCATGCCTGGCTCAATGAGGATCATGCGCATCTTGGGATTCATGCGCCCGTCGTTCTTCCAGAGGATGAACATGTCCACCCAGACGGGCCCCATGTCAATCTCGCCGCGGTTCAACATGTCCAGCGTGCCGGCGTTGCCCTGGGTGATGACGCAGGGCAGGGCCTTCAGTTCTTTGAAGATGTCCACCCACCCGGCCTCATTGGCCTGGTCGTAGGGACCCTTGGACAGCAA
This sequence comes from Anaerolineae bacterium, assembly GCA_034436295.1. Classification (GTDB taxonomy): domain Bacteria; phylum Chloroflexota; class Anaerolineae; order DTLA01; family DTLA01; genus DTLA01. The sequence continues at coordinate 1,154 of DAOTVT010000167.1, read as the reverse complement.
ATCGTACTTGCCGGTCTTCCAGTAGAGGTAGCCGGCCACGAAGGCCACGCCACTCATGCCACCCTTGACGCCGTTGTACCCGAAGCGGTTCGGATGCGCCTTGATCCATTCCACGAGTTCGGCGTAACTCTTCGGCGGGTTGGGGACCTTTTCGGGGTTGTAGGCAATGGCGGTCTGGCTGTGGAACATGGGGATGACGTAGCCTTCCACATTGGTGCCGAGGGCGTTCTTGGAATCGGCCGAGATGACGTACTTGGCTACGGACGTGTTGGGCACGTACTTCAGCAGCAGGTCCTCGGCGATCATCTGGGACATGATGCTCTGGTGCACGATGGCAACGTCAATGTCCCAGGTCTTGGTGCCGGCATCCTTCTGGGCTTTGAGTTTGGTGAAGATGGCCTGGCTGCCGGCATCGCCAGGGCCGGTGCCCACGACGTTGATGGTTACGTTAGGGTATTTCTTGACGAATTCGGGTCCGAAGGTGTTGCGCTGAAGTTCTTCCATGTTGGTGTCGCCAGCGGTAACGATGCTGAGCGTTACCGCCTTCCCGCCCCCGCCGCAGGCGGGCAGCAGTGAGGCCAGGACCAGCAGTCCGATCACAATGGGCAGAACCTTGCGAGACATGGTAACCTCCTCCTTTGGTGGTTGTGAACCGGAAACCCGAACGAAGTCAACGGTCGTGGATGGACTGCATCACCTCCTTCCAGGATACTTACAACTCCGCTCCGCCGCGCGGAAAAGTTGTGCTGGTCGGAATTCCATTGTGCTCGTTTGAGCGTGCTCGGATGTGTGAGGCGGCAGCGGCAAGTACTGCAAACGTGTTCAATTCTATTCTACCAAAGAGTGCGGTTGCTGTCAAGTCAGGTCGCGCGCCCATACCTGTGCGGCGCGGATGGGGGACACCGGGACAGATCGGCTTCCTGCAGGGTGGCGCCGACTGGTGCCCGCGGACGGTTGGCCCGCATGGCGTCGGATGGTGCCCTTCGGCGCCTCGCGGCCGGGGGCGGGGTCAGAGTGCCCTACGACCGGGGGCGGGCACGGCCAGGCGCGGGCTACCGCCGGAATCGGCGCAGGAGCCACGCCCACCAGCGACGGACGGCCGCCACGAGCCAGGGCAGGTTGCGTTTCGGGCGAGGCCTGCCGCCCCACTCCAC
>DAOTVT010000166.1:0-18615 GCA_034436295.1 Anaerolineae bacterium | reverse complement strand
GGGGGAAGCCGAAGGCTGGGGGCAAGGTGCGAACGGGCGGGGCGGGTGGCATCCGCGAATCACACGAATCTACACGAAGGCTTGCGGGCGCGTGTCTGCCCGTGGGGGCGACCCGCGGGTCGCCCCTACGCGGTGCGCGCGGGCAGCGCCCCTCACCCTGGCCGTCTGCCGGCGGGAGAGGGGCGACGCAACGAGAAAATGACACATCCGCGCCTGCGGCGTATAATGTCCCCGATACCAATCTGCCTCACGGGGTAGCGCGATCGTATGCGGAACTGGCGAATAACCCTGGCCGCCGCGTGGGTGGCCCAATTCCTCTGCATCGTGGGCTTCAACGCCGTAGGCCCGTTCTACCCCTTCTACATTCGCGCGCTGGGCGTTACCGACGTCCACCAGGTAACCCTGTGGGCCGGCATCCTGGCGTCCACGGGCGCGGTCTCCATGGCGCTCATGTCGCCCATCTGGGGCGTCCTGGCCGACCGCCACGGGCGCAAGATCATGGTGGTGCGCGCCACCTTCGGCGGGGCGGTGGTCCTCGGCGCTATGGCCTTCGTGCAATCGGTGCAGCAACTGTTCGTCCTGCGCCTCTTGCAGGGGATGCTCACGGGCACGGTCAGCGCGTTCATGACGCTCATCGCCACCATCGCGCCGGCGGGCGAAGTAGGGTTCGCGCTGGGCATGATGCAGATGGCGGTCTTCGGCGGGGCGTCGGTGGGGCCGCTGGTGGGCGGCCTTGTGGCCGACAACCTGGGCTATCGCTGGGTCTTCGGCGTTACGGGCCTCTTGCTCCTGGCAGGCGGCCTATTAGCCCTGGCGCTCATCCATGAGGAGTTCACGCCGCCCCAGGGCCGCCGCAACAACGGTCTCCGCGATGGCGTCCGCACCATCACCCACAGCATGCCGGTGCTCGGGGCCATTGTGGCCCTGGCCGGCATGTCCATGAGCAACGCTGTGCCCAGCCCCGTGCTCCCCCTGCTGGTGGAATCGCTCCAGCGCGACGCGGCGCTTGTGAACACGGCGACCGGCCTGGTGTACGGGGCCAACGCCATCGGGTCGGCCCTCGCTGCGGTGCTCATCGGGCGGCTGGTGGACAAGCGGGGCGCTCGCATCTTTATGCTGGCCTGCGGGGGCGGGGCCGTGCTCGGGCATCTGACGCAGGCGCTTGCGCCGTCCTTTGCGGTCATTGCCGCCGGCGCATTCTTGCAGGGAATCTCCGTCGGCGGGCTGATGGTTTCGGCCAACGCCACCCTGGCCCGCGCCGTGCCCAAGGAGCAGCAAGGAGCCATCTACGGCATGAGCAACTCCACGGGGAGCGCCGGCTCGGCCCTGGGCCCGATGCTGGGCGCTTCGGTGGCGACGGCATGGGGCATGCGCGCGCCCTTCGCCACGGCGGCGGGACTCATGGCGCTGGTTACGGCTTGGGTAGCGGTGTCGTTGAAGCCGCCCCGCGCGGCCGAATCCGCGAACGCACGCGAGTAGCCGTCCCGTCCTGCTGGGAGCGGCGAAGCATCTCGCCGGATAGCAGCCGCGACGCGGGCTCAGTCCACCGTCAGCGTCTTGCTCAAGTTGCGCGGGAAGTCCGGGTCAATGCCGCGCGCCACGCTCAGGTGATAGGCGATCAACTGCGCCGGAATCGTCAGCAAAATCGGCGCCAGGTCGCGGGGCGATGCGGGCACCGGCACGTAGTCGTGCACGTTGGCGCGCAGGGCCGCGTGCTCGGCCGCGATGGCGATGGCCCGCCCGCCGCGCGTGGTAACCTCGTTGACGTGGTTGATCATCATGGCCTCGTCGCCCGGCGCCGTGATGAACAGCACCGGATACCCATCGTGCACCGCCGACAGCGGCCCGTGCTTGAATTCGCTGGAGAACATCCCCTCGCAGTGGGTGTAGGTGATCTCCTTGAGTTTCAGCGCCGCCTCCAGGGCGATGGGGTGCGTGATGCCGTAGCCCAGGTAGTTCAGCGCGCTCCAATGGAGAAGATAGGCGGCCACCTGGCGGGCATACGGCTCGCTCTCCTCCAGCGTCTGGGCCAGCAGGTCGGGCAGGGCGCGGAGCGGCTCCACGTCGCGGCCCGCCAGGCGGTACGCAAGATACAGGAACAACACGGCCTGATTCACGAACGTCTTGGTGGCGGGCACGCTGATTTCGTAGCCGCACGCCAGGGGCAGGTACACGTCGCTGTAGTGCATGAGCGACGACCCCAGGACGTTGAGGACGCCCAGCACTTTGCCGCCACGCTGGCGCATGACCTTGACGGCGTTGAGGATATCTTTCGTCTCGCCACTCTGGCTGACGAAGACGGCCACATCGTCCGGCCCCACCGATGAGCCGCATTGCTCAATGAACTGCGGCCCCAGCAGCGGCACGGCGACGCGCCCGGCGATCTGCCCCCAGTAGTAGGCCCCCAAGAGGCAGGCGTGATAACTGGTGCCACACCCCACGAAGTACACGGGGCGGCCTCCCGGCGTGCGCAGCGCGTCCAGGAACCGATCCACATGGGGCGACCTGTCCAGCAGGTGGAGCAACTCGCGGGCCACGGTGGGCTCCTGGTGAATCTCCTTCAGCATGAAGTGCGCGTACCCTTCTTTCTCCGCCACCTCCACCGGCCCGTCGTACCACTCCGCCTGTCGCTGGATGGGCGCGCCATCCTGGGCGCTGTACAGTTCCACGCCGTGCGGCGACAGGATGACGATTTCGCCGTCGTAGATGCGCACGATGCGGCGCGTGAGCGGCAGGATGCTGGGCAAATCCGACGAGACGCACGTGAACCCCTCGCCGATGCCCGCCACCAGGCCGGAACCCTTCTTGATGGCGAACAGGCGGTGATCGTCGCGGTGGGTGATGACAAAGGCGTAGTCGCCTTCCAGGTCGCGGTAAGCGGCGCGGATGGCTTCCAACATGCGGTGGCCGTTGCGGTCAAAGTGCCGCTCCACGGCGTGGATGCACGTCTCGCCATCGTTGGTGCCGCGCACGACAAGACCCTCGCGGATGAAAATCTCGCGCAACTGCACGTTGTTGACCACGTTGCCGTTGTGCGCGCCGACCATGTCGCCATCCGAATCCAGGTGGGGCTGGGCGTTGGCGTAGGATGGCGCGCCGAAGGTGGCCCAGCGCAGTTGGGCGATGCCCCGCACTCCCCGCATGGACGGCAGGCCCAGGCGCGGGCTGACATCCTCCAGCCTTCCCACGTCCTTGCGCAAGTCTATGCGCCCGTCGGGCAAGACGGTCGCGCACCCGACCGAGTCGTACCCGCGATAGGCCAGCCGCCGCGCGGCTTCCACCAGGGTCGCGCCCAGAACCTGTTCCCGATCCGCGATGATGCCGAAGATTCCGCACATATGCCAGTCCTGCTCCTTTGTCAGGATTGTACGCCGCTGCGCCTTCCGACGGCCGCGGCTCGCGAATTGTATCCCAGTAGCCCATCGGTGGCAAGCGCGGGCGCAAGGCATTCACCGTCCCGCGCGCCGAAAGGCGATGACCGCGAGGGTAATCAGCAACACGATGGCCACGTAGAGCGCGGGAAGTCGGCTCGCTCCGCCCACCGCATAGGCCACGATGGGGCCGAGGGCCAGTCCCGCGTCGGTGGCGGTGGTGTACACGCCCACGAACAGGTGGGGCCGTTCGGCGCGCAGAGCCAGCGCGTTGGCCAGCGTGCCCAGCACGATGTTCAGGCCCGCGCCGATGACGAACATCAGCGCCATGCCAAGCGCAGCCGCGAGTCCACGCGCCGCCGCTGCGCCGCCCGTCGCGGCGAGAAGGGCGCACGACAGAAGCACGGCGGTGCGCGGCTGGCCCAGTCGGTCCGAGAGCGCGCCGAACGCGGGGCCGAAGATCAGGTCCGACGTCCAACGCACCGCCAGGAGCATCCCGCCCAGTGTCCCAAGTCCGATTCCTATGTCCAGCGCGCCGTTTGCGCTTCCGAGAACCCCCGCCAGGAACAACGACGCCGTGGACACGATGACGCCCTCAAACAGGCTGTCGGCCAGGCCGGCGGCGAGGATGAGGCGGCGTCGGCGGTCGCGGAAAGCCTCGCCCCAGCCGGACGCCGGCGCGCCGTTGGGAGCGCGCGTCGCCCGTTGCGAAGCCGGCCAGCGCATGGAAAGGGCCACCGGTATGCCCAGCACGCCGGCGCAGGCCACCGCCCACACCGCCACGTTGTAGCCGAAGCGGTCGCGCAGGAACCCGCCCGCCACCACGCTGATGGCGCTGCCCATGCGGACGATGCCCCAAACGAGGCCCATGTGCCGGCCTTTGACATCGCTGCCATCGGTCCACACCGCCTGATACCCGCCCTGGCGCAGGGCAGACCAGGCGATGCCCCACCCCAGTCGCGCCGCAAGGAAGGCCGCCGCTCCCCACCCCGCGCCATAGACGAGCGTCGTCGCCAGGCCCAGCGCCGCCGCGGCGATGAACGGGAGTCGCGGTCCGAAACGCTCAAAGACGGCGCTCATCCAGGCGTTGGACGCCAGGCGCACGATGCGGTTCGCGCTGAGGAGAATCCCGACCAGGGGGAGCGAGATGCCCAGCCCCGCCGCTTCCAGGGGCAAGAGGTTGTACAGCAGCGAATCGCCCATAATGACCAGGCCGATGGTCAGGCCGGCGGACACCACCAGCCGGAGAGGGCTATGCGCGAAGCGCGGTTCGGATTGCGCCATGCGGCATCTCCTGCGCGGGGGCGCGTCAGTTGCGACGCCAGGCGGCCAGCGCCACGGCCACCCCAACCCACAGCGCCAGCGCCGCCGCCGAACACGCCGCTCCCGCCGCAAGCGACCGGGGCGAGAAGACGAATTCCACCACGTGCTCGCCCGCGGGCAGAAGCACGGCGCGCACCAGGCCGTTGGCGCGCAGGATGGGCGCAGGGGCTCCGTCCACCGTGGCGCGCCAGCCCGGATAGTCGGTATCGCTGAGCACCAGGTAGCCCGGCGCGTCCAGCCGCACGCGGGCCGCCACGCGCTCGGCTTCGTCGGCCAGCACCTCCACATCCGCCGTGCCCTCGCCGTCCAGCGCCTGCCCGCCCTCCACCGCCACGGTCGTGCGCGGGTCAATCTCGCCCGCCAGCAGGCGCCCGATGGCCTCCTGGCTGGTGGCGACAGGCGCGGCGCGAAAGGCCACGTACAGGCGCGGCCGGACGTCCAGGTTGCGGTAGATTTTCACGTCGCCCGAGTGCACCAGTTCAAACCGCCCCGCCGTGGAGACCACCAGCGGCCAATGCGTTCCCGTGGGGCGGTTGACGAGCGACGCGCCCCGGATGACGAGCGCGCCTTCGCGGGAGACCTGGGCGATTTCCACGCGCCGAACGCGGCGCATCCCGTCCAGGCTCACCACGGCCAGGTACAAGGTCGTATCGGGGTCATCCCGCAGGCCCGCAACATTGCGGGCGCGGGCGTGGGCCACTTGGGGGCCGTAGCGCCCCTCGGCGGTGTCGCGCCCGGCGACGAGCCCATGGCGTTCCTGCCCGCCGTCGGCAAATTCCACGACGATCTCGGCGACCGGCGTCCCGTCCGGCACATCGGCCATCCCGTCCAGGTACGAGACGACGCCCAGCGCGTCGGCGGGGAAGTCCGCGCCCAGGCCCAGGTTTGCCTCCACGCGCCGGCCCGGCCCCAGCACGGCGCGATGGGACAGGTCGTAGTACACGCCGTCGCGCCACAGGTCGTAGGCCTTGTCGGCGATGATGTACTTCACGCCGAACGCCCCCAGCAGCCGCCCGTCGGGGATTTCGGTCAGGCCCTCGCGGAGCCTGCCGTCGCGCGACAGGCGGTCGGCGGGCAAGAACAGCCGCTCCAGGTCGTAGTACCCGCGCAGGGGCAGGATGCCGCCGCCGTACCCGTCCACCGAGGCGATGCCATAGACCATCGGAAGGTTGGGGGTCAGAATCTCCTTCTGTTTCGTGGCCACGACGTAGTCGTAGATGCCCTGGTTCAGCGCGTCCATGTACGGCGTATCGCCGGCCAGGTAGGGGCCGTAGATGGCGCGGATTTCGGCCAGGTCGCCTGGGTCAAAGACGAGGTCCGACAGGCTCAACATGCGTCCGCGGTCCGGGTCGGCCAGCAGGTGCGCGACCGACGGCCGCATGGACGTGTAGGCTTGCGGCGCGGTGGGGCGGCTGACGGCGAGCGAGCGGCTGGCCGCGAAGAGTTCGCCCAGCACCGCGACGATGAGGATGGCCGTGGCCGCGCGCCGGAACCGAGGCCGCGCCGCCCAGGCGATGAGCGCAGCGGCCAGGCCGGCGCAGACCGCCCAGGCGACGGCCGCGCGCGCCGTCGGGCGCTCCATCCACAGCGCGCCGACGCTCAAGGCCCCCGCGAGCGCGACGGCCGTCCAGACGACAGGCTTCCAGCGCGCCCCTTCGCGGGCCGCATCGTCGGGGCGCAAGAGGGCCTGCACGCCCATGCCCGCCAGCATGGCCGCGCCCGTGTGGTACAGCATCATCCAGCGCGCGGGCACGCGAAACAGGTCAAACCCAGGCACGAAACGATACAGGATGTAATAGAACGGATTGAATCCGCCGAGCGCCAGGAAAAGCCCCACCCCCGCCATCAGCCCGAAGGCGCGCGCCCTGGCGCGGTCGGCCGAGCGCCAGAAGCCCACCAGCGCCAGCGCCATGCCGAAGATGCCCACATACGCGATGTACTCGGAGAAGACGCCCGCGCGGTACTGGGGGAGAAGCGCCGTCAGCAGCAGGCGCGGCCTCAGCGAGACCGAGACCGCCTCGCGGTAGGTCATGCCGCCGCCGCGCAGCGACAGCCGCGAGAGTTCCAGCGTGGGGAGCACCTGCGCCGCCGCGACGAGCAGCCCGAACGCTCCAAGCAGCGCCAGCCCGACCAGGGGCAGGCCCACGCGGGCCACGATGGCGCGCGTCCGCCCCCTTGCGGCCTTCGGCGTGGCCAGGAGCGCCAGGGCGGGCCACAGCGCGTACACCGCCAGCGCAACCAGGCAGATGTACAGCGACTGGGCGTGGCCGGCCAGCACGCACAGCGCGATGACGCCCGCCAGCGCCGACGCGGGCCAGAAGGCGGCCTTGACCACCCGCAGGAATCTGCCGCGAGCCACGGCATCCGACAGCGCCGCCTCGCCGCGCGCGCGGGCGCGATCCCACAGGTAGAGCATGAGCGGCAGATAGACCGACACGCTCAACTGGTTGACGTGTTCGGCCTGAGCCAGGAGGAAGCCGCCCAGCGCGAAGATGGCAGACGCCGCGAACGCGCCGGCGCGGCCCAGGCGCAGCGAGCGCCGCGCGAACAGGTACGCGAATACGCCCGCCAGCAGGATGTGGATGGCGATGGCGGCGCTGACCTGGTAGGGCACCGGCAACCAGACCAGCGCGAGGTTCAGCGGGTACAGCGCCCCCGCCTGCGAATCGGCGAAGAACGGCACCCCCAGGAACAGGTACGGATTCCACAGGGGGATGCGCCCCTGTCGGATCGCCTGCGACAGAAAGGCCCGATACGGATAGAAGTACGTGAAGACATCTACCCCCGCGAGAATCCTGCCGGTCAGGACGATTCTCCACAGGAAAGCGACGGTCAGCGCGGGCAAGGCCCACAAGGGCCACGCGACCAACCATTGCTTTGCCCTGGACATCGCTCTGCGCATACGTTGCGGCTCGCTTTCGCGGTTTGGAATCCCGCGCGGCATCGGCGGGAGAAGCGGGGCGGGATGGCGGGCGCTTCGCTGCGCCCGCGCCTTGCGGCTAGGATTTCTTGGTGGCCTCGTGGGCCAGGATGATCGCCTCGGCGACCTCTTTCATCGGCTTGCGGGTGTTCATGCTCATCTTCTGGATGCGGCGGAAGGCCTCGGCCTCGGACAGGCCCTGCGTGTCCATCAGGATGCCCTTGGCCCTGTCCACCAGTTTGCGGGTCTCCAGCGTCTCTTGGAGGTCGCCCACTTCCTTCTCCAGTTCGCGGAACTCGGCGAAACGGGCCAGCGCGATCTCAATGGCAGGCGCCAAATCCGACTCGCGGAAAGGCTTGACCAGGTAGCCCGCGACGCCGGCTTCCCGCGCCCGATCAATCAGTTCGCGGTCGCTGTAGGCGGTGAGCAGGAGCACAGGGGCGATCTTCTCCTGGGTCAAAATCCGCGCCGCCTCAATGCCGTCCAGGTCGGGCATCTTGATGTCCATGATCACGATGTCGGGCTTGAGTTCGCGGGCGATGTTCACGGCGCTCTGGCCATCCCCCGCCTCGCCCACGACGAGATAGCCCAACTGGCTCAGCATCTCGCGCAGGTCTATGCGGATCAGGGACTCATCGTCTGCGATGACTATTCTTGTTCTATCCACGTTTCATCCCCTCCAAGAGTGTTTTTCGGAAATACCACCATAGCGACAGTCCCGCCTTCGGGTCGCCGCGCCAGGCTCAAAGAACCCTTCAGGTCGCTCTGCACCAGGGTGCGCACGATGGTCAGGCCCAGACTGGTCTCCTCGGCCACGTCAAACCCATCCGGCAGCCCCTCGCCGTCATCCACCACCCGAATGCCGACGCGGTCTCCGGAATCCTCCAGTTCCACGCTGATGGAGCCTTCGGCCCTGTGCGCGAACCCGTGCTCCAGCGCGTTGTTCAGCAGTTCGTTGATGACCAGCGCGCACGCGGTGGCCTGCTGGCTGGGCAGGTACACGCTGCGCCCCTTGAACCCGAAATGGATGCGCTTGTCGGGCGGGACGGTGTTCTGCTGCACCTGGGCGATGATGCGCTGGCTCACGTCGCGGATGTTGATGACCCGCGATTCGTGCTGCGACAGGAACTCGTGCACCACGGCCACGCTGAGGATGCGGTTGACGCTGTCGTTCAGGGCGGCGCGGGTCTCCTCGCTGCTGGCCCGCCGTGCCTGGATGCGCAGCAGGGATGCGATGGCCTGGAGGTTGTTCTTGACCCTGTGGTGCACCTCCTGGATCATCGCCGTGCGGACGCGCATGGCCTGTTCGCGGCGGCGCGCGGCGGTCGCGTCGTGGATCAGGATCATCACGCTGTCGGGTTTGGGCGGCTCCTTCGGGCGGATGCCGAGAAACCGCTCCAGCGGGCCTGGCATCGGCAGCAGGGGAATCACCTTGCGCACCCAGTGGCGGTAGCCCTCCTGCCGTTCCGCCTCCACGCAGCGCATCTCCGACAGGGCGATGCGGGCCAGTTCGGCGTCGCCCGTGTTCAAGAAGGTCAGGTGCCGCCCCACCAGGGTGCCGCCATATCCCAGGCGGCGATACAGGTTGGTGGCGATCCCGCTGACGTACAGGATTTCCATGTCGCGGTCGGCCACCAGGATGCCGTCGTGCTCGCCGAAGGCTTGCAGCGAATCGGCGCCCACCAACTGCCCGCGCAGGAGCATGTGCTGCATCTGGCGCAGGGCGTGCTGGAAGGCAGGGCGGCGGCGGCGATGGCGCTCGTGTTCCAGCAGGTTGGACTCAATGCTCAGCGCGGCGATGACGGCCCCGCTGGGCCCGATGACGGGATGGACCTGCTGCACGATGGGCGCGCCCGTGGAGCGGATCATCCCCGTGCCCGTGCCTCGCTTCCCCTGCTTCAGCGCGCGGAATACCAGCGGCTCGTCCCTGGGCGAGACGATGGTTCCGTCGGCCGCCGACAGGCGCGTGTGGGCGATGGAGCGAGGGCGCGTGTGGACGGCCACAATCGCGCGCTCCGAGTCCAGCAGGCGGTACAGCAGGAAATCCGCCCGACTCACGTCGCAGGTGATGGGCATGTCCGCCTGAATCTTGGCCAGGAAGCGCCGATCTTCTTCCGAGAGTGGTTTGCCGTAGTTGTCGGATTCGCTCATGCTGCGTGCCCGTGCGCAGGTGGGGACGACCCGCCGATAGTAGAGGTGGCCGACGGCATGAAGCGCATCGGCCACCCACAGCAACTCCTGCTGGTCGGGGCGAGTGGATTTGAACCACCGACCACTTGTACCCCATACAAGTGCGCTCCCGGACTGCGCTACGCCCCGACTCGGTTACGGGTGCATTATACCCCATAGGCCGGATTTGTGCAAGTTCGGATTGTGTCCAGGTGCATTTCCATCCCGGGGCGAGGACGGGCTTCTGGCGGCCATTGGAACCGCGAACCCGCGCGAATGGGAAATAGACCCCATAAGGTCTTGCCGACCTTTGGGGCTGGGAAAGCGACCGTAGAGCAGGCATGGAAACCTGCCCTACGCCGAGCAGCCTCGCGTTTCCTATTCGCGTAGATTCGTGTGATTCGTGGATAGGGCCGGCCGCTTCCCCCGCCCGATTTGCTATGGGCGCGCTTTGGCGTATAATACCTCCGTAGGCTGGATAGCACTTCAAGGAGGAATGCGGTGACGCTCACAAAGGACATGCCTATCGGTCGGATCGTTCAGGAGTATCCCCAGACCGTTCCGGTTTTCCTGAAGCACGGTCTGATGTGCTTTGGCTGCGCGGTGGCCCGTTTTGAGAACCTGGAGCAGGGGGCCATCGCCCACGGGATTGACGTGGACGCCCTGCTGCTGGACTTGAACGAAGCCATCAAGGAGCGGGAAGAGGAATAGTCCCGAACGGCCCATCGCCGAGACACAGGCCCTATCTCTACGGAGGTAGGGCCTTTGTTTTGGGCATGAGCGTTCCGTCCCCTGCGCGCGCCCGCCTCGGTTCCATGGGTACAGGTGCGACGCACTCCGGAAGCGCGTCGCACCCTGCGCCAACACAAAGCGAACCGAGCCGCTTGCCCGCCCCGATTGACACGGCGGGGCAATCCGACTAGACTTCAGCCCGCTGGAGCGGAGAGATGCGTGTCGCCATAGACGGCCGGTACATCCAGGATCACTTTCCGGGCATCGGGCGCTACACCTACAACCTGGTGCGCGCGCTGGCCGCGCTGGGCCAGGGCGCCGAGTGGCTCGTCATCACCAACCCGCGCCTGGCCAACACCCGCTACGATCTGTCGGCCCTCGGCGCGCAGTCGGGGGTTCATCTCGCGCCCTGCGACGTGGGCACGTTCTCGCTGCGCGAGCAGACGGCGCTCCCGCGCATGGTCGCCCACATGCGGGTCTCGCTGCTCCACTCGCCGTACTACGTCAAGCCGTTCCGCCTGCCGGTGCCGTCGGTGCTCACGTACCACGACGTGATCGGCCTCGTCTGTCCGTCTTCGCTCCCGTCGGCGCGGGCGCGCGTGCTCTTCCGCCTGTTGTCTCACCTGGCGCTGGCGAGCGCGGCCCGTGTCATCCTCCCGTCCAGGTCGGCCCAGCGCGATGTGGCGCGCTACTTCGGCGTGCCCGAGGGTAAGAGCACCGTTATCTATGAAGGCGCCGACCCGCAGTTCCACCCCCAGCCCGCCGAGGTCGTGGAGCGGGTGCGTCGGAAGTACGGGCTGGACGGCCCCTATGCGCTCTACGTGGGCATCAACAAGCCGCACAAAAACGTGGAGACGCTGGTGGAAGCGTGGGCCAGGGCCAGGCCGCAGGCCACGCTCGTCCTGGCGGGCCGCGAGGACCCGCGCTACCCCCAGGCGCGCCAGCGCGTCGTGGCGCTGGGGCTGGAAGGCCGCGTGCGGTTCCTGGGCGGTGTGCCCGAGGCCGACCTGCCCGCACTGTACACCGGCGCTGCGCTGTTCGCGTTCCCTTCGCTGTACGAGGGGTTCGGCCTGCCCGTGCTGGAGGCCATGGCGTGCGGCGCGCCGGTCGTCTCGTCCAACGCGGCCAGTCTCCCCGAGGTGGTGGGCGACGCGGGGCCTCTGCTCCCGCCCCTGGACGTGGAGGCGTGGGCCGCGACGCTGGCCGGCCTGCTGAACGACGCCCCCGCGCTGGAGGCGATGCGGTTGCGTAGCCTCGCGCGGGCCGGCGAATTCTCGTGGGACAAGGCCGCGCGCGCGACGCTGGCCGTGTACCAGGAGGTGGCTCTGTGAGCGTCCCGATTCGCGTGCTCCACGTGTACAAGGACTACTTCCCCGTGGTCGGCGGGATTGAGAATCACGTGCGACTGCTGGCCGAACGCCAGGCGGCGATGGGGCTGGACGTTACGGTGCTGGTTACGAGCCGCACCCGCCGGACGGAGCAGGTGAGCCTCAACGGGGTGCGGCTGATTCGGGCGGCGCGCCTGGCCACGGTAGCGTCCACGCCCATCAGCGCGATGCTGTTCGTCTGGCTGCGCCGCCTGCGGCCGGACATCGTGCACCTGCAATTCCCGTATCCGGTGGGCGAGGTGGCGAATCTCCTCGTGGGGCGCGCGGCGCGCACCGTTATCTCCTATCAGTCCGACGTGGTGCGGCAGAAGGGCTGGCTGCGCCTCTATCGCCCCGTGCTGTGGCAGGTGCTGCGGCGCGCCGATTGCCTCATCGCCAGCACGCCCAACTACGTGGAGTCGTCGCCGTACCTCAACCGCCTGCGCGACAAAGTGGAGGTCATCCCGTTGGGCATAGACGCGACGCCGTTCCTGCGCGAGTCGCCCGCGGCCCGCGAAATCCGCGCCCGGTACGGCGCGCCGCTGCTGCTCTTTGTGGGGCGACTGCGATACTACAAGGGGCTGGACTGGCTCATCCGGGCGATGCCGCGCATTCCGGCCACGCTCCTGGTGGTGGGCACCGGCCCCATGGAGACGGCATGGCGGCAACTGGCGCACGAGGTGGGCGTGGCCGATAGGGTGGTGTTCGCGGGCGATGTGTCGGATGAGGACTTGCCGGCCTACTATCAGGCCTGCGACGTGTTCGTGTTGCCCGCTTCCGAGCGGTCAGAGGCCTACGGCCTGGTGCAGTTGGAGGCGATGGCGTCGGCGCGGCCGGTCATCTGCACCGAATTGGGCACGGGCACGTCCTACGTCAATCGGCACGGCGAGACGGGCCTGGTGGTGCCGCCGCGCGATCCCGACGCCCTCGCCGATGCCTGCAATCGCCTCATCGCCGACGCGGCGCTGCGGCGGGAGATGGGAGCGCGAGGCCGCGCGCGCGTGCAGGCCGAGTTCACCGCCGAGCGGATGGTGGAGCGCGTCGTGGCGCTGTACGGGCGCCTTCTGGCGCGGTAGCGCCTAGCGCGGGCCGCCCGCTTGCGATTCGGCCCGCAGCGCGTCCAGGATGCGCAGGTCGGCCGCCGAGAACGCCAGCGACGCCGCCTCGTCCAACCGTATCCACCGCCACGCCGCGCAGCCGATGGCCCGGGGTTCGGGTTCGCCGCCCTCCATCCATGCGTGGAAGGCGTGCAGCGTGATGCGGAAGTGGCTATAGGCGTGCCTGACCACCGTCAGCCGCTCGCCGACGCGGATTCGGACCCCGAGTTCCTCCAGAATCTCGCGGCGCAGGCAGTCTTCCAGCGACTCGCCCGGCTCCACCTTGCCGCCGGGGAACTCCCACAGTCCGCCCAGCAGCCCCTCGGCGTTGCGCTGGGCGATGAGGAAGACTCCAGGCTCGCGCCAGATGACGGCGGCGGTAACGTCGTAGTGGGGAGTCTGCTTGCGCGCCGGGCGGTGGGGGAAGAGCGCCTGCTGGCCCGCGGCGAAGGCCGCGCAGGCGAACGCCCACGGGCATTGCGCACACAGGGGGCTGCGGGGCGTGCAGACCGTTGCGCCCAGTTCCATGAGCGCCTCGTTGAAGGCGCCGGCTCGGCCGGATGGCAAAAGCGCCCGCGCCAGATGCCACAGGGCCGCATCCAGCCGTGCGCGGCTGGGTTCGGCCACGGCGAAGGCGCGGCTCAACACGCGGCGGATGTTGCCGTCCAGCGCCGGCTCATCGCGGCCGAAGGCGATGCTCAGAATGGCGCCTGCGGTGTAGCGTCCCACGCCCGGGAGACGACGCAGCGCCTCGGCGTCGGCGGGCACCTGGCCCCCGTGCGCGGCCACAATCTGCTGCGCCGCCGCGTGCAGATGGCGCGCCCGCGCGTAGTAGCCCAGCCCCTCCCATGCCTTGAGCACGTCGTCCAGCGGCGCGTGCGCCAGCGCCTGGACGTCGGGGAATCTCTGCATCCACCGCTCAAAGTAGGGCACCACCGTTTCCACCCGCGTCTGCTGGAGCATGACCTCGGATATCCACACGCGGTACGGGTCGCGCGGGGTGGTGCGCCAGGGGAGCGGGCGCAGGTGGTCGGCGGCCCACTTCAGCAGCGCGCCCTGGAGTTCCGTGTACCGCGTGGATGGCGGGTGCTGTTCCATGATCGTCGGAGTGCGCCCCTTGCGGGCGATGCGCGGCCTAGTCCCGGCCCAGCAGCGGGCTGTCCCCGCTGTCGGCGGTGGCGCGGCTCAACTCCATGACCTCTACGGTGCAGTCCAGGCACCAGGCCGGGCCGTCGCCGGGGCGGATCAGGGGCGCGCCGCAGCGCAGGCACCGCAACACCTCGCCGCTCTCGGCGAGCAGGTCGTTGACCAGCCGCCAGTCCACGTCGCGGCGGAGGTTGAACCGCTCTTTGTAGCCGCCGATGGGGACGGCCCCGATGACCTCCAGCGCTGCCGCGTAGGCTGCGTAGCGCACGATGCGGTCTTCCTCGGTGTCGCGCAGGGTTTCCAGCAACTGGCGCAAGGCCCCCTTGTCGCGGGTGCGCGCCAGAATCGCGCCAAGCCCCCGCGCCGCCGTGGCCCTGACGTTGGGGTTCGCGTCGTAGCGCAGAACGTACTCGCACAGGGGGCGGTAGTCGGCGATGCGCCAGCGCAAGGCCAGCACCTCCACGGCGGCCGCCCGCACCTCGGGCGACGCATGCAATACGAGATTCTCTATGTCCTCATCGGCCTCCAGCAGGAAGCCGTCGGCGAAGCATCGCAGGACGGCGGGGATGTCCTCGTCGTCTATGCGCCCGTCGCGCAAATCGTCTAGCAAGTCATGCAACGATAACCGTTCATCCATGGATGGTTTCGGAATACCTCATCTCTCAAACTCGTGCCGTGCACGAGAGGCGATTATACGCAAAGCGGCGATTTTGGCGAATGGGCGAGTGCGGGATGATGGCGGACGACCTGCGCCGTCGCGAGCGCAGCGAAGCAATCCGGTGGAGTCGGAACCGCGAATAACGCGAATCCACGCGAATAGGAAATAGACCCCGGCGGCTATGGAAAGCCGTCCTACGAACTCGGATTCACCGCGGAGCAAGCGGAGACCACAGAGATTTACCCTGAAATCTCCGCGTTCTCGGCGGTCTCTGCGGTGAGAGTCTCGCAAGCGCGTAGGGCTGGGTTCTATGCCCGCCCCCGGGGCTGTTGGAACCGCGAATCCACGCGAATGAGGAATAGACCCCAAAGGTCTCCAAGACCTTTGGGGTCTCTAGCGGAGCGGTTTGTCGTAGATGCGGTACGTCTTGTACACCCTGCCGCCCATGAACTGGATGTCGCGGTTCATCATCAGGTTGCTCTCCAGAATCCACGACATCTCCGCGTGGGCGTAGCCGCGCGGCGCGGCGTTGATGGCCGTGTCGTAGTAGAACAGCGCCGAAATGCCCTTCATGCGGTGCTGCTCCACAACGCCCATGGCGAACACGCGGCAGATGGTGAACTTCTTGAACATCTTGTACCACAGCAGCCGCACCAGCGCCGGAATCAGCCTGCCGCCGGTGCCCTTCAGCGCCTGGTTGATGTCGGGCAGCGTGAGGGAGAACCCCACCGGCTCCCCATCTATCTCGGCGATGAGCACCAGGTTGGGGTCAATCACCGACCTGAGGTTTTCGGCCAGGTGGTCAAACTCCGCGTCGGTCATGGGGACGAACCCCCAGTTCTTTTCCCATGCGGAGTTGTACACCTTCTTGATGCGCTCCACCTCGTTGTCAAAGTCCTTCAAGTTGATCTTGCGCACGACGATGCCCGAGCGCGCGCGCACCTTCTCCACCACCCGCGCCAGTTTCTCGTTGCGGACGACGCCGTCCTTGCTCACGACCTCGTCGGTGTCCAGCCAGTAGGCGTACAAATCCTGCGCCTTGACGAAGCCGGCGCGCTCCATGAACTGGACGTAGTAGGGCGGGTTGTACGTCATCAGGGCGACGGGGCTGGAATCAAACCCATCCACCAGAAGCCCGCACTCCTCGTTGGTGGAGAAGTTCATGGGGCCTCGCAGGACGTCCATGCCGCGCGCCCGCACCCAGTCGGCGGCGGCGTTGAGAAGCGCCTCGGCCACCTCGTAGTCCTCTATGCACTCAAAGAAGCCGAAGAAGCCGGTCTTCTCGTTGTGGAACTGATTGTGGATATGGTTGATGTGCGCCGTGATGGTGCCCACGGGTTCGTCGCCGCGCAGCGCCAGGAACAGTTCCACATCCGCGTGCTCGTAGAAGGGGAACTTCTCGCGGTCAAACATGGCCTTGCGGTCCATGCGCAGGGGCGGGACCCAATAGGGGTCGTTGCGGTACAGATGATAGGGAAAATCCACAAATTGCTTGAGTTGCCTGGGGGTTCGGACCGGCTCCACACGCAGTTGATGGCTAGACATCGGTTGCCTCCTGGTGGTGAGATTGTGCTCGCGAAGGCGGGCAGGCGCACCAGCGCCGGGATGCGACGCCCGACGGTCTCCCGCGTATTGTAGCACTCCGTGGCCGCAGGGCCAAACCCGCCCGCGGCTGTCCGCCTCGCCAATAGGCACAACACCGCAGGCGGCGATCCGCTTCGCCTACGCGCCGCCCGACTCCAAAATCTCGGCGGCGACCTTCTCGCCGTAGGCCACCGCGTAGTTCATCCCGCGGTCCTCGGGGTAAATCTGCGCCATGCAGCACAGCCATAGCCCCTGGACCGGCGTGCGGAACGGCGGGCGTATCTGCGAGTAGTGCAGGCCCACCACGGGCTGCGTGTAGCGTTCGCGCCAGGCGTAGAGGGCCTCCACCCAGTCGGGCGAGAACTCCGGAAAGACGGTGCGCAGGTGCGGCAGGTACGCCTGGAACAGTTCTTCGGCCGACATGGCGAAGAAGGGGTCGTTCGGGTCCATGTAGCGCGACACGTAGGCCAGGTGATGCCCGCCGTACTCGTCGGGGCGCTGCATGTTGGTGTGCTCCACCACGGCGACGAAGGGGATGTTCGGGTCGTTGATGTTGAGCCAGTAGGTGGTGGAAAGGCTCCGCTTCAGTTTCATGATGAGGCAGGCGTTGGCCAGGTACTTGATGCGGGCGAGGCGCTCGCGGTAATCCTGGGGCAGGTCGGGGGCCATGTGGAGCAGGATTTCGGGCGCGGTCGTCGCCAGGACCAGGTCAAAGTCCTCGCGCCGCCCGTTGGACACGACGCCCGTGGCGCGGCCGTTCTCAATCACCACGCGCTCCACCGGCGACGACAGGCGGATGTCCACGCCCAGGCTCCGCAGCCGCGCCTCAAAGGCCTCAATGGCGCGCCCGAACCCGCCGACCAGGTAGCCCAGGTGCTCCGCCTGGCCTTTGCCGCGCGAGCCCCCGCGCAGTTTCAGTTTGTTCCAGAACCAGACGGCGGCCACCTCGTCGGCGTAGGCCCCGAACTTGTTGCGCAGGAGGGGATACCAGACGACCTCGTACACCTGCCGCCCGCCCCACTTGATGAGCCACTCCTTGGCGGTGATCTCTTCCAGTTTTCGCCAGTCGCGGACAAATCGCGGGATGATGGCCAGGGACCCGAGCCGCAGCCGATTGAACAGGCTCAACGGCTTGAAGCGGATCACGTCCAGGGGCGTGGCCAGGCGGAAGATGCGGTTCACGTACCAGGTGCTGGTAACGGTGGGGTTCCACACCAGGTCGCCGCCAAGCCCCAAATCCTCAATGAGGCGCACCATCGCCCTGTCGCTGGTGAACAGGTGATGGTAGAACTTCTCCAGATACGCGCCGTTGACTCGGAAGGAGCCGGCCAGCCCGCCGAGCGAATCGTCGCGTTCGTACAGCGTGCACGCATGGCCGGCCTTCGCTAATTGGTGCGCGGCGCTCATCCCCGTGAGTCCGCCGCCGATGATGGCAATTCTCATGATCATGCACCTCGCCTGGAATTGCGATGTTCTGTCGGTCCGCGCGCCCCGTCGGGGACGCCGTGAGGGATTTTACCACAGGTGGGCCAGGGGCCGAAATGGCCCCGCGGGGCCGGCGGCATCCGCGAATCACACGAATCCACACGAAGGGCATTACGCACGACACGGGAGCGCGGACTGGCGTTGAAGACCCCAAGGGTCTCCGAGACCCTTGGGGTCTTGGCCCGCGTGGGCATGCCGACCTCACCCCCTCGTTCCCCCGCTGGCGGAGAGGGGGAAGCCGAAGGCTGGGGGTGAGGTGCGAAGCCCCCGCGGGCCGGCGGCATCCACGAATCACACGAATCCACACGAAGGGCATTATGTCCGACATGGGAGCGCGGGTTGGCGTTGAAGACCCCAAGGGTCTCCGAGACCCTTGGGGTCTTGGCCCGCGTGGGCATGCCGACCTCACCCCCTCGTTCCCTCTCTCCACTGGCGGCGAGGGGGAAGCCGAAGGCGGTGGGTGAGGTGCGAAGCCTCGCGGGGCCGGCGGCATCCGCGAATCATACGAATCCACACGAAGGGCATTATGCACCACACGGGAGCGCGGGCTGGCATTGAAGACCCCAAGGGTCTCCGAGACCCTTGGGGTCTTGGCCCGCGTGGGCAGGCCGACCTCACTCCCTCGCTCCCCTGCGGGCGGAGATGTTCTAATTCTTGTCAAATCGTGAACCTTAACAGAACGAATAGCCAAAAGCCAGACGCAAGCCGCATTGAACCAAGGGTGGCGTCTCACCGAGTTTTGACGCCACCGGTGATGAGAGTA
>DAOTVT010000165.1:0-7062 GCA_034436295.1 Anaerolineae bacterium | reverse complement strand
GCACAGGAATCCCCAGAACATCTCTTTAGGAGGAGAACGACATGCGTAACCGTGTGTTTGCTGCACTGAGCATCCTGCTCATCGTGTCCATGGTGCTGGTGGCGTGCGGCGCGAAGCCGACCCCGACCGCGCCCGCACCGTACCAGGCGAAGCCGACCCCCACGCCGGAGCCGACGACTCCGCCGCCCCCGCCCGCCATCGGGACCGAGGCGCAGCCGCTGACGATGGTCTTTGTCCCGTCGGGCGACACGCAGCGGATTCTGGCCGGCGCGGAGAAACTGGACAAACTCATCAAGGACAAGACCGGCCTGGTTACCAAGTCCAGCGTGGCTACCTCGTATGCAGCGGTGATTGAGGGCATGGGCGCCGAGAAGATTGACATCGGCTGGCTGGCCCCGCTGTCCTACGTCCTGGCCAAGGACAAGTACGATGTCCAGTTGCTGCTCATCACCATGCGCTACGGCAAGGCCACCTACAAGGGCCAGATCAACGTCCGGGCCGACTCGGGCATCAAGACCCTCCAGGACCTGAAGGGCAAGAAGTTCGCCTTCACCGATCCCGTCTCCACGTCGGGCTACCTGTATCCGTATGCCCTGTTCAAGAAGAACGGCATTGACCCGACCAAGGACTTCGCCGAGACCGTCTTCACCGGTGGGCATACGGCGGCCGTGCTGGCGGTGTACAACGGCCAGGTGGATGCCTCCGCCTCCTACGACGACGCCCGCGGCACACTGGCCAAAGACTACCCCGACATCAAGGACAAGGTGGTGGTCCTCGCCTACACCGACGAGATTCCCAACGACACCGTGTCCGTCCGCAAGGGGCTGCCCGAGGATGTGGTGGCCAAACTGAAACAGGGCCTGCTGGACATCGCCCAGACCGACGAGGGCAAGGCAGTCCTCCAGGAGATTTACGAGATCGGCGGCCTGACCGAGGGCACCGATGCCATGTTTGACCCCATCCGCCAGACGGCGACCGCCCTGGGCATTGACCTGAAGAACTGGAAGGGCGCGTCGGTTCCGTTCAAGGTGGGCCAGGTTACCGACATTGGCGGCATTGACGACAAGTCCTTCAACGCCACAGCCTGGAAGGGCGTTGAGGACGCCATGAAGAAACTGTTCGTGGAAGGCAAGTACCTGGAGTCGCAGCAGCAATCCGACTACGCCAAGAACATCACCGAGTTCGTCCAACAGAAGTACGACCTGATCATCACCGTGGGCTTCCTGCTGGGCGTGGACACGGCGAAGTTCGCCAAGGACAACCCGAACATAAAGTTCGCCATCGTGGACTACGCGTATCCGGACTGCTGGCCGGGAGCGGTGGTGGGCAAGGACTGCGGCTCGGACACGCCGATCCCGAACGTGCGCGGCCTGACCTTCAAGACGGATGAGGCGGCGTTCCTCGCCGGCTACGTGGCTGCGGCCATGACCAAGACCGGCAAGGTGGGCACCTTCGGCGGCATGAAGATCCCGACCGTTACCATCTTCATGGATGGGTTTGAGTACGGCGTGAAGTACTACAACGAGAAGCACGGCACCAAGGTAAAGGTGCTCGGTTGGGATTCGGCCAAGCAGGAAGGGACCTTCACCAACGACTTCAACGACGTAGCGAAGGGCCGCCAGGTGGCTGAGTCGCTCTACGACGAGGGCTGCGACATCGTCATGCCGGTGGCCGGGCCTGTGGGTCTTGGCGCGGCGGCGGTGGCGAAGGAGCGCGGCCTGATGCTCATCGGCGTGGACACCGACTGGTACATCAGCGCGCCCGAGTACAAGGAGACCTACCTGACCAGCGTCCTGAAGAACATGGACGTTGCGGTGTATGACACCATCAACTCCGTGGTCAAGGGCACGTTCAAGGGCGGCGAGAACTACGTCGGCACGCTCAAGAACAAGGGCGTGGGCATCGCCCCGTTCCACGACTACGAGAGCAAGATTCCGGCGGGCCTCACCGACGAACTGAAGCAGATCACCGACGACATCATCGCCGGCAAGATCAAGACCAGCCCGCAATAAGCCTGTTGGGACACACAGGTTGGGCGGCGCACCCCGCGTCGCCCAACCTGTCGTACCTGTAGAATGAGCCGACAGCGCTGTCGCACAAACTGAAAGACACAAGGAGAGACATGGCCCCTGTCCTTGAGTTGCGAGGGATTACCAAGGCCTTTCCAGGCGTTCTGGCGAATGACCACATTGACTTGACGCTGGAAGAAGGGGAAATCCTCGCCTTGTTGGGCGAGAACGGCGCCGGCAAAACGACGTTGATGAACATCCTGTACGGATTGTATCAACCCGATGCCGGCGAGATTTTTGTCCGCGGCAAGAAGGTGGAAATCCACGAACCCAACGATGCCATCCGCCTCGGCATCGGCATGGTGCACCAGCACTTCATGTTGGTGCCCGTCTTCACCGTTACCGAGAACGTCATGCTGGGCGTGGAATCCATGCGCTACGGCCTGTTCCTGGACCGCAGGAGGGCCGCCGCCAAGGTCCGGGAAATCTCCAAGCAGTACAAGTTGGAAGTAAACCCCGACGACTACATCAAGGATTTGCCCGTGGGCGTGCAGCAGCGGGTGGAAATCATCAAGGTGCTGTACCGCAAGGCCGACATTCTGATCCTGGACGAGCCTACGGCCGTGCTCACGCCCCAGGAGGTTGAGGAGTTATTCAAGATCATCCGGTCTTTGCACGAACAGGGCAAATCCATCATCTTCATCACGCATAAGTTGAAAGAGGTCATGGCCATCGCCGACCGCATCACGGTGCTGCGTCAGGGGCGGGCGGTGGGGACGACGACGCCCGCCGAGGCCACCATGGAGAGACTGGCCCAGATGATGGTGGGCCGCGAGGTGGAACTGGTGGTCAAGAAGAAGCCCGCGAAGCCCGGCGATGTGGTGCTGGATGTGGAGAACCTGCATGTCGTAGATCACCGCGGCAACGTCGCGGTGCGGGGCGTTACGTTTGACGTGCGGGCGGGCGAGATTCTCGGCGTGGCCGGCGTGCAGGGCAACGGGCAGACCGAACTGGTGCGCGCGCTGACGGGGCTGCTGCGCCCCGAGATGGGCCGCATCCGCGTCAATGGCGTGGACGTTACGCACGCTTCGCCGCGCGAGATTCTGGAGCAGGGCGTGGCGCATGTGCCCGAAGACCGCCAGAAGGACGGCCTCATCCTCAAGTACCCCGTCCACGACAACCTGGTGCTGAACACCTACTACATCCCGCCCTTCGCCAAAGGGGTCAACCTCCAGTTCGGGGAAATCTACAAGGCGGCCGCCGAGCGCGCATACGAGTTTGACATCCGAACGCCCAACGTGTACGTGCCGGTTTCCACCCTTTCGGGCGGCAACCAGCAGAAGACCATCGTGGCGCGCGAGTTCAGCCGCCCCGTGCGGCTACTCATCGCGTCGCAGCCCACCCGTGGCCTGGATGTCGGCTCCATTGAGTATATCCACCAGCGGATTGTGCAGAAGCGGGACGAGGGGGCGGCGGTGCTGTTGGTGTCGCCGGAACTGGACGAGATTCTGGCGCTTTCCGACCGCATCGCGGTGATGTACCGGGGACAGTTTGTGGCGATTCTGCCGGCGGCCGAGGCGACCCGCCAGAAACTGGGCCTGCTGATGGCGGGAGTGAGCGTGGCGGAAGCGGAGGCGGCTGGACAAGCGCCCGCGCCGGTGGAAGAGAACCCCGCTCTGTGAACCTTGCGGATTTGAGGAGAGACCCTTGAGCGAACAGAAGGAACGCGCGTCGCACAACAACCCGGACACTCGCGCCCAGGCGCTGGCGAGATTGCTCCTGCGGCCCGCGCGCGGCAGCGTGTGGCAGGCGATTCTCCTGCCGGTGCTGGCCGTCTTCACGGCGCTAGTCATCGGGGCGCTGGTCATCGTTTTCACCGACCTGCAAGTGCTCAACCTGTACAAGGACTTCTTCTCGGCGCCAGGCAAGGCGCTGGCGGCCTCGTGGAAGTCCATCGCCAGCGCGTACAGCGCGCTGTTCAAAGGCTCCATCGGCAACCCCGCCGAATTCGCCAAAGCCATCAGCGTGCTGCGCGCCACCGGCGATGCGGCCCCGCTGCGGCAGGCGTTCTGGCCCATCAGCGAGAGCCTGGTTACGTCGGTGCCGTACATCTTCGCGGGGCTGGCCGTGGCGCTAGGGTTCCAATGCGGCCTGTTCAACATCGGGGCCGAGGGGCAGATTTTCATCGGGGCGCTGGCGTCGGTGTACGTAGGGTATAGCATCAAGGGGCTGCCCCAGTACATCCACCTGCCGCTGGCGTTCCTCACGGGCGCTGCGGCTGCGGGCCTGTGGGCGGCCGTCGCGGGCGTGCTCAAGGCGAAGACAGGGGCACACGAGGTCATCAACACCATCATGATGAACTACATCGCGTTCCTGCTCAGCGACTGGCTGCTGAACGGCCCCATGAAGCGCCCTGGCTATTCGCCCATCAGCCCCGCCATCCAGGATTCGGCCTGGCTTCCCAAGTTCTTCCCCGACCCGTTGCGGTTCCATGCGGGGTTCTTCGTGGCGCTGGGCATCGCCGCGGTGGTGTACTGGCTGCTGTTCAAGACGACCATCGGGTTTGAGATTCGCAGCGTGGGCGCGAACCCCGACGCGGCGCGGTACGCGGGCATCAGCGTTACGCGCAACTTCGTCCTGGCGATGTTCCTGAGCGGGGCGCTGGCGGGGATGGCCGGGGCCAACGAGGTGCTGGGCGTGAACCACCAACTGGCCAGCGCCTTCTCGTCGGGCTACGGGTTTGACAGCATCGCGCTGGCGCTGCTGGGCAAGAGCCACCCCGTGGGGGTTGTCCTGGCCGCGCTCCTGTTCGGCACGCTCCGAAGCGGGGCGACCCGCATGCAGTCGCTGGCGGGCGTGCCCATAGACATCATCTCCATCCTGCAAGCGCTGGTGATCATCTTCATCGCCGCGCCGGCCATCATCCGCTGGCTGTATCGGCTGCGCCTGGAGCGCGAGGTGGGCGAGACGGTGTTCACCCGCGGCTGGGGCCAGTGATAGGGGGACAGACATGGCAGTTGGTGCAAGGAATGCCGAACTGGTCATCGCAAGGCGGCGGCACATCGGGACAGGAATCTTCTTCCTGCTGGTGGCGCTGCTGATCCTTGTGTTCTTCGTGCGCACCACGCCGGCGGGCCTGGATACGGTGTTCGGGCTGAACCCGGGCCGCGCCACCACCGCGGTGAAACTGCCCGACCTGGTGCTCCCGTCGCTGCCTAGCCTGTGGTTCCTGGCTGCCGTGTGCGCGTTCCTGGGCGGCTGGCAGATCGCCAAAGGCTCCCGCAGCACGGGGTGGGCGCTGGGCGTGGTGGCCTTCGCCTTCGTGGCCGCGTTCCTCATCTGGGCCGCGCGGGGGAAATCCATGAACCTGGTGGGGATGCTCTCGTCCAGTTTGCTGCGGGCCATCCCCATCGCGCTGGGCGCGTTCTGTGGCATCCTGTGCGAACGGGCCGCGGTCATCAACATCGCCATTGAGGGGATGATGCTGACGGCGGCTTTCGTGGCCGCGTGGATCGGCAGCATCACCCACAACCTCTGGATCGCGCTGATGGCGGCCATGCTGTCCAGCGCCTTCCTGGCGGCCATCCTGGCGGTCCTGTCCATCAAGTTCAAGGTGGATCAGATTGTGAGCGGCACGGTGATCAACATCTTCGCCACCGGCCTCACCAGTTACCTCAGCGCGAAGTTCTTGCAGGTGTATCAGAACCTGAACAACCCGGGCATCTTCAAGCCCATCTCGCTGCCGCTCCTTTCGCGAATCCCCATCATCGGGCCGGTGTTCTTTGAGCACAACATCATCGTGTATATCACGTTCCTGCTGCTCATCCTCATCCACGTGATGCTGTTCTACACGCGGTGGGGGCTGCGCACGCGGGCCGTGGGCGAGCACCCGAAGGCCGCCGACACGCTAGGCGTGAACGTGTTCCGCACGCGCTACATCAACGTGATCCTGGGCGGGCTGGTGGCTGGCATCGGCGGGGCATTCTTCACCATCGGCTCCGTGGGGCGGTTTGACGAGGTGATGACGGCGGGCAAGGGGTTCATCGGCCTGGCCGCCATGATTTTCGGCAAGTGGACGCCCTTCGGGGCCTTCGGGTCGTCCATCATCTTCGGGTTCGCCGACTCGCTCCAGACCAAGTTGCAAATCCTACAGGTGCCGATTCCGTCCGAGTTCCTGCTGATGGCGCCGTACCTGGTTACCATGGTGGTGCTGGCGGGAGTCATCGGCCGCGCCGTGCCGCCCGCCGCCGACGGCCAGCCCTACGAGAAGCAATAGCCGCGCCGCGCAACCGAGTTGTCCAGAGGGCGCCAGTGTGCGCCCTCTGCGCGTTTCTGGTACGCTCGGTATCCACGAATCACACGAATTCACACGAATGGGGAATGCAGACCCGTGGGGCGGCTTGCCAAAGCCGCCGTAATTCGTAGTTCGTAGGGCGGCTTTCCATAGCCGCCGGAGAGTCATCCACGAATAACATAAATCCACACGAATGGAGAAGAGAATAGACCCCAAGGGTCTCCGAGACCCTTGGGGTCTTTGCGCTCGGGGGCTTGACCTAACCTATCCCCGGCCCAAACTCCAGGGGCTGGGCAGGTATGGAAACCTGCCCTACGCTTGCCATCCACGAATAACACGAATCCACACGAATGGAATAGTAGGCACGTAGCACGTAAGGCGGCTTCCCATACCTGCCGGAGGCCGGGGCCGGCATGGAAACCTGCCCCTACTGTTCCCCTTTCGCGTGGATTGGCGTGATTCGCGGTTACAGACCGCTATCCACGAATAACACGAATTCGCACGCATGGGGAGCCGAATCACCCCCCCAGCCGCCTTGCCTGCAAGGGCGCCTCGGTGTATAATGCGCCAAAGGGTTAGGATAAGGCGGTCAGGCGATGCGTCCCTTCGTTCATCTCCACGTGCACAGCCAATACTCCCTTCTGGACGGGCTCGCCCAGCCCGAAGCCTTGGCCAAGCGCGCAGCGGAACTCGGCATGCCCGCCATCGCGCTCACCGACCACGGCGCCCTCTACGGCGTTATTGAGTTCTACGAGAAGT
>DAOTVT010000164.1:0-4248 GCA_034436295.1 Anaerolineae bacterium | reverse complement strand
CCGCGGGCGGAGAGGGGGAATGAGGGGGTGAGGTCGGCATGCCCGCAGGGCTTCGCCCATTCAGCCCGATGCTTCCGCGTCGGGCAGACTGTCCCTTCTCCCGCCGGCAGGGGGCAGGGTGAGGGCTGCCCTCTGCGATTTGACACGCCGATTCTCCCCGCGTACAATGTAAACGAACGCTCGTTCACACGGAGGCACGCCCGTGGGCCGTCATGCGACCGTCGCCAGGGGCGAACGAACCCGTCAGGCCATCCTGGCCGCCGCCAAAGACCTGTTCATCCGCCAGGGCTACGCCGCGACCACCATGCGCCAGGTTGCGCGGGCTTCGGGCATCACTGTGGCCGCCATCTACAATCACTTCCCCGGCAAGGAGGCGCTCTTTGACGCCGTGCTCCATCAGGCGGCCCCGCTGCACGAGATAGAGCAACTCCTGACCCCGCCGGAGGGCCGCGCCGCCGAGGCTGTCCTGGCCGACCTGTTCCATGGCGCGCTGGACCTCCTTGCCGCGCACCAGGACTACCTGGCCCTCGCGCTGATTGACGCCCAGGAGCGGGGCGGCGCGACGCTGTCCACCCTCATCCCGATGGTGTTCCCGCGGTTCATGGTGCTGCACGATGCGCTGGCCCGCGCCGACGCCGCCCGCCTGCGCGATGTCCCGCCCTTCGTGTTCAACCGCGCGCTGATCTGCCTTCTCGTCGGGTACGCCCTCACCGAGCGCATTCTCAAGCCGCGGGCCGTCCTCAACCTGCCCGACACCAACTGGGCCGCAGCCCTGGCCGACGTGTTCATGCACGGCGTGCTGCAAGACGAGAACGCAGGCGACCCTCGGACGCCGACATGATACGCAACTCCCGTGCCGTTGGCGGCCATCCTCACTTTCGCAAGGAGCAGGGGCATATGGATGTCATTGTGGAGACAAGCGGCATTCGCAAGCACTTCGGGCCGGTCCGCGCCGTGGATGGCGTGGACATGGCGGTACGCACGGGCGAAATCTACGGTCTCCTCGGGCCGAATGGCTCGGGCAAGACCACCCTCATCCGCCTCCTCGTGGGCCTGCTGCGGCCTTCCAGCGGCAGCGCGCGCGTCCTGGGGCGCGCCGTGCCCGACAAGGCCATCCTGGCGCAGGTGGGCTACATGCCGCAGGCGAACGCCCTGTACGAGGACCTGACCGTGCGCGAAAACATCGCCTTTTTCGGCGAGATGTGCGGGGGCGTCTCCCGACGCAGGGTAGACGAACTCATCGCCCTGGTGGACTTGAGCGACCGCGCCGACAGCCTCGTCCGCACCCTGTCGGGCGGGATGCGGCAGCGGACTTCGCTGGCCTGCGCGCTCGTCCACAAGCCGCGCCTCCTCCTGCTGGACGAGCCGACCGTCGGCGTGGACCCGCAACTGCGTGTGGCCTTCTGGGACTACTTCCGCCAACTGGCCCGAGACGGCGCTACGCTTATCGTCTCCAGCCACGTGATGGATGAGGCCGAGCGGTGCGACCGCCTGGGATTCATGCGCCAAGGGCGGCTTCTGGCCGAGGGGACGGCCAGCGACCTGCGCGAGAAGGCCGGCGCCGATACCCTGGAGGAGGCTTTCATCCGCTTCGCCGAGCGGGGCCTGGAAGGAGGACAGCCATGAGCGCCAGACGCATCTTCGCCATCGCCCGCCGCGTCATGCGGCAGATTCTCCGCGACCACCGGACGGTGGGACTGCTCCTCGTGGTGCCCACGGTGCTGCTGACGCTGGGCGCGATCTTGTTCCGGGCCGAGCCTGCGCCCATGTCCCTGGGCATCGCCAACCGCGACCAGCCCGTGGCCGTGCCCATGGCGGCGCGCCCCATCGCCATCGGCGAGCAGATCGCCGCCCAACTCGCCGCCGACGGCATGTTCCGAGTCCGAGATGTGAGCGAGGGGGAAGCCGACGCCCTTTTGCGCGATGGTTCCGTGCAGGGCGTTCTCGTCTTCGCGCCCGATTTCTCCGCGCAGTTCGTCCGGAATCGGAAGGTGGTGCTGGACTTGCGCCTGGAGGGATCTAACCCCGGACGCAGCGCCGCCATTGCCGCGCGCGTAACGCAGGCCGCCATCCGCGCCCTGGCCGGGATGGCCGCGGGCGGCTCCCAGGGCGCAGAACCGCCCGTAACCCTCAACGCCACCTACCTCTACGCCGGCCCTCAGTTTGACACGTTGGACTTCGTCGCGCCGGTATTCCTGGGGTTCCTGGCGCTGTTCTTCGTGTTCCTGCTCACGTGTGTCTCGTTTCTGCGCGAGCGGGCGCAGGCCACCATGGAGCGCCTGCTGGCTACGCCGGCGAGCCGCGCCGAAATCGTCCTGGGCTACATGGGCGGGCTTGGACTGTTCGCCCTGCTGCAGGTAACCGTCATCCTGTGCTTCACCATCTGGGTGCTGAAGATTCACTATCTGGGGAGCCTGGCGCTGCTGTTTCTGGTGATCGCGCTGCTGGCGGTGGTGGCGGTGAGCCTGGGGATTCTGGCGTCGGCGTTCGCCCGCAACGAGTTCCAGGTGGTGCAGTTCATCCCGCTGGTCATCTTCCCGCAGGTGTTGCTGGGCGGGACGATCTGGGCCGTGGAGGAGATGCCGTCGTACCTGCAGCCGTTCGCGTATGTAGTCCCGCTGACCTACGCCAACCGCGCCCTTCGCGACGTGATGCTGAAGGGATGGATGCTTGGCGACATCTGGCCGAACCTGCTGATTCTGGCCGCGTTCGCCGTTGTGCTCACGCTGCTCGGGGTGCGCACGATGCGCCGCGACGTGGCGTAGCGCGGGATCTCACACCGGCGCGCCGAACGCATCGGGCGCGGTGTCGCTGAGGGTGTACGCCCAAAACAGCGCCACCTCGCCCGTCTCCAGGTCGCGGTTGGTGTAGTATTCCTCGCGGATGCCCACCAGCCGACAGCCCAGCCGCCGGTAGAATCGGCACGCGGGGACGTTATTGGTCTGCGTCTCCACGACGATGGAGCGCAGGTTCCGCTCGCGCGCCCAGGCCACGCCCCGCTCAAACAGTTCCCGTCCCAACCCACGCCCGCGGTGCGCCACATCCACCCGCAGGTTCCACAGGAAGCCGGTGTTGTTCCACCTGATGATCTCCAAATCCAGCAGGCCCACCAGCCGCCCCCCGGCTTCGGCCACCAACACCAGGCAATCGGGCCGACGGGCGCGCGCCGCGATCTCGGCCACATCCTCCGGCGTGAAGTCATAGGCCGCGCCCTTGTCGTACGGCTCGGCCAGCACCACCTCCTCCAGCCGCCAGCCGACTTCCAGGCCCTGGCCCGTCTTGTGGACGCGCAGCACCGTCGGGGATACAAACGTGGGGTTGATCTCGGTCAGGTGGTTGGCGTCAGAATGGCGGAATCCACGTATCGCCCAGGAACCCAAAGGCATCCTCCTCGCTCACGGAGGCGGCGGTAGCCCGGTCGCTCATGGCCGCGCGGCAGGCCCTCAGGAACTGCATCGCCTCGGCCAGCAGCGGACGCAGGGCGCAGCGTTCCGCGCCCTCGGGCAGCATCCGGTAGTGTTCCATGACCAGCGTCAGGCGGTAGTAGAACAGGCCGAACTCCAACCACTGCAGCCGGTGCGGGCAGGCGTCCAGCCCCAGGTACTGCGCGACCTGCCGCCGAACGAGCGCACGCCTGAACGTGGCCCACTCGCGCTCGGTGTCTATGCGGAATTCGGGATAAACCTTGCCTGACCATGCCATGGGCGCAGTGTAGCAGACAACGCGCGGCTGTCAAGTGCAACTGGCGTTGGGCTACGGCATCCACGAATAACACGAATCCACACGAAGGGAATTGCGCCCGACGGCGTGCCGACCTCACCCCCTCGTTCCCCCCGTGCGGAGAGGGGGAAGCCGAAGGCTGGGGGTGAGGTGCGAAACCTGCGGGCTAGGGGCAAATTCGCGTCCATTCGCGTGGATTCGCGGTTCCCCGTCGCCCGACGCTGAAGCCGTCGGGCTGGCGCTGAAGACCCCAAGGGTCTCGAAGACCCTTGGGGTCTGGGCCCCGCGCCGCGTGCCGACCTCACCCCCTCGTGGGGAAGCCGCAGGCTGGGGGTGAGGTGCGAAACCTGCGGGCCAGGGGCGGATTCGCGTCCATTCGCGTGGATTCGCGGTTCCCCGTCGCCCGACGCGAGAGGGGGAACGCGCTGCGGGCGGCCGCGTTTTCGTGGCTTTCGTGCGTTTTCGTGCCCTTCGCGATCCGAACGCCCCTCACCCTCGCCCTCTCCCGCTTTCAGGGGTAGGTTTTTT
>DAOTVT010000163.1:0-15846 GCA_034436295.1 Anaerolineae bacterium | reverse complement strand
AAGTCCACTTTTGCAGGCGTTGTTTGCGTTGTTGGAGGCCCACAGTGTAGCCTTTCGTCAGCGGCGTACCTATCTGCGAGCCGTGGCGCTGGTCATCGGGACGTTGTTTTCCTTTGCGCGCCACACGGTGACCCAAGCCCTCTTGGCCCTGGGGTTGACCGATGCAGACTGGAGCGCCTGGTATCGGCTCTTCAGCCGAGAGCGATTTGACGTGGAGCAGTTGGGCCGGTGTCTGTTTCGGGAGACGCTGGTGCATGCAGACCCTTCACAGCCCTATGTGGTAGGAATTGATGGCACTCAGGTGCCGCGGAGCAGTATGAAGATGCCGGGGACCGGTTGGCTGAAGGCCCCGCGCACGCCTCCGTTCAAGGCAGGGATCCACCGGGCACAACGCTTTCTGAACGGCGCCTGGTTGGTTCCGCTGGAAGATGGCTTTAGTCGGGCAATACCTTTGCGCTTCTTGCCGATCTTCCCGGAGAAAGCGGTTCCGGCGGATGCGTCTCCGTGCCGAGAGTGGGAAGGCGGGCTGCACTTTCTGCACTGGGTGCGACAAGAGTTGGACGCCGCCGGGCGTGCAGGGCAGCGGCTCCTTGCCCTCGCGGATGGCTGTTTTGACACCCTGGGGATGTGGCGAGGGGTGCCCGAGCGGACGGTGCTGGTGGCGCGTGCGGCCCGCAATTGCCGCTTGTACTGGCTTCCCCAGGCTGAGCCCAACCGGGTGGGCCGACCGCGGCGCTATGGGGAGCGCGCCCCCAACCCGGCGGGGTGGCTGCGCCAAAGCCAGGGGTGGCAACGGCAGGTGGTTGGCGTGCGCGGGAAGGAGCGAACCCTCCGCTATCGGGTGGAAGGGCCATTTGTGCGAGATGGGCTGCCCGATCGTCCCCTGTTCCTGATCGTGATCAGGGGCGGGGAGCGCTGGACGGGCAAAAGGAAGCGTCGGCGCCAACGCTGGGAGCCGAGTTTCTTTCTGGTGAATGCCGAGTGGGACGGCGAAGGGTGGCAGGTGCCTTTGCCGATAGAAGTTCTGCTGCACTGGGTGTGGCAGCGTTGGGAGATGGAAGTGTCGCATCGGGAGATGAAGAGCGGGTTGGGTGTGGGGGAGAAGCAGTGCTGGAATCGGCGTTCGGCGGTGGTGAGCGTGCAGTGGAGTGTGTGGGTCTATGCCGTGCTGGTATTGGCAGGCTATCGTGCGTGGGGGCTGCTTGGCGGTCCTCGCTCCCCTGCGAGGTGGTGGCGGGGCGCGAGGCGCTGGTCGCTCAACACCTTGTGGCGTGCGTATCGCTCTGCCTTCTGGGGGGCGAGCGAATTTCGGGCACTTTGGACGGGAACAGGGGACAACTGGCTGAAAAAGGAGGCTTGGTTGAGCGGTCTGTATAATGCGGCCCTGTCTTCAGCCAGGAGTTAGCCCGCTTCGGGCCTCTTTGCACCTGTTTCCAGCCCTTCTGCAGCCCCAACATTCAGACAAAAGAGCCAAACTCCAGGGGCGGCTATGGAAAGCCGCCCTACGTGTCCTAGGCCACCGCTCATCCTGGCCCTTTGCCCGCGAGCGGGGCGAGGGAACCCGCTGAAGGGGCGCCGATTTGACGGCGGCGGATTCCGCGGCTACAATGCGCTTCCAATCGGGAAGAAAGGTGTCCACGTGTTTGAAACGCTTTCTACCAGACTCCAGGCCATATTTGACCGCCTGTCGGGTCGCGGCAAACTGTCCGAGCAGGACATAGACGCGGCGCTGCGAGAGGTGCGGCTGGCGCTGCTTGAGGCCGATGTCAACTTCACCGTGGTGAAGGCGTTCCTGGCGCGGGTGAAGGAGCGCGCGATGGGTGCTGAGGTGGCGCGCAGCCTGACGCCGGCGCAGCAGGTCATCAAGATCGTGCACCAGGAACTCATCGCCACGCTGGGCCAGGCGGCCAAACTGGACCTGTCGGGGCCGCCCCCGAACGTGGTCATGCTGGTCGGCCTGCAGGGTTCGGGCAAGACGACGACGGCCGCCAAACTGGCGCTGCACCTGCGCAAGGCGGGGCAGCGGCCCATGCTTGTGGCCGCCGACACCTACCGCCCCGCCGCCGTTACCCAGTTGGAGGTTCTGGGCGCGCAACTGGAGATTCCCGTCCACTCCGAGGGCACGAGCGTGCCGCCACCCCAGATTTGCGCCCACGCTCTGGACAAGGCGCGCAAGGCGGCGTACACCGTCCTCATCCTGGACACGGCGGGCCGCCTGCACATTGACGATCAGATGATGTCCGAACTGAAGGTCATCAAGGCGACGGTCAAGCCGAGCGAGGTGCTCCTGGTGGCCGACGCCATGACGGGCCAGGACGCGGTGCGCGTGGCCGCCGAGTTCAACGGGCAGGTGGGCCTCACGGGGCTGATCCTGACCAAGGTGGACGGCGACGCGCGCGGCGGCGCGGCCATCTCCATGCGCGAAGTTACAGGCGTGCCCATCAAGTTCCTGGCGACGGGCGAGAAACTGGACGCCCTGGAGGTGTTCCACCCCGACAGGCTGGCGTCGCGCATTCTGGGTATGGGCGACGTGCTGACGCTCATTGAGAAGGCAGAGGCGTCGCTGGACAAGGAGTCGGCGCTGGCGATGGCCCGCAAACTGCGGACCGCCACCTTTGACCTGGAGGATTTTCGCAAGCAGTTGCGCGAGGTGCGCAAGATGGGGCCGATGAGCCAACTGCTGGAGATGATCCCAGGGCTGTCGCAGGCAAGCCGAGACATCCCCGCCGACCTGACCGAGAAGCAGATGAAGCAGGTGGAGGCCATCATCAACTCCATGACGCCGGAGGAGCGGCGGCGCCCCGACATCATCAACGCCAGCCGGAAGCGGCGCATCGCGCGGGGCAGCGGCACGACGGTGCAGGACGTGAACCAACTCCTGTCCCAGTTCCGACAGATGCAGCGGATGATGAAAGACCTGGCGGGCGGCAAGAAAGGCGGGTTGTTCAATCTGTTCCGGTGATGCGGCATCGGCGATCGTTTTGAGTCGGCGCTTGGATTTTGGCGTTTGTGGGGGCCTGTGGTATAGTATGTTGCTAATTTCTCAGGAGTAGGTTGAAGAATATGCTGCGTATTCGTTTGCGACGAGTTGGTGCCAAGAAACAGCCCAGTTACCGCATCGTGGTAACGGAGCGCGAAGCGCCCCGCGATGGCGCGTTCCTGGAGATCATCGGCTTCTACAACCCGCGGACGGAGCCGGAGACTGTGGAGATCAACGAGGAGCGGGCGCTGCACTGGCTGTCCCAGGGCGCGAAGCCCAGCGATGCCGTGATGCGGATGCTGACCAAGACCGGCATCATGGACAAGTGGGCGGCCGCCAAGCAGGGCAGCCCCGAGCAACCCACGGCGTAGCGAGACCCTGCACGCCGTTGGCGCGGCGACTCGGAGGGGCGCATCTGTGAAAGAACTCATTGAGTACATCGGTAAGTCCCTGGTGGACGATCCTTCGGCGGTGCGCGTGGATGAGCGCGTAACTTCTTCGCGCATCATCATCCACCTGCGCGTCGGCTCCAAGGACATGGGGCGGGTGATCGGCAAGGAGGGGCGCGTGGCCAATGCCATGCGGGCGCTCCTGCGGGTGGGGGCCGCCCAGCGCGGGAAGCCCTACGTTTTGGAGATTGACTGATGCCCGATTTGGCGGATGGCCAATCGCTTCGCGACGCAAACGGCTCAGCCGAGCGAGACCTGCCGGCTGAGCCTCGCTTTTTGATTGTGGGCCAGGTGCGCGCGCCGCACGGCGTGCGAGGGGAACTGCGCGTGCAAGTGCTCACCGACTTCCCCGAGCGGTTTCGCCAGGGCGCCGAGATTTGGATCGGGCCGGAGCCGCGCCGCTACACCATCCAGAAGGCGCGGTTCTACAAGGGCGATGTCGTCATCAAACTCGTCGGCCTGGACGACCGCAACGCGGTGGAGATGCTGCGCGGCGCGGAAATCTCGGTGCCCACCGAGCAGGCGATGCCCCTGCCCGCCGACACGTTCTACGTTCACCAGATCGTCGGGCTCCAGGTGTGGACCGACGCGGGCCAGCGCCTTGGCGTGATCTCGGAGGTGCTCAGCCTGCCGGCCAACGATGTCTATGTCGTGGACACGGCGGAAGGTGAGGTCTGGCTGCCCGCCATTGCGGACGTCATCCTGGGGATAGACCTTGAGCAGGGCCGAATGACGGTTCACCTCATCCCTGGCCTGCTGTAGGCGACGCCCGCGCATCCCCACAAGTTCCTTCTCTCCCAACCCAACCCCTACGAGCGACGGGCCGCATTGGGTTGTTGCGTTCCGGACTCGGTTCTATTCTGTGGTGCGATGCACTTCCGGAAGTGCGGCGCACCTCTGCCGATGAGTCGCGTTCCGGCGCGGCTTGACAGGTGGGCAAGGTTTGGGTATCCTTGCCGCA
This sequence comes from Anaerolineae bacterium, assembly GCA_034436295.1. Classification (GTDB taxonomy): domain Bacteria; phylum Chloroflexota; class Anaerolineae; order DTLA01; family DTLA01; genus DTLA01. The sequence goes on along the minus strand of DAOTVT010000163.1, from coordinate 11,456 downwards.
AGGAGAGAGCAGGGTTGGATGAGGTTGCCTTCTGGGTGGGGTTCAATCTCGTGCCAGGGATAGGCCCGAAGCGCATCCGTCTGCTGTTGGATCACTTCGGGGAACTGTCGCGGGCCTGGGAGGCAAGCGCCTGGGATCTGTCGGCGGCGGGCCTGGACACCCGCTGCATCCAGGCGCTGCAGGAGACCCGCGCCAAAATCTCGCTGGAGCGGGAGATGGCGCGCGTGGAACGGGCAGGCGCGACGATTCTCACCTGGCGCGATGCCGAGTACCCTCGCCTGCTGCGGAACATCGCGGCCTCGCCGCCCCTGCTGTACGTTCGGGGCAAGATACTGCCCCGCGACGAACTGGCGCTGGCCGTGGTGGGCACGCGAAAGGCTAGCACCTACGGGCGCGAGGTGGCCCACTTGCTGGCGTCGGAGATCGCACGGTGCGGCGTTACCATCGTCAGTGGGCTGGCGCGGGGGATTGACGGGGTGGCGCACCGCGCTGCGCTGTCGGTGGGCGGCCGCACCATCGCCGTGTTGGGTTCGGGCGTGGACGTGATCTACCCGTCGGAGCACCGAGATTTGGCCGAGCGCATCATCCAGAATGGGGCGCTGGTCAGCGAGTATCCCATCGGCGCGAAGCCGGAGGCGGGGAACTTTCCGGCGCGGAATCGGATTATCAGCGGGCTGGCGCTGGGGACGCTGGTGGTGGAGGCCGGCCGAGAAAGCGGCGCGCTGCTCACGGCACGCCACGCGCTGGAGCAGGGGCGAGACGTGTTCGCCGTCCCTGGCAGCATCCTGGCGGCCGGCAGTCGCGGCGTCAACGAACTCATCCGCGACGGCGCGAAGCCGGTCGTCTGCGCGGATGACATCCTCCAGGAACTCAACCTGAACATGGTGGAGGAATTCGTGCAGGCGCGGGAAACTCTGCCGGAGGCGGGCGGGGAGGCGCTGCTCTTGCAGCACATGGCGGCGGAGCCGATTCACGTGGACGAGTTGGCGCGGGCCACCGGCATGTCCATTGCCGACGTGAACAGTACCCTGGTGATGATGGAACTCAAGGGCCTGGTGCGGCATGTCGGCAGCATGAACTATGTGGCCGTGCGCGAAGGGCGGCAGGTCTATCGCCCGTAACTTTCACGAGGGAAGGGGGACTTGACCATCGCTACGCTGAACATCCTCATACTCGCGGGGGGCTTGGGGACGCGTTTGTGGCCCAGCAGCCGCGAACACATGCCCAAGCACCTTCTGTCTCTGGGCGGAGACCGCTCGCTTCTCAGGGAAACCTACCTGCGGATTGCGCCTCTGGTGGAGCCGCACCAGGTGTACGTGGCGACGGCGGCGGCCCATGCGGACCAGGTGCGGGCCCACCTGCCGGAACTGCCGCCGGAGAACATCCTCGTTGAGCCGATGGGCAAGGGGACGGCCCCCTGCATCGGGCTGGCGGCGCTGCACATGCGGCGCAAGAACCCCGATGGCATCATGGCGTCGCTCCACGCCGACCACGTGATTTCGGACGCCGAGGGCTTTCGCGCCGCGCTGCGGTCGGCTGTGGCCCTGGCCGAGCAGGGCTACATCGCCACGCTCGGCATTACCCCGCGATGGGCCGAGACGGGCTTCGGATACATAGAGCGCGGGCATCCGCTGAACGACGCGGAGGTTGGCCCCGCGTATCACGTGGTTCAGTTCACCGAGAAGCCCGATGCCGCGCGGGCCCAGCAGTTTGTGGAGAGCGGCCGCTACTACTGGAACAGCGGGATCTTCGTCTGGAGGATATCGCGCATTCTGGACGAGATGCGGAACCTGCTGCCCGACCTGTGCGCCGCCCTGGATGAGATTGACGGCGCGCTGGACAGGCCCGACGCGCAGGCCGTGCTGGAACGGGTCTGGCCGAGCATTCAGCCGGTTACGATAGACGTGGGGATCATGGAGAAGGCGCGGCGCGTGGTGGTCATTCCCATCTCGGTCGGCTGGAACGACGTGGGTTCGTGGAAGGCGGTGGCCGAAGTGGTGCCGGCGGACGAGCGGGGCAATGTGATCGTGGGCGAGCACGTCGCGCTGGACACCGAGGGCACGCTCATCTGGGGCGGGAAGCGGCTGGTGGCGGCCATCGGGCTGAAGGATATGGTCATCGTGGACACCGAAGATGTGGTGCTGGTGTGTCCCAAAGACCGGGCGCAGGATGTGAAAACCCTTGTGGAGATGCTCCGGAAGGGGAATAAGCGACAGTATCTATAGACGAGTGTAGAGAGGCGCATAGCATGGAAGCCTATTGTGTGAAATGCAAGACGCGGCGCGAAATGGTCAACGCGGAACCGGTGTTCCTGGCCAACGGGCAGGCGGCGACGCGCGGTCGGTGCACGGTCTGCGGGACGGCGATGACGCGCCTGGGCCGCACGGAGGCGCACGACGCGCTCCCGGCCGACGCGGCCCCGAAGGGCGAGGGCAAATTGGTCATCGTGGAATCGCCGGCCAAGGCCCGCACCGTGGGCAAGTTCCTGGGCAAAGGCTACAAGGTCAAGCCCTCGGTCGGGCATATCCGCGACCTTCCGATGAATCGCATGGGCGTTGACCTGGAGAACAACTTCAAGCCCCGGTACGTGATTCCCGCCAAGAAGGCCGAGGTCGTGAAAGAACTGAAGAAGGAGGCCAGCGCCGCCGCGGAAATCTACCTGGCCACCGACCCCGACCGCGAGGGCGAGGCCATCTCCTGGCACCTGAAGGAGACGCTTGGGAGCAGCATCCGGGGCAAGCCGGTCTATCGCGTGGTGTTCCACGAGATCACCAAGCCCGCCATAGAGGAGTCGTTCAGCCATCCGACGGGCATCAACCAGCACCTGGTGAACGCGCAGCAGACGCGCCGCATCCTGGATCGCATCGTGGGCTACACGTTGAGTCCGCTCCTGCGCGAGAACATGGGGCGCAACCGACTGTCGGCGGGCCGCGTGCAATCCGTAGCCGTGCGGCTGGTGGTGGAGCGCGAGCGCGAGATTCAAGCCTTCGTGCCCGAAGAGTACTGGTCGGTGGATGTGGAACTGGCCAAGAAGCCCGAGGCGGCGAAGAAGCGGGGGGAGGACCGCCCGTTCCGCGCCGCGCTGGTGAGGGTGCGGGGCGACAAGTTTGAATGCCATCGGGGCGAGGACGCCCTGGCCCTCAAGGAGGACCTGGAGCGGGCGCTGTACGCGGTGCTGGAGGTGCGCGAGAAGGAAGTGCGGCGCAACCCGTCGCCGCCCTTCATCACCAGCACGCTCCAGCAGGAGGCTTCGCGCCGGTTGCATTTTTCGCCCAAGCGCACCATGGCCGTGGCGCAGCAGTTGTACGAGGGGTTGCCCATCGGCGACGAGGGCAGCGTGGGCCTGATTACCTACATGCGCACCGACTCCACCAACGTGGCCGAGGTGGCGCAGCGGGAGGCGCTGGACTACATCGGCAAGAAGTTCGGCGCCAGTTTTGTGCCGCCCAAGCCCTGGACCTACAAGACCAAGACGAAAGGCGCGCAGGAGGCGCACGAGGCCATCCGCCCCACCTCCGTTTTCCGAGAGCCGGCCGCTATCCGCCAGTACCTGACGTCGGATCAGTATCGCCTCTACGACCTCATCTGGAAGCGGTTTCTGGCCAGCCAGATGGCGTCGGCGATCTTTGACACGGTCTCGGTGGACATCGCGGCGGACAGTCGGGTCTCGCCGGTGGGGAATCCGAACGCGACCTACGGCCTGCGGGCCACGGGCTCGCGGGTGAAGTTCCCCGGCTTCATGCAGGTGTACATGGAGCGGCGCGACGAAGACGAAGCGCCGGAGGAAGAAGGGGAAGAGGAGCGGATGCTCCCGCCGCTGTCGGTGGGCGAGATGCTGGACCTGCGCGGCGTGTTCCCCGAGCAGCATTTCACCCAGCCGCCCCCGCGCTACACGGAGGCAACGCTGGTCCGCGCGCTGGAGGAGAAGGGCATCGGCCGTCCCAGCACCTACGCGCCGATTCTGTCCACCATCCAGGAGCGGGGGTACGTGGAGCAGATAGAGGGGCGCAGGCTGGTGCCGACCGAACTGGGGTTCATCGTCAACGACCTGCTGGTCAAGCACTTCCCGGAAGTGATGGACGTGGGCTTCACGGCCGAGATGGAAAGCCGCCTGGACGAGGTGGCGTCGGGCGAGAAGGACTGGGTGCAGGTGCTCCGCGAGTTCTACGAGCCGTTCCGCACGACCGTGGAGGCCGCGCGCCAGAATATGGAACCGACTACGATTCCCGTGGAGACGACGGACGAGGTCTGCGAGAAATGCGGCAGCCCGATGGTCATCAAGCGCGGGCGGTACGGCAAGTTCCTGGCGTGCAGCGCGTTCCCGAAGTGCCGCAACGCCAAGCCGCTGGTCTCGCCCACGGGGGCCAAGTGCCCCGAGTGCGGCGGCGATTTGGTGGAGAAGCGCACGCGGCGGCGGCGCACTTTCTACGGATGCGCCAACTATCCCAACTGCAAGTTCGCCATCTGGAACCGGCCGCTGCCGCAACCCTGCCCGCACTGCGGCGGGCTCCTGACCGAGAAGCCGAAGTCGCCGGGCGTGGCGGTGTGCACGAAGTGCGGCGAGGAAACTCCAATCTCTGAACTGGCAGCACAGCCCGTGCAGAGTTAGGCAGCATCTATGAGCACGCAAACCGAGCGCACAGAGCCGTCCGTTCTCCAGCGGCACCTGGACCGCTTTGTGGCGTACCTGCGGTACGAAAAGGGCGCGTCGCCGTACACCATCAAGAACTACAGCACCGAGATTCAGGAGTTCATAGACTTCGCGGCGGGCGAGGACGCCGAGGACTGGTCGGCGGTCGGCGTGGCGCTCATTCGCCGGTACCTGCTGTGGCTGAGCAGCCGCCATTTGGCGCAAGCGAGCGTCGCCCGTCGGCTGTCCGAACTTCGCTCCTTCGCCAAGTACCTCATGCGCAATGGCGAGATTGCGGAGAATCCGTTCCGCTTGGTCTCCCTCCCGCGAGTGCCGGAGCGCCTCCCCCGGTATCTGGAGTACGCCGAAGTGCTGGCGATGCTCGGGGTTCCCGACACCTCCACGCCGGCCGGCCTGCGCGACCGCGCCATCCTAGAGGTGATGTACGCCAGCGGCGTCCGCGTCTCCGAGGTGGTGGGGCTGAACGTGGGCGACTACGAGCGCGAGGAGGCGCGGCTTCGGGTGTGGGGCAAGGGCGCGAAGGAGCGGGTGGCCTTCCTGGGCGAGCCGGCATGCAGGGCGCTGGACGCCTATCTGGCCGAGGGGCGGCCACGCCTGCTGGCGGCCGCGCACAGGACCGCCGCGACCAATGCGCTCTTTGTGAACCGTTTTGGCCTGCGCCTGTCGTCGCGGAGCGTGGATACCCTGGTGCGGGAGACGGCCCGCGCCGCCGGCATCACCCGACGCGTAACGCCGCACGTCCTTCGGCACACCTTCGCGACGCATCTGCTGAACGGCGGGGCCGACCTGCGCTTCATCCAGGAGATGCTGGGCCACTCGGATATTGCCACCACCCAGGTGTACACCCACGTAAGCCAGGAGCGGCTGCGGGAGGTGTACCTGCGCGCCCACCCGCGTTCGCGCGGATAACGCCGCCGGCAAACGGGCGCGAGAACCGCGCCGGTGGCACGCTGATTGCACACGCAAGAGGAGGATGATGACGATGACAACGGAACGCCTGGCCAGGCTGCGCGAGCGGATGGCTGCGCTGGAACTGCCCGCCATGCTGATCTCGCAGCCGCTGAATCGGTACTATCTGAGCGGGTTCTCGGGTTCGGCGGGGACGCTGTTTGTCTCCGCGGACCGCGCCGTGTTGCTGACGGACTCGCGGTACACGGAGCGCGCGGCGGGCGAAGCGCCGGGCTTTGAGATCGTGAAACTGGAGCGGGACGTGGCGCAGGCGCTGCCCGACCTCCTCGCGCAGGCGGGCGTGGATCGGGTCGGATTTGAGAGCGCGCACCTGACCTACGCCGAGCACAAGGCGTGGGCCGAGAAGGTCGGCGAAGCGGCCCTCGTGCCGACGCAAGGGGTCGTGGAGGGACTTCGGGCCGTGAAGGAGGAAGGGGAAATCGCCCTCATCCGCAAGGCAGTGGAGATCGCGGACGCGGCCTACGCCCACCTGAAGCGCACCATCCGGCCGGGGATGACGGAGAAGCAGGTCGCCTGGGAGTTGGAGGTCTGGATGCGGACCCACGGGGCTGATGGCATCGCCTTTGACATCATCGTGGGGTCGGGGCCCAACGGGGCGATGCCCCACGCGCTGGCGTCGGACCGCGAGATTCGCGCGGGCGAGCCTATCGTCGTGGACATGGGGGCCAGGGTGAGCGGCTATCACTCGGATCTCACGCGAACCCTGTGGCTGGGCGACGCGGACGGCGCATTCCGCGAGGTGTACGACGTGGTGCTGCGCGCGCAGGAGGCGGCGGAGGCGCGACTGGCCCCCGGCGCGCTCGGGCCTGATGTGGACGCCGCAGCCCGCGCCATCATCGCCGATGCTGGCTACGGCGACAAGTTCGGCCATGGCCTGGGGCATGGCGTGGGGCTGGCCGTGCACGAGTTGCCCGGCCTCAACCAGCGCACGCAGGACACGCTGGCGCCCGGGCATGTCGTAACGGTGGAGCCGGGGATCTACATCAGCGGGTGGGGCGGCGTGCGCATTGAGGACATGGCGCTGATCACCGAGTCGGGCGCGGAGATTCTGACCAGGGCCGACAAGGATCCCATCGTTCGGATTTGAGATCCGTCTCGGTTCCGAAGGTTGTTGGTCGCGCCATGGGGATAGGCGCGACGCACTTCCGAAATTGCGTCGCACCTCGGTCGCAGCACAGGACGGAGCCGAATCTGGAGTTCCGGTCGGCGTTGTTTTTCGCGGGATATTGTGCTACAATGCAGGACAAATGTCCAGGGTAGTGCGCGGGTGCGAGCCCGTTTGCGCTCGCCGGTCGCGCGCAGCAGCACCTCATGTCAGGAGGGACAAAGATGTTGAGTCAGTTCAAGAAGAAAGAGATCCTTGTGGGCGCCGCTGCGGGGCTGATTGTGGGGCTCCTGCTCGGCTGGCTCGTCATCGGGTGGTGGCTGTGGCCCGTGAAGTGGGTGGACGCGGACCCCTGGGATTTGCGGGCCGAGCACAAGCAGGCCTACGTGGCCATGGTGGCGGATTCCCTGGCGACCAACGGCGACTCGGGCCTGGCGCAGCAGCGGCTGCGTAACTGGGACAGGAAGGAACTGTCCAAGATTCTGCAGGACCTGATTGAGGACCGCCGCGCCAGGCAGATGGGCCTGGAGGCCCAGAATCTGGAGATGCTGCGCTCGGCGCTGGGGCTTGAGGCGGCGGTTCCTGCCCCCACGCCTGCCGCTCAGCCTCCCGCGAAGGGCACGTCGGGCTTCTTGCGCTGGCTCCCGCTCATCCTGGGCATCGTCGTGCTGTTGCTCCTCGCGCTTGCGGCCATCGGGTGGCTCACGCGCAGGCAGAAGGGAGCGGCCAAGCGCCCAGCGCCGCGAGTGCCCGCGCCTCCCGCGGCGGATGGAACGACCCCGCTCACCAGTTTTGTCGCCACATACCGATCGGGTGAGGCGGCCTACGACGAATCCTTCAGCATTGAGTCGCCCGAGGGGGAGTTCCTGGGCGAGTGCGGCATGGGCATCAGCGAGACGCTGGCGGAAGGCTCGCCCAACCGCGTTACGGCCCTGGAAATCTGGCTGTTTGACAAGACGGACATCCGCACGGTAACCAAGGTCCTCATGAGCGAGTGGGCGCACGGAAATACCGACATGCGGGCGGCGCTTGCGCCCAAGGGTGAACTGCTGCTCGCCTCGCCGGGGCAGGAGGTGATCCTGGAGACGGAGCGCCTGCGCCTGAAGGCCACGGTGGCCGAGGTTTCCTACGGCAGCGAGCCGCCTGCCAACAGTTACTTTGAGCGGATGGTGGTGCGGTTGGAGCCGTCCCTGAAGCAGGCCGCCGTACAGCCAGCGTAGTGGATGCGGAACGACGCGCCGCTGGATGTCTCTGGCGGCGCGTCTTCGCGTTATACCTGAACCGACGGGTCAAACAGCCGCTGGTGCTCCTGGATGGCGTAGCGGTCGGTCATCCCCGCGATGTAGTCGCAGATCACGCAGGCCAGGTCGCCGCTGTCGCAAGTGCGCTCCTCCACCGCAAAGGGCAGTTGGGCGGGGTTCTGCATGTAGGCGCGGAAGAGGTCGCCGATCATCCGCTTGGCCTTTTGCGACATGCGGACCATGCGATAGTGGCGGTAGAAGTTCTTCATCAGGAAATCCTTCAGGGCGCGGTTCTTCTGCCGCAATTCCTCGGAGAAGCGCACGATGGGAACGCCCAGGTTCCTCACGTCTTCCACCGAGTTGACGCCGTAGTGCTCCAGCAGGCGGCTCGTCTCCTGGACGACGTCGGTAACCTCCCGCCCGATGAGTTTGCGGATCAGCCGATGGCGCGTGAGTTCGTCAAACGTCCCAGGCGGCACACGGAGCGCGGCCAGGAGTTCCTCCCACAACTCCATGCCGCGCAGCATGTCGGGATGCAGGATGCCCGCCCGCAGGCCGTCGTCCAGGTCGTGGGAGTTGTAGGCGATTTCGTCGGCCACGTTGACGATTTGGGCTTCCAGCGTTGCGGCCTTGTCGGGCTCGTAGCCCGTGGCGGCGCTCTTGTCGTACTCGGTCTCGTGCTTGATCATCCCCTCGCGCACTTCCCAGGTGAGGTTCAGGCCGCGGAACTCGGGATAGCGGCGCTCCAGTTCCTCTACGATGCGCACGGATTGGCGGTTGTGGTCAAAGCCGCCGCGATCCTTCATGAGTTCGTTCAGCGCCTCCTCGCCCGAGTGGCCGAAGGGGGTGTGCCCCAAGTCGTGGGCCAGGGCGATGGCCTCGGCTAGGTCTTCGTTGGCGCCCAGGGCGCGCGCGATGGTGCGGGCGATCTGCGCCACCTCAAGGGTATGCGTGAGGCGCGTCCGATAGTAGTCGCCCTCGGTGTTCACGAAGACCTGCGTCTTGTACTCCAGGCGGCGGAAGGCGGTGGTGTGGATGATGCGGTCTCGGTCGCGCTGAAACGCGGTGCGGTAGGGATGTTCGTCTTCGGGGTACTTGCGCCCGCGGGATTGGCCGCTCTTGGCCGCGTAGGGCGCGAGCGTGGTGGCCTCTATCTCCTCAAGTTTCTCTCTCGTATAGATCATGGGCAACCTCATGCGACTGGGCAGGCGGGTTGCGCTGCCGTTGTATGCTCCCAGTTTAGCGGGAGTTGGGGGCCTTGTCAACCCGACTTGAAAGTTACAGCGCCTTGGTCTATACTGGCGATGAGCACGCAGTGAAGACTACGCGAGGAGGCCAGACATGGTATTGGGGCCACGCACATCCGAGGAACGGTACGGGCCTGCGCTGGAGAAGGCGCTGGCAGATTGGAAGAGGCGAGATCCGCAGGAGACGGCCTGGAAGGCGGGCGCCGACTACGACACCGCTTCGGGCATGGTGTCGCTGACGCTGACGGGCGAGAAGTACACCATCCACCATCCCGATGGAGAGGTGCGCCTGGTGGGGAACGACGCCGAGGTGCCCATCACGACGCGGATTCTGCTGCTGCACTACCTGCTGACCGCCGACGGCGCGCCGCCCGCGGGCCGGTGGGTTGCGTTCCGCGAACTGCCCGACGCGATGGTGTACGATCCGGCGTTCCAGGGGCGGGCTAGCCACCGCATCCGCACGCGCTTCGGCACCGACCTGGAAGCCTTCCATCGCGCGGCGCGGGCACTGGGCGGGGACAGGCTGAGTTTCGGGGATGCGTCGTATCTCTTCCGCGCCCTTCCCCGCGTGTGGCTTGCCGTCATCGTGTACAAGGGCGACGAGGAGTTCTCGCCGTCGGCCAACGTGCTGTTTGACGCCGCCGCGGCCAACTACCTGCCGACCGAGGACCTGGCCGTGCTGGGCGGGTATCTGGCGTCGCGGCTCATCCACGCCGCCGGAAAGTAGCCATGGAGTTCCAGCGCCCGCTGGTCCCCGGCCGCTTCGTGGCGCGCGACAATCGGTTTCGCGCCACGGTGGAGATGGCCGGCAGCCTCGTGCCCGTGCACGTGCCCAATTCGGGGCGCATGCGCGAACTGCTGGTCGCCGGCGCCGACGTTCGGCTTGCCCCTGCGGATGGGCCGGGACGCCGCACGGCCTTGGACCTCGCGCTGGTGCGGGGCAGGGCCGGCTGGGTCTCCGTGGACGCGCGCCTGCCGCCGCGCCTTTTCGCCGAGTGGCTGCGCCAGGGCGGGGGCGGCGCGCTGGCAGGGTGGCTGCCGGTGCGGGCGGAAGTGCCCGTGGATTCCGGCCGCGTGGATCTCCTGTTGGGCCGCGGGCGCGAACTCTGCTGGGTGGAGACGAAAAGCGTAACGCTTGTGCGCGGAGGCGTGGCGCTGTTCCCCGACGCGCCAACGGAACGGGGCCGTCGCCATGTGCAGGCGCTGGCCGCGCTGGCCGAGGCCGGACGATGCGCCGCGGTGGTGTTCGTGGTGCAGCGCGGCGACGCGACCCGCTTCTCCCCGAACGACGAGACGGACCCCGCGTTCGGCGCGGCGCTGAGGCACGCGATGCAGCGGGGCGTAACGGTGGTCTGTTGCGCCTGCGACGTGAGCGAGCAGGGGGTGCATATCGTCGGCGAGATTCCCGTGGGTTAGTCCGAATCGTCCTCGGCGTCCTTCAGGAGCGAGGCCCGCCGAATGGCGTCGCGCCCGAACTTCTCGCGGATTTCGTCCAGGGCGCGGGCCAGTTTGTCGTCGCGGGGGTGGGTCTGGTCAAACAGGCCGAGTTGGCGATAGGGCGCGGTTTCCAGATTGGCGACGCCCACGCCGACGAGCCTGACGGCGCGCCCCTTCTGCCAGTGCCTGTCCCACAGGTCAAGGACGGTCTCGTAGATGTCGCGGGCCGAGTCGGTGGGCATGGGCAGCGTCTGGCTTCTCAGCACCGTCGTGAAGTCGTGGTAGCGCAGTTTCAGCCGCACGGTGCGCCCGGCCTGCCTGTTGGCGCGGAGGCGGGCGGCGACCTTGTCGCTCAGGCGCAGCAACTCCTGCTTCAGGAACGCCTCGTCTTTCTGGTCTGTGGCGAAGGTCTCCTCGTTGCTGACCGACTTGGCCTGCCACTCGGTGATGACGGGGCTATCGTCCAGGCCCAGCGCCCGCCGCTTCAACTCCACGGCGTGCGGGCCGAACGCCTGCACGAGCGCCGCCTCGGGCAGGGCGGCCAGGTCTCCGATGGTCTGCACCCCCAGGCGGTGGAGCGCCGACGCCGTAACCTTGCCCACGCCCCATAGCCGCTCCACGGGCAGCGGGGCGAGGAACTCGGCTTCTCGACCGTGCTCTACGTACACGAACCCGTGTGGCTTCTGCAAATCGGATGCGATCTTGGCGACCAGTTTGTTGGACGCCAGGCCGACTGACGCCGACAGCCCCACTTCTTCCATCACGCGCTGCTGGATGCGGCGCGCCACTTCGGGGATCGGCCCCAA
>DAOTVT010000162.1:0-7762 GCA_034436295.1 Anaerolineae bacterium | reverse complement strand
GTCAGCGGCACGGTCAGGATGGCCAGCAGCGGCGGGTTCCCGTAGGGCCATTGGATACTGTCGTCCTGCATGTTGAACTGGCCGCTCTCCAGCGCCTCGCGGAAAGCCCGACTTTCCGCGTAGATGTTCTCCCCCGTTCGCAGGCGTTCGGCCGCACGATAGAATATCTCAAAGTCGTGATTGTTCGTGATGCGATAGACGCCCACGCCCCACCACGCCACAAGCGCAACCAGAACCGCGACGACGACACCTTGCAGCCACCGATTCATGAGGGCTGCGCCTCCTTCACCGAGTTGACCTGCGCCGCCCATACCTGCAAGACCTCGCGCATGGGCGCGAAAGCGAAATCCCGCAGCAAAGCCCGAACCTTGGCCAGCCCGCCCCTGCGCCCCCAATAGGTAGCCACGTGCTCAAGCGGGGTCAGACCTTTGACCTTGGGCGTGCCCTCGTACAACTCCCACGGGTGCACGTACACGACGAACGGCCGCGTGCGGTTGACCGCCTGCAGGCACCGCCGCACCAGCCAATAGGGCCACAGCCGCAGGTACGCCCCGCCCGAAACGGGCAGCCGCAGCCCCGCCACGTCGCACACCGTCATGGGGAACTCCCACAGCGGCCCTCGCGGCTCCTCCTGCCTCACATCCGCCGCCGAGATGCGGTACGGAGCCAGCGGCGCGCCCGGAACCCCGTACAGCGGCGTCCGCGCGGGGAAGATGCTGGAATCGTAGGTGTACCCGAATTCGCGCAGCACCGGCACGGCCCAGCGCGTGTCCTGATTCAGCGAGAACGTCGGGGCGCGGAACCCCGCCGGGCGGCCCCCGTCCAGCGTCCGCTCGTACAACTCCGCAAACGCCCCCAGTTCCCACTCCAGTTCCGCCTCCGACATCGTCCACAGGGGGCGATGGCTCATGCCGTGGCAGGCGATTTCGTGGCCCAGGCTGTAGATACGGCGGATCAGGGCCGGATGCTTCTTCATCACCTCGCCGACGACGAAGAACGTGGCGCGGACGCCCGTCTCCTCCAGCAAATCCAGCAGGGGCTGGATGGCTTCCTCGGCCTGATCCTCCGGCGTTGCGGGCAGCCGACGCTGGCGCAGGAGTTCGGCCTGGTACCACTCCTCCACGTCCACCGTGAATGCGTTGATCACCTGTACCATTCACTTACCTCCCTGGCGAATCCCGTTTTGCGAGGGGCGAATGGCGTTGGTGTGCGTTTGTTTGCGGAGCAAGACCACAAAGATAGACAGCAGCATCTTGACCACGTAGTAGATGGGCTTCCAGCCGGCATGCATGGATGTGCCGCTGATCCGCGCCCGAACGACGACGGGAACCTCTACGACATTGAACCCCGCATGGTGGAGCACGATGAGCGTGTCGGCGTCGGGAAAATCCGTCGGATAGTTGTCGCGCGCGAAGAACTCCATCACCTCGCGGGTGAGGGCCTGATACCCCGATGTGGGGTCGGTGAAAGGCCGACGGGTAACCCGCCGCACGATGGCGCGGAAGACGCTCATGCCGGCGCGGCGCGCCCAGCCTGCGTTGTATTCCATGCGGCCCAGGAAGCGCGAGCCCAGCGCCACGTCGGCGCCTTCCTCCACCGCGCGCAGGAGCGCCGGCAGGCTCTGCGGGTCGTGCTGGCCGTCGGCATCCATCATGATGCCGATGTCGTAGCCGTGCTCCACCGCGTAGCGAAAGCCCGTCTGAACCGCGCCCCCGTAGCCCAGGTTGCAGGGCAGGCTCACCACCGTGGCCCCCTTGCGGCGGGCGCGCTCGGCCGTATCGTCGGTGGAAGCGTCGTCCACCACCAGAACATCCAAACCCGCGTCCACGGCCCGAATCTGATCCAGGACGGCCTCTATGTTGTTGGCCTCGTTGTGGGCCGGCATGATGACCAACCGACGTTTCCCGCTCAAGTTCTGTGCTCCCAGGTCAGTTTTCCTGCGCGTGCTCGTTGCCTGCGCGGCGCGCCGCCCCACGCCCCCACGGCAGCCGACCCAACCGCAGGCGCAATACGGTATCCAGGGCACGGTAGATTTCCTTCTTGGAGACCTTGGACGCGCCCCGTCGGCGATTCTCAAAAATGATGGGCGTCTCGCCGATGCGGTAGCCCATCCGCTGCACGCGGTACAGGATTTCTATCAGAAACGAGTATCCCTCGGAGAATAACTCGTCCAGGGCAATGCGCTCCAGGACTTCGCGGCGGTAGCAGCGGAACCCCGCCGTGCAGTCGCGGGCGCGCAGCCCCAGCATGATTCTGGCGAAGGCATTAGCCCCCCAACTCAGCCCTTTGCGCGGCAGGGTGCAGAACCGCGTGCCGCCGCCCCGCACGTACCGCGAGCCGATGACCAGGTCGCATTCGCGCATCTTGTCCACCATGGCGGGGATGTAACGCGGATTGTGCGAGAAATCGGCGTCCATGCTCAAAATCAGCCCCGCGCCGTCGGCCAGCGCCCGCTTGAACCCCGCGATGTGAGCCGTGCCCAGGCCCAGTTTGCCAGGGCGATGAATCGGGATAACCCGCCCATCCTCGGCAGCCAGCCTGTCCAGGATGGCCCCTGTCCCATCGGGCGAGTTGTCGTCCACCACGATGACGCGCAAATCAAGCGGCAGGGCCATCAACTGCTGCACCAGCGGCTCTATGTTCTCCGCCTCGTTGTAGGTCGGAATGACAACGGCAATGGGATCAGGCTGCATGTTTGGCCCCCTCCCTGGGCAGAAGGACCTTCGGGTTCCATACGCTGGCAACCAGCAAGACCAGGGCTGCCAGCCCGCTCAGCACACGCGTAACCGCAATATAGGGTGGCTCTCTGTATACGAAGAATACCTCATGCTCCCCAGCCTCCAGTTCCACGCCCAGGAGCATCTCGTCCGCACGCTCCAGCGCAGCGGGCGCGCCATCCACAGACACGCGCCAATGCGGGTACCAGCCCTCGCTGACCACGAGCAGCGCCCGCGAGGTCGGCGCCGCATGCACGCGGATGCGCGTGGGACTTTCGCGCACGTAGGCCACGTCGCCGCCCACAGGGTCTGCCGACGCCGCGGGCGAACGCAACACGGCGACCGGACGGTAGTCCGGCTTCTCCAGTATCTCCACGGTATCCGAGTCCCACACGACCTGCGTAAATCCGGCCGCCTCTGCACCGGCGCGGATGGCGCTGTACTGCGGGTCGGTCTTGCGCAGCATGGCGTAGCGCACGCTCAGGATGTGCAGCGCCGTGTTGTAGTCGCCCCAGTCCAGCAGTTCCCAGGTGTGAATCGGCGTCCCCTCCACCCAGTGGCCGGCGAAGCGCAGCACCGGCGCCAGCGGCAGCGAGTAGGACGCGGCGTAGCGCACGGTGTTCGGACTCGCGGGTTCCCACAGCCGCCAGTTCCCGCCCTGCCGGGCCAGGAACCCGTAGGCGGCCCGCTCGTCGCGGGTGAAGTAGGATTCGGTCGCCGTGAAGACTCCGCCGGCGGGCCGAAAGTCCACGAGGATCACCAGCGCGGCCAGCGCCAGCCACCCGTTCACCGGCACGCGGCGCACGGCGCGCTCTAGGGTCAACACGCCAAGCCCCGCCAGCACCGCCAGGGCGAACACCACCAGCATCAGCGCGCGGAACGGGATGAGCGTCTTGAACACGGGCAGCGCCTGGAATGGATTCCACGGCACCGTGGGGCCGAACGCCATCCAGAGGGCCAGCGCCCCCAGGAGCGCCACTACCCACGCCTCGCGCTGCCTGCGCAACTGCCCGAGGCCCAGCGCCGCAAGCCCCAGCACGGGCCAGCCCAGGTACCATGCAAACATGCCGCCGAAGGATTTCCATATCGTCGGCAGGGCGGCGGTATCCACGGGCACGCCAACGCGCCGCAGGAGCGCGCCACCCAACAGCGCGGGCGACGCCGAGTAGTCGGCCAGCAGCGCCGTGGCCGCGCCCCCCGCGCTCCCGCGCATGTGGTACGCGCCCAGATGCTTGAGTTCCACCGCCGCCGGAAGCGCCATGCCGACCGCCACCACCACCGCGCCGAGGCCCACCCCGGCCAGGCGCAGCAACGCCCCGCCCAGTGCGGATTCGCGGCCCGCCACCCGCGACAGTTCGCGCAGGGCCGCGTAGCCCCCGAACCACACCGCCGACACCAGCGCGCGCTCCGGACTCACCCACGGGAACAGCCCCAGGCACAACGCCGCCAAAGCCAGCATCCGCGCGCGCCTTTCGGTACGGCGCAGCGCCAACTCGTAGAACAGAAACGGCAGCGGCAGCAGCGCCCAAAACGGCACAAACTCCCACCAATCCACCGCCGTGTGGATATGGTAAGGGAAGATCATGTACACCAGCCCCGCCAGCAGCGCCGCCTGCCATCGCCCTGTGAGAACCCGCACGTACTCGTACATCGCCACGCCCGACGCCGCAAACCCCAGAAACGCCACGCCCTTCAGTGCCTGCTCCATCGGGATGCCCGCCCACCCGATGAGGGCCACGACCGCGTACAGCGGCCAGGCCAGCAGGCGCATCCACGGGAACCCGCCGAACTCCCACGGGTTCCAGGGCGTCAGGAATCGGCCGTGGCGCAGTTCGTCCAGCACAAACCACGACGTGGCGAACTGCACGATCATCTCCATGCGCGGCGACGTGGGCAGCCGCCCATTGAGCCAGCCGCGCATGAAGAACAGCATCGCCACGCCCAGGAACGCCCAGTGCGCCCAGCGGCTGCCGAGTATTCGCTTGTACCCCCCGCGGCTATCCGCGGCGGTGCCAGGCGATGACCTCGTCAATCTTGTCCTCCAGCCGTCCCTTCGGGTCGTAGCCCAACAGACGGCGCGCCTTGGAGATGTCGGGCACGGAATAGCGCAACTCGCCCGGGTGCGCCGGAGCGTGCTCGGGCCGAATGCCCGGGTTCAACTTGCGGCACAGCAGGGCGGCCACCTCGTTGACCGACGTGGCGCGGCCCGTGCCGATGTTGAAGACCTCGCCCGCCACATCCTTCAGCGACGCCAGCACCGTCGCGTCGGCCACGTCGCCCACGTACACGAAGTCGCGGCGCTGCTCGCCATCGCCGAAGATGACGGGCGGCTCGCCGGCCAGAAGCCGCTTGATGAAAATCGTGATGACGCCCACGTAGGGCGTGTAGCCTTGCCGCGGGCCGTAGGTGTTGAAATAGCGCAGGATGACCGGCTCCAGGCCCAGCGTCTCCGCCAGGCACAGCAGGTACTTCTCGCCGGCGAGTTTGCCCACGCCGTAGGGCGAAATCGGCTCCGTGGGGTGGGTCTCCGGAATCGGGTCAGGCGTCGGGGCGTCGGCGTACACCCCCATGGACGACGCGTACACCAAGCGCCGCACCTTGCGCTCGGCGCAGGCTTGCAGCAGGGTCAGCGTGCCCATGACGTTGGTCTGCGCGTCCTCGTAGAAGCGATCCACCGAGGCGCGGATACTGACGCGCGCGGCCAGATGGAACACGATGTCCACGCCGTCCAGGGCGCGCTCCACCGCCGCGGGGTCGCGCACATCGCCGACGACGAGTTCGGCCCCGTCGGGCACGTTCTCGCGCACGCCCACCGACAGGTTGTCCAGCACGCGCACCTGCGCGCCCAGCCCCAGCAGCCGCTCGGCCACGTGCGACCCGATGAAGCCGGCGCCTCCCGTTACAAGCGCCCGTCGGAATCCAGGCCCGTTCATGGCGCGGTCTCCCTCAAGTCCAGCGTTACCTCTGGCGTTACCAGTTGGCGCACCAGGTCGTGGGGCGTATCCACGACGGTGCCCGACAGAATCAGCGAATCCTGCACGAGAATGGGATGCTTCACCACGACGCCGTCGCCCAACACAGAGTTCTGCACGCGCGCGCCTGGGGCCAGCGTTACCCCCTCGCCGATGACGGCGTTGACGCCCAGCCGTTGCAGTTCCGCCAGATTGCATTCCAGCAGGTCTTTGGCCACCGTAACGTTCACGTCCATGTCCACCACTTCGGCGGGATACACGGGATAGCCGTCGTCAATGAGAATCTGGATGGAGTTGGTGAGTTCGTACTCGTCGCGCTGGGCAGTCCGAGGCGTGCGGCGGATGGCGTCAAAGATGGACAGGTCAAAGGCGTAGATGCCGCAGCCCTTCAGGTTGCTGGGCGGGCATCGGGGTTTCTCAATGACGCGCGTAACGATGCCGCTGGGGTGGACGACGACGGCGAAGTTGCGGCTGATGCGGGTGGGGTCGGCCTCCCGCTTGACGGCCAGCACGGCCCCAGCCCTGCGCTCCCAGAACATCTCCACCATCTCGTGGAGCCGCGGAGCCGCCATGAAAATATCGCCCAGGAAGAGCAGGAAGGGATCGTTGACGTAAGGCTCCAACTGGCCCACCGCGTGGGCAATGCCGAGTTTCTCCTTCTGCTCCACGTAGGTGATGTGCGCCCCAAGCCACGCGCCGTCGCCGAAGCGCGAGACGATGCCCTCCTTCAGGTGGCCCACCACCAGAATGACCTCGCGGATACCGATGCGCCGCATGTCTTCCAGTTGGTACTGCAAAATCGGCTTGTTGCAGACGGGCAGGAGCGGCTTGGGCCGATAGATGCTCAGCGGCTCAATGCGGCTTCCCTGCCCCGCCGCCAGAATCACTCCGATCATCTTGCCGTTCATGAACCCACCCCCTGACGGGCGTCGCCGCCTAGATGCGGTTGAGCACCCGCGCCCGATACAGAATCTGCTTGAACTTCAGATAGACCAGAAACCAGCCCATCTGCCAGGCCGTGCGGAACGTCTTGAGTTTGGACTGCCCCGCCAATCGCTCCGAATGGGTGATGCCCACCTCGCCGATGCGATAGCCCAGCGTCTGCGCCTTGACGAGAATCTCGGTCGGCGTCGGATAGCCGCGCGCCTCAATCTGAATGGCCCGCGCCACGTCGCGGCGCAACAGTTTCAGCGCGCAATTGGTGTCGCGCAGCCGCAGCCCGAACATCAGCCGCACCAGCACGTTCAGCCCGCGGTCGGCCACCACGCGCACGAAGGTATCGCGCTTGCCCTTGCGGTAGCCCGTTACCAGATCGTACCCACCATGCCGCAGTTCGGCCAGCAGCAGGCGATACTCGGCGGCGTCAAACTGCCCATCGGAGTCAATGGTAACCACGTAGTCGCCGTCGGCGTGGGCGATGGCCTGCGACAGGGCGTACCCGTAGCCGCCGTTGGGCTTGTAGTCCACCACCACCAGGAACGGAATCTCCGCTTGCAGTTCGCGCAGGATGTCCGCCGTGCGATCGGTGCTGCCGTCGTTGGCCACGACGATTTGGCCGCGAATGCCGTCGTCGCGGATGACCTGCGCCCAGTAGCGCACCACCTGCGCGATGCCCTCCTCCTCGTTGTAGGCTGGCGCGCAAATGGAGATTTCGGGTCTATCCTCTGTCCGCTCGTCCATTCCCTTCACCTGCCGATGAGAAACGCCCCGCCGCAGATCAGAAGAACCCCGATCCACCGCGCCGGCGACACCGGTTCCTTCAGAATCAGCCACGACAGGAAGACCACCACCACGTACCCCAGGCCCACCATCGGATACGCAAAACTCAACGGCAGCCTGGACAGCGCCACCAGGTACACGATGGACGACAGGGCATAGCAGAAAATCCCCAGCACCACGTAGGGGTTGGAGAACATCCGAACCAGCGCGCGCAAGTTCAGGGCATTGAGCGCGCCCACCTGCGTCATGCCCGTCTTCATCACCATCTGGCCGGCCACGCCCAGCAGCACGGCCAGCAGCAGGAATATCACCGGATTCATGCCCGTTCTCCTTGATCGCGTCATTTGTGCTCCA
>DAOTVT010000161.1:0-3634 GCA_034436295.1 Anaerolineae bacterium | reverse complement strand
CATGGTCTTGGTGTGGCCGGCAGCCGACCAACTGTGGGCGGGCGCGAGCACCGCCACCTCGCCCAGCCGCTCCAGCGCCTGCCTCAGCGCCACCAGGCCGGGCGAATCTATGCCGTCGTCGTTGGTGATGAGGATGAAGGGCATGCCGTCTCCCCTACGCGATGAGGTCCCACGCGCGCCGCTCCCTCCACGCCACGGGCGCAAGGGGAGCCGCCGATGAACTCTTCTTGTCTTTCTCCGACTTGGGCCTGTGGATCACCTGCGCGTGAACCTTCTCGCTCTCTGTGGTGTTCCCCGCTGAATCGTAGGCCACCGCGTGAATCGTGTGCGTCTCGGTGTACCCGTGCGTGTCCGAGATGATGGACATGCCGTTGGCCCAAATCTGTATCAGGCGACCGTCCTCTTCCTGGATGACCTCGGTTACGGT
Organism: Anaerolineae bacterium; assembly: GCA_034436295.1. GTDB lineage: Bacteria > Chloroflexota > Anaerolineae > DTLA01 > DTLA01 > DTLA01. The sequence continues at coordinate 3,207 of DAOTVT010000161.1, read as the reverse complement.
GATCACGCCCTCCGTAACGACGCCATCGGGGCCTGTGATGGGGCCGGTCGTCGTGATGACCGTGCCCGGAATCGGAATCGTGTCCGACATGGCGATCGTCCACTTGAGGCTGTACGGGGCCACCGTGGTGAAGCCCACCGACTGCCCGTCCACGAAGAACTCCACCCGATCCATGGACAGGTTGTCGCGGGCGTCCACCTGGATGTTGATGTAGTCGTCCTGCTCCTTGATGTACACCCGGCCCTCGTCGGGGTTGATGACGGTGATCTTGGGCGGCTGATTGTCCACGTTGACCTGGATGGCCGCCTGGCGCACGCCCTGATCCTGGCGCACGACCGTCAGTTGGAGCGTGTAGAGGCCGTCCAGTTGGCTCACATCCCAGTATTCCAGCGGCCCGTTGCTGACCTGATTGTAGTGTTCGCCGCCGATCTGGCTCCAGGCCGATGGGTTCAGCCCCTTGCCGTACTCCAGCCGCCAGTAGTGGAAGTTGTCCGAGCGGGCGTTGCCCATGATGACCACGCCGCCCCGCACGTAGGAGTAGGGCGCGGGCGAGATGATGGCCACGTCGCCCTGCGCGGGGCCGGGGCCGTACATGTCGTCGTACTCGGTCGGGGGCTGCGGGATGCCCTGCTCGCGCACCCAGTCGGCGGCGCGCGGCGGATAGACTTCGTACACCCGCGACTCCACCAATTCCGGCGGCGTGTACACCGTCGCCAACTTGCCGGTAACCTTGTTGACCTTGAACTCGCGGTGCATGTCGCACGGCTGGGTCGGTTCCGTGCCCGCGATGAAGATTTCCTTCACCGGACTGGGGCAGTGCTCGGTCGGCAACAGGCCCGACAGCGGGCACACGTACACCTCAATGATTCCGGGCGGCCGCTTGAACTCCATGACCGGCAGGTTCTCGTGTACCTTCTCCATGAAGTCGTGCCAGACAGGCCCCACCGCTCGGCTTGCGGGGATGCGGCCCATCGGCTCGTAGTCCGTATTGCCGCACCACACGCCGGTAACCAACTGCGGCGTGTAGCCGATGATCCAGTCGTCGCGGAAGTCGTTGGTGGTGCCGGTCTTGACTCCTGCGGGGCGGCTCAATTTCAGCGGGCTGTCGGGGCCAAAGGCCGCCGCCCGCGCGTTGTTGTCCGACATGATATCCTGCATCAGGTACGCCAGTTGGGGGCTGAGCACCTCGCGGGTCGCCGGCTGCTTGAACTGCTTGAGCACCTTGCCGTTGCGGTCGGTAACCAGCAGGATGGCCACCGGATCCAGTTGGCGGAACCCTGGGCGGAGCCTGCTGGGGGGCACCGGCTGGCCGGCCATCACCCCGTTGTTGGCGAACACGCTGTACGCGTAGGTCATGTCCAGCAGCGTAACCTCGCCGCCGCCCAGCGTCAGGCTCAGGCCGTAGAAGTCCTTGGTCAGCGTGTTGATGCCCATCTGGTGCGCCGTGTTGAGGACATTCTTGACGCCCACCTTGCTCAGCATCTCTACGGCGGGGATGTTGAGCGACCGCGCCAGCGCCAGGCGGAGCCGCACCGGCCCGCTGTACTTCAGGCTGTAGTTCTCGGGGACGTAGGGCGGGTTCGGATAATCGTCAAACGCCTGTCGCACGTCCAGGAGCATCGTCGCGGGGGTGTATCCCTGCGCCAGAGCCGTAACGTAGGTGAACGGCTTGAACGACGACCCGGGCTGCCGTTCCGACAGCGCGCAGTTCACCTGGCCCTTGATGGTCGTGCTGAAGTAGTCCAGCGAACCCACCATCGTCAGAATCTCGCCGGTGTTGGGGCGAATGGCGACGACGGCCGCGTTGTTGATGTCCCACCCGTCGGCCTGCAACTTGGCGATCTGCTCGCGGGCCAGTTGCTCGGCCAACTTCTGCATGTCGTAGTCCAGCGTCGTGTACACCTTCAGCCCGCCGCGGTACACCATGTCGGCGCCGAACTCGTCCACCAGCAGGCTGCGCACGTACATGGAGAAGTGCGGTGCGTCAATCTCAAACCGCTGCTGCGGGGCGATGTACAGTGGCGTGTATTTCGCCTCCACCGCCTGCTCTTCGGTGATGTATCCCTCGCGCAGCATCTGATCCAGCACCAGGTGCTGGCGCTCCTTGGCCTTCTCCGGGTTGTCAATGGGGTTCATCCCCGGATACTGGGGGATGGCCGCCAGCATGGCGCACTCGGCGAGGTTCAGGTCGCGCACGCTCTTGCCGAAGTAGGTCTGCGCGGCCGCCTCCACGCCGTAGGCCAGGTTGCCGTAGAAGTTGTTGTTCAGGTACCACTCCAGAATCTTGTCCTTGCCCTCGCGCCCTGGGTAGCGGCGGGAAATCTCCAGGGCCAGAATCGCCTCTTTGATTTTGCGCTCGTAGGAGATGGCGTAGCGCTCCTCGGGCGGGATGAGGACGTTCTTGACCAACTGCATGGTGATGGAACTGGCGCCCTGGATTTGCTCGCCGCGCAGGTTGGACAGGGCCGCGCGCGCGATGCCGCGCAGGTCCACGCCCGGGTTCGCGTAGAACGTCCGGTCCTCAATGCTGATGGTGGCCTGGCGCAGGTACAAGGGAATCTGGTCCAGGGGGATGTAGGTGCGGTCGCCCCACTTCGGGTCAAAGATCTCGTACAGCAGGTGCTGGCCTGTGCGGTCGTAGATTTTGGTCGTCTCAAAGTCCTGCTGGGCGATCTCAATCGCGCTGGGGTCGGGCAAGTCCTGGGCGAAGTAGGCGTACACGCCCACCACGGCGGCCACGCCCGTCAGCGCGAGGGTGAGCATCCCGCCGAGGGCCAGGGCCAGGAAGGCCAGGGCTGCCTTCGCAAAAAGGCTCATCCCGCCGTTCTTGCGGGCGCGACGACGGAGTAAAACCTGTTTGGTAGATCTTCTCATCGCTCTATGCCTGTGGATACGAGTATGATGCGCGTGTTATACTATCAGAAAAGGGTATGCGCGGCAAATGGGGGACGCCGCGGGATTCGGCTCCGTCTTGTGTTGGCGACCGAGGTGCGATGCGCTTCCGAAAGTGCGTCGCATCTTACGGCAAGGGTATGCGCGGCAAATGGGGGGAGCCGCAGTCGCAGGGGCGACTCGCGGGTCGCCCCTGATATGGAAGGGCGTGTCAAGTAGCGCCAGCTGTTCATCGCTTTCTTTGGGCAAGGGTGATCGGAAACCCCCAGGGGAGACTGGAGAGGAACTCGGCGACGATGTGTCAACCTGATATTC
>DAOTVT010000160.1:0-6396 GCA_034436295.1 Anaerolineae bacterium | reverse complement strand
CGCGATTTCAACTTCGTTACGTTCCAGTATCTGGGCGGCAGTTTTGTGCCCAAGGACTCGGTGCCCGGGAGTTTGGACGAGCGAACCTTGGGCATTGGGTTCTATCCGATAGAGGTGCGCTAGGGGGTTGGGAACGCCCAGCCCCTTCCTGGTGGGACGGCACGTGTCCGCCGGGCGCTCACTCGGGCCAGATGACGCTCAGGCAGGTGGGGCCGCCGTCGGCCTTGGCGAATTCGGCTAGGTTCACCGGTTGCACCTGGAACCCCAGTTCCTTGAGCAGGTTCGCGGCCCGCGGGTATCCAGCCGGGATGACCACCTTCGCACCGAACAGGAGCACGTCGGCGGTGATCTCCTCGCCTCGCGGCACGGGAATCCATTCCAGGCCGATCTGCGCAGCGAGGGGGGCGAACGTGGCGACAGCGTACAACATGCCGTTGCCCAGGTAGGCGGCGCCGGATTTCAGGTGCAGCATACCCGGAGGCAGGGGGACGGGGTGGGCCTCCACGCCCAGTTTGGCGGCCAGTTGGGCGATGCCCTCTCGGTTGGTGCGGTCGCCCAGCCCGACGTAGGCGACATCTTCTACCCAGAGGACATCGCCGCCGTCCAGGGTGCCGGGCGGCTCAACCTCCACGATTTGCAGATTGTGCGCCTGGAGCGTCGGGCGCAGGGTTTCGCCTTCGCCCTGGCGCGATGGCGCGCCCGAACGGGTGAGCAGCGCCTTGCCGTTCCGCACAACGACGGCATCCTCCACGAAGCAGCCGTCGGGGAAGCGCTCGTCGGGCGGGAGGGTGATGACCTCCAGCCCGATGTTGCGGAGCGCCTGGCAGTAGCCGGCATGTTGTCGGCGGGCCTCGTCAGGGTCAATCCTGGCCGCAGTGGAGGATATGGCCTTGACATAACTCTGTCCAGGCGTGCGTGTGAGTGCAATCCAGCGCATGGTTGCCTCCTAGCATCGTTTACGTCGCGCCCGGCGCTGGAGCGTCGGGCTGGGCGGGATGGATTTCGCCGCCGAGGGCGCCGAGCGCGCAGAGAGCCCAGATTGGTTCGCTCAGCACGGTGTGCTGCCGCGGGCTGGTTTTAGCCCCGAAGGGGGCTTCGCCCGTTCAGCGCGGGGGCATCCCCGTGCAGGTGGCATCCCTCACCCTAGCCCTCTCCCAGCGGGAGAGGGAAGGCGCGCTACACGCCTTGGCCGGGCCGTCCCGCGCTAACTGAACCAGTACACCAGGCCCGAGTCAAAGGGCGTGGCCATGTCGGGATGGTGCGGCAGAATGCGCACGGTGTACCCGTGCAGGCCACTGGTGGCGAAGTTCACCTTGCCCTCGTAGATGTAGGCCGAGTCCACTTTTTGCTTGAGTTGCATCGGCGCGATTTGGCCCTGCTGTATCTCGCCGGCAGGATTCACGTGGCCGTAGTACAGTTGGACGCGAACGTCATCGGGCGACAGATTGCCCAGGTTCACGCGCGCCGTAACGACGACCTCCGCGTTGACGTGGATCTCGGCGAGAGTGTTCGCCTCTACGCTTTCCACCCGAAGTTGGCTCCAGTTCTGGCGGAGGTTCGCTTTCCAGGCGGCAAGGTCTTTGGCGCGCTGGGCCTGATTCTCCTGCATGGCCAGGTAGTGGGCGCTGACGGGCAGATAGTACTTTTGCGTGTACTCCATGAGCATGCGGTCGGTGTTGAAAACGGGCGCCAGCCGGCCAAGGGCGGCCTTCATCTTGGCGATCCAGGCCCGCGGGAGGCCATCCCGGCCGCGCGAGTAGAACAGCGGGACGATTTCCTTCTCCAACAGTTCGTAGATGACCTGCGACTCTATGGTGTCCTGATACTCTGGGTTGTCGTAGATTTCGCCGCGCCCGATGGCCCAACCGACTTCGGGGGTGTACCCCTCGTCCCACCAGCCGTCCAGGATGCTCAAGTTGAGCGCGCCATTGGCGGCGGCCTTCATCCCGCTGGTGCCGCTGGCCTCCTGCATTCGGCGCGGGGTGTTGAGCCAGACATCCACGCCCTGCACCAGATAGCGCGCGATGTTCATGTCGTAGTTTTCCAGGAAGACGAGTCGGTGGCGGAAGTCCTCCTGCCGGGCGGCCTTGACGATGGCCTGGATGAGTTCCTTGCCGGCTTGGTCCTGGGGATGGGCCTTGCCTGCGATGATGATCTGCACGGGCCGCTCGCGGTCGTTCAGGATGCGCGCCAGGCGGGCGGGATCGCGCAGGAGGAGCGTGGCGCGCTTGTACGTGGCGAAGCGCCGCGCGAATCCGATGGTCAGCGCCTCGGGATTCAAGACTTCGTTGGCGATTTCCACTTCGGATGGCGGCGCGCCGCGGGCCTCCAACTGCGCGCGCAGGCGCTGTCGGGCGAAGTGCACAAGGCGCTCGCGGCGCCGCTCGTGGGTGCGCCAGAGTTCTTCGTCGGGGATGTCGGCCACCTTCTGCCAGACCGACATGTCACTGGGTTCTTCCCTCCACCGAGGGCCCAGGTAACGATCCAGCAGCGACGCCAGGTCTCCCGAAACCCAGGATCGCAGATGCACGCCGTTGGTGATGTGGCCTACCGGAATCTCCTCTTCGGGGACGCCGGGCCACAGGTTGGCCCAGAGCCGCCGGGCCACGGTGGCATGGAGGGCGCTCACAGCGTTGGTGTGGCTGGACATGCTCACGGCAAAGACGGCCATGTTGAATGGCTCGCTGGCGTCGGCGGGGTGCTGGCGACCCAGGGCCATGAATTGCTCGCGCGCGATGCCCAGCATGGGGTACCAGCCGCCGAAGTAGCGGTCCACCAGGTCCGGCGCGAACACGTCAATCCCCGCCGGCACAGACGTGTGGGTGGTGAACATGTTTCCGGCGCGGGCCAGTTCGGCTGCCTCGTAGAAGTTCAGGCCGAATCGGTCCATGAGCACCCGCACTCGTTCCACGCAGAGAAAGGCCGCGTGCCCTTCGTTCATGTGGCAGACGGTGGGTTCAATGCCGAGCGCCATGAGGGCACGATAGCCGCCGATGCCGAGGAGAATTTCCTGGCGGATGCGCATCTCACGGTCGCCGCCGTAGAGTTTGCCCGTGATCTCGCGGTCGCGGGGGCGGTTCTGCTGCAGGTTGCTGTCCAGCATGTAGAGCGGCACCCGCCCGACCTGGATGCGCCAGACCTGGGCGCTCACGGGTGCGTCGGGGTAGTTGACCTGCACGATGACGGGCGCGCCGTCGGGCTTGCGCATGAGTTGCAGGGGCATGTTGTAGAAGTCGTTGACCGGATAGTATTCCTGTTGCCAGCCGTCAGGGCTGAGGTACTGGCTGAAGTAGCCGAACTGATAAAGCAGGCCCACGCCCACCATGTGAATCCCCAGGTCGCTGGCCGACTTGAGGTGGTCGCCGGAGAGGACGCCGAGACCGCCCGAATAGATGGGGATGCACTCGGTGAGGCCGAACTCGGGCGAGAAGTAGGCCACGCGGCACTCGGGCGCTTCGGCGCAATGCTGGGAATACCAGGCGCGCTGATTGGCCATGTAGCGGTCAAACTGCTCGCAGACGCGCTGGAAGTGGGCGAGGAATCCATCGTCCCGCGCGGCGGCTTCCAGGCGCGATTGGGCGATGGCTCCGAGCATGGCGACGGGGTTATGGCCGCTCCGCTCCCAGAGGTCGCTGTCCAGGCGGCGGAACAGGTCTCGCGTGTCGTGGTCCCATGTCCAGCGCAGGTTGTACGCGAGTTCTGCCAGCCGAACGAGGCTCGGCGGAAGCGATGGAATCACATTTAGAATCATATAGGGTCGCATGAAGCGTTGCCTCCTCAGGTCCGGCGCCGGGCTTATGCCTCTGGCGCCTTGGATTGTGCTTTGGGCGAATTGGCCTGCTCCATGATAACACAGAGGGCTTGAGGCCGCAAAAGGCAAACAATTAGCGGCTGCCAGGGAACAGCCGCTAATTGGGTGTGGCAAGCGGTGCCAGGGAACACCGCGTTGGGGGCTACTCTTGGCGAATGTGGGCCAGGGCCTCGGCGAAGGCCTTGCCGATGTGCTCGCTCGCGAGGGAGTAGTACACCATCCGCCCTTGCTTTCGGTTCTTGAGGATGTTGACGGTGCGCAGCAGCCGGAGTTGGTGGGAGATGGCCGACTGCGTCATGCCGAGCGACCCGGCGATATCGCATACACAGACCTCTCCGGCGCTGGCGACGGCCGAGATGATGCGCAGGCGGGTGGGATCTGACATGGCGTCAAATACATCCGCCAGGTGCGTGGCATCCAGGCCACTGATGAGGGTTTCCGAGATTTTCTTGACTTTCTCGGCGTCAATGATACGAACCTCGCAGCGATCCTCTCTACGCATTTCAGCCTCCTAACAAAGATTTGGGTTCGCACGTTTTGTATTGTACCATACTTTTGTACTTTCGTCAAGAGGGGAGTTTTCCATTCAGGCAAGAATGGGGCGCACGCTTGCCCTAGGTACCTTCGCGCCCGCACTGCCCGCAACCCATGTGTGGCTCGGGGACGACCTGGCGGGTCTTCTGGCACACGGCTGTAACGCGCACGCGTTGCCATAGCCCCAGTCGGCGCTGGACGCGCCCGTAGAGGATCATGTGCGGGCAGGCGTTGGCGCGGAGGATGCCCGGGACGGGGCACGTTCGGCACAGCGCGGGCTTCCAGGGCTGTTCGGCGGCTTCCAACAGGCGGCAGATTTCGGTGTGCCTGCCGCGCGCATAGTCTCCGTAGAAGAAGCGGCACTCCTGTCCGTCTGGCGTTCGGATGGTACACCTCCTTGGTATCAAAATGCGGGCACGGGTAGGTCAAGCCACGTCTGCCCGTCATCGCGGCTGACGAGGAGACGATAGGGTTGTGCCGAGACGGTGCCGGTTCCCGACACGGCCACATAGAGGGCTTTGGGCGCGCGGGCGTCCACCGCGAGAGGTTCCAGGTAGCCCAGGGCGAACGGCGGCGTCAGCGTGCCCAGCGACAGCGCCTCGGCCCAGGCGATGTTGCGCGAATCCGGCTCGTGGGCGTTGTCGGAGGCGAGCACGAACAAGCGGGAGTTGTTGTAATAGTAGGCGTCGCATCCCACGTACAGGCGGCGCAGGTTGGGGTCAAACGCCAGACCGTGGGGCATGCACGCCCCCTCGGAGAAACCTCCGCCTGTCGGCTGGTCGCCCACAGGCAGCGGCTCCCAGTTCCCGGCCCGGCCGCCCCGGTAAAGCCAGCCTTCTGGCCACCCGAACCGCCCGCCATAGCGAAGATTGGCGTAGAGGACATCGGGGTTCACGGGGTCAATGAGGATGCGCGTAACGCCATAGCCCAGGTACGCCTGGATGCCGAAATCGGCCTTGCCCCAGGTTCGCCCCGCGTCGGTGCTCTTGAGGATGACGGCCTTGTACTCCGTCGTCCAGGACACGCCCGCCCACAGGACGTTGGAATCCACGAAGTCCACAGCCAGTGCCTGCGCGTTGAGGGGATGCACGAACTCCCATGCAGACGCGCCAACGCGCCGATAGATGCCGCTGCTGGCAGTCAGGTACATCACAGATGGGTTGCGGTAGTCCAAAGCCAGGGCGAACAGTCGCGACGCGGGCGCGATACCCGTGAGGTCCAGCGGCATCCACGTCGCACCCCCGTCGGCGCTCCGATACGCATTGTCGCCGATGATGGCGTACAGGGTACGGTCTTCGGCCGAGGAGACGACCAGGGACCGGACAGGCGGAATCGGGACGGCGGTCGCGGTGGGCGTTGGCGCGGCGGGGGTGGGTTTCGTCGGCGTGCGCGTGGGCGCTGGCGTTGCCGTGGCCGCGAGAGTCGCGGATGGGATCGGCGACGGCGTTGCGGATGGCGGCGCGGTCGGCGTGGGCGAAGGCACCAGGGTGGGCGCGGCGGGTGTTGCGGGAGCCGACGTTGCGGTTGGGGCTGGCGGCGTGGGCGTTGGCCCGCAAGCCGGGGCAAGCGCAAGGGCGCCCGCAAGCACCGCGAGGGCGAGAAGGCGAAACGCGCCCCCGCACCCGGAATGTAGGCGTTGTCGGCGTCGTCCCATGGTATGCTCCCTGGTATGTCTGCGCGATTTGTGATGCGAATTGCAGACGCTGGGCTATTGTAGGAGGTTCCGCTGGGTCGGTCAAGCGCGCCCCGCATGTTGGCCCGACGCTGAAGCATCGGGCTGAAGGGGCGAAGCCCTGCGGGCTGGGGGCGAATTCGCGTTCACTGGCGTGGATTCGCGGTTACTCGTCGCCCGACGCTGAAGCATCGGGCTGAAGGGGCGAAGCCCTGCGGGCTTGGGGTGAATTCGCGTTCATTGGCGTGGATTCGCGGTTACTCGTCGCCCGACGCTGAAGCATCTGGCTGAAGGGGCGAAGCCCTGCGGGCTTGGGGCGAATTCGCGTTCATTGGTGTGGATTCGCGGTTACTCGTCGCCCGACGCTGAAGCATTGGGC
>DAOTVT010000159.1:0-34793 GCA_034436295.1 Anaerolineae bacterium | reverse complement strand
GCCACCCTTGGTTCAATGCGGCTTGCGTCTGGCTTTTGGCTATTTGCTCTGTTAAGGTTCACGATTTGACAAGAATTAGAACATCTCCGCTGGCGGAGAGGGGGAAGCCGAAGGCTGGGGGTGAGGTTTCGGCGGCTATGGGAAGCCGCCCGACGTGTCCACGTGATTTCTACGCCATTCGTGTAGATTCGTGTTATTCGTGGATAGCATCCGGCGGCTATGGGAAGCCGCCCTACGTGTCCACGTGATTTCTACGCCATTCGTGTAGATTCGTGTTATTCGTGGATAGCATCCGGCGGCTATGGGAAGCCGCCCTACGTGTCCACACTACCTCACCCCCTCGTTCCCCCTCTCCGTAGGCGGAGAGGGGGAAGCCGAAGGCTGGGGGTGAGGTTTCGCCATCTATGGGAAGCCGCCCTACTGGCCGCCCTGCTTCCCTGACAGGGCGGGCGCAATGCGGGCCGCCCACTCCCGCACCGCATCCCAATCGCGGAAATCCCCTTCGGGGGACTTCATCGCGCGGATGATGAGGCGAAGCAAGAACGGCAGGCGGCGGCTGTCCATGACGCCAGGGAACAATCCCACGTCCACGGGCTTCACGCTGGGCGTCTTGGCGCGAAGGGCGTCCAGGTAGGCTGCCACGGTGCAGCGGTTCTCCTCGGTGTCGTTCGCCATGGTCAGGCACACGACGAAGTAGGCCACTGGCATGCGGCTCAACTCCGCTTGGTGCTTCCGCACGAACGACACGACTTCGGGCATGAGCCGTCCCGCGCGGATGGCGCTGCCGATGATGGCGCTGGTGTAGCCGTCCAGGCTGCGGACTTTGCTCACAGGCTGCACATCTACCTGGGCCTCCTGATCCCGCAGCACCTCGGCAATCGTCTCGGCGACGCTTGCTGTGGAACCCATGCGGGTGGCATAGGCAACGAGAATTCGGTTTTGCATCATGGCTCCTTTCGTGTTATCGCGGGCATCGCCTGGCGACATCATCGGCGGTTCATTCCGCTTTGGCGAGGCCGCCGCCGTATGCTATACTCATTTCGTCTGGATGGCAAATGATTCCCTGGCGGGTGGCCGCTTGGGGGCAGGAGAAGCGGTTGGACGCGAAACATCTGCATACGCTGGAATTTGACCGCATTTTGGAGCGCGTGGCTGCGCACACGTCGTTCTCGTTCGGGCGCGAGCGGGCGCTGGCGACCCAGCCCACGTCGGACCTGGACGAGGCCCGACGCCTGTTGCGGCTGACGGGCGAGGCGCGCCTGCTGATGGATACGAAGGGCGTGCTCTCCATCGGGGGGGCGCGGGACGTCCGCCCGCTGCTCAGCCGCGCCGAGCGCCGCGCCATGCTGGACGCGCAGGAACTCTTGGACATCCGCGAGACGCTCAACGCGGCGCGGACGCTTCGCCGTTCGCTGTCGCGGATGGGCGCGCAAGTCCCGCTTCTGGCGCAGAAGGCGTCGCAGATAGAAGAGTGCGCGCACGTGGCGGCAGAAATCGGCCGCTGCATCAACGACCGCGGCGAGGTGGTGGATTCGGCCAGCCCGAAACTCGCCCGCATCCGCGCCGACGTGCGCATCGCCCACGACCGCCTGCTGGACAAACTCAATCGCATCATCACGAGCGCCGAGAATGCGCCGTTTCTCCAGGAGCCGCTCATCACCCAGCGCAACGGGCGATACGTGATTCCCCTCAAGGCCGAGTTCAAGGGGCGCATCCCAGGGCTGATTCACGACCAGTCTGGCTCGGGCGCGACGCTGTTCATTGAGCCGCTGGCCACGGTGGAGTTGAACAACGCATGGCGCGAACTCCAGTTGGAAGAAGAGCGCGAGGTGCGGCGCATCCTGATGGAACTGACCGACCTGGTGGCCGAGGAAAGCCCGCTCATCCTGCGCACGCTCCATATCCTGGCCGACCTGGATGTCATCTTCGCCAAGGCGAAGTACGCCGAGGAGATTCGCGCGACGGAGCCGACGCTGGTGCCCTTCGCGCCCAAGCCCGCGCGCCCCGACACGGACGGCACCGAGTTGCCGCCGCACCCTGGCTCGCGCATTCGGCTGCTGCGGGCGCGCCACCCGCTCCTGGCGCCCGAAACGGTGGTGCCGATTGACGTCGTCTTCACCGACCGCTTCTTCGTCCTGGTGGTTACAGGCCCCAACACGGGCGGCAAGACGGTGTCGCTGAGAACCGTGGGCCTGATGGCGCTCATGGCGCAGTCGGGCCTGCACCTGCCCACCGACGAGGGGAGCGAACTCACCGTCTTTCGCGGCGTGTTCGCCGACATCGGCGACGAGCAGTCCATAGAGCAGAGCCTGTCCACCTTCTCGTCGCACATGAACAACATCGTGGACATCCTCCGTCGGGCCGACTCGCAGTCGCTGGTGCTGCTGGACGAAATCGGCGCGGGCACGGATCCCGTGGAGGGTTCCGCCCTGGCGCGGGCCATCCTGTCGCACCTGGTGGAGCGGCGCATCACCACCATGGCCACCACGCACTACTCGGAACTGAAGTATTACGCGCAGGTAACGCCAGGGGTGGAAAACGCCAGCGTGGAGTTTGACGTGGAGACGCTGTCGCCCACGTTTGAACTGACCATCGGCCTGCCTGGGCGCAGCAACGCCTTTGCCATCGCGTCGCGCCTGGGGCTGGACGAGGGAATCGTGCAGGAGGCCAGGTCGCTGGTGTCGCCCGAAACGCTGGAAGCCGACGTCCTGCTGGGCGAGATTCAGGTAGCGCACCGCGAGGCCCAAGCGGAACTCCAGGCAGCGCGGGCGGCCCGCGAGGAGTTGCAGCACCTGCAGCGAAGCCTGCAGAAGCAACTGGCCGAGTTGGAGGCGTCCAAGGCGGCGATTATCGCGCAGGCGCGGGAGGAGATGCGCGAGGAGTTGGAGGCGTTCCGTCGCGAACTGCAACGCGCCCGCCGCCAACTGGAGCGGGGCGCGGCGCTGCCCGACGCCGTCGTCCAGGCCGAGCAGATCGCCCAGGCGCTGGAGTCGCGGCTGCCCCCGCCTCCTCCTCCGCCCCCGCCCGAAATCGCGCCAGGGGAACTCCGCGTGGGCGCTTCGGTGTGGGTGAAATCCCTGAAGGCGGCGGGCGAAGTGGCCGCCATGGACGGCGACCGCGTGGAGGTGAGCCTGGGGCGCTTCCGCCTGTCGCTGGACGCGTCGGATTTGGAAGTGCGGGCCGCGCCTGTGCAGGAAGCCTCGGGGACTACAGGGGGCGAGTACATCCCCCGACCGCAAGCGGGGCGGCCCGTGAAAGCCGAATTGGATTTGCGCGGCCGCCGCGCCGAGGAGGTGTTGCCAGAGTTGGAACGCTATCTCAACGATGCGTTCCTGACGGGCCTGCCGTGGGTGCGCATCATCCACGGCAGGGGCACCGGCGTGCTGCGCCAGATCGTGCGCGAGGCGCTGGCAAGCCATCCCCTCGTGGCGGCGTACAAGTCGGGCGCGCCCGAAGAGGGCGGCGACGGCGTTACCATCGCGGAACTGGCCAAGCGATAGTCGTGTCGGACGTAGCAGAGCAAGGAGGTGCGGAATGGACGGCTTCTGGGATGACCTGGAGGAGTTCGGCGAAGACCCGTTTCTGGGCTTCCCGGACACGCCAGAGGAGATGCTGGGGCCTTACGGGTGGTGGGAGCAGCAGCCGCAACGCCCCGCCTACATCTGGGTTCCGCCCGCTCCCCAACCGACGGGCACGCGGGGCACCCTCGCCGAGATTTGGGAGGCCGTCAAGATGGTTGCGTTCATGATCGGTTTCCTGCTCTTTGTGCTTTGGATGCTCGTGGCGATGTCGCTCTAGCCGCCAGAAGAACGATGCGCGAGGGGGTCGGACGATGAAACAAGTCTATTTCAAGCACCCGAACAAGCACGGCCCGCTGCTGGAGGGCGTGTTGCACCTGCCCGAGGGCGCGGGGCCATTCTCCAGCGCGGTCATCTGCCATCCGCACCCGCAGTATGGCGGGAGCATGGATGTGCCGCTGGTTGTGGCGCTGGCGCGAGGGCTGGCGCGGGCCGGTTGGGCGGCGCTTCGCTTCAACTTCCGGGGCGTCGGCCAGAGCCAGGGGGCCTACGACGAGGGGCGGGGCGAAGTGGACGACGTGGAGGCGGCCGTGGCCTACCTGCGCGCGCAGGAGGGCTTGAGCGACGCGCCCGTTGCGCTGGTGGGGTACTCGTTTGGCGCGTGGGTTGCGCTGGAGGCGGCGCATCGCACAGCGCCCAGCGCCGTCGCGGCGGTGGCGCTGCCGTTGTGGCGCATGCCCGAGGGCTGGCTTGCAGACCTGGCCGCGCCCAAACTGTTCATCGCGGGCGACCGCGATACTGTGTGCCCGGTGGGCGAACTCAAGGCGTGGGCAGGCGGGTTGCCCGGCGTCAAGGAGATCGCAGTGCTGACCCGCGCCGACCACTACCTGGCGGGCAGGGAGGGCCAGGTTGCGGACGAGGTCGTGCGCTTCCTGAAAGCCCACGCCGCGCCCGAACGGGGGGAGGCCCGATGATCCGCGCCATTCTGTTTGACCTGGACGCCACGCTGCTGGACAACGACATGCGCACGTTCCTCCCGCCGTATTTTCAGGCGCTGTGCTCCCGCCTGGGCGAGCGGATTCCGCCCGAAAGGCTCACGCGGCAGATTATGGAGTCCACCCAGCGGATGATCCAAAACACCGACCCGAACCGAACCAACGAGGACGTGTTCACGGCGGACTTCTTCCCCAAGATCGGCCACAGCCCCGAAGAGTTATGGCCCATCTTTACGGATTTCTACGAGATGGACTTCCCGGCCCTGCGCAGGTACACGCGGCCGCGACCCGAGGCGCGCGAGGTGGTGCAGGAATGCTTTGACCGCGGGTACGATGTGGTGATCGCCACAAGCCCGGTGTTCCCGCTGCGGGCGGTGCAGCATCGCCTGGAGTGGGCGGGCGTCGCCGATTTTCCCTATGCGCTCATCACCACCTACGAGAACATGCACAGTTGCAAGCCGCAGCCGCGCTACTACCTGGAGATCGCCGAGAAGATCGGCCGCGCGCCGTCGGAATGCATCATGGTGGGCAACGACCCGGAGGCCGACATCGCGCCCGCCGCCCGGGCCGGCATGCGCACGTTCTACGTGGTGTACGAGGAGGCCGAATCCCACGCGGTGGCCGCCGACTATCGGGGCACGCTGGTGGACTTCCAGCATCTGCTCCGCTCGTGGCCGTCGCCGAAGGAGTCTGCGCCCTAGGCGGACTCAGAACGCCCACGCCAGGGTCATCGCGGCGCACACGCCCGTGATGAGCAGGCTGATGACGAACGCGGTGCGGATGACCACGGCTTCCTCGCCGATGCGGTCAATGCTCGCGGCGGCGTTCTGCAGTTTCGCGGGCGAGATGACGCTGGCCAGCCCGCCGCCGATGCCGCTGGCCGCCGCGATGAGCAGGCCCGCCGCCCCGATCTTCTGCGCGGTCGTCAAGTGCAGCGCCGTCAGCATGGCGATGGACGAGGTCTCGGAGCCGCTGATGAATCCCCCCAGAAGCCCCAGGTAGGGCGCGACCAGCGGGTACAGCCGCCCCAACATCCCCGCCGCGGCATCGGCCACGACGTACACCATGTTGCGCGCCGGGTCGGCGAGTCGCCAGTCCAGCCCCTTGCCCGAATGGTTCATGACGAACGCGATGGCGAAGAAGACGGCAGCCGCCAACACCGGCCTGGGCGCGCGCTTCAGCCATTTGTGCAGCGAAGTTTGCACCTGGGCGCGCGTGGGTTTGAGGATGGGCAGCGCTAGCGCGGTGCTGACGAGAATCCAGAAGTACGCCTGCCAGAGCAGGCGCACCTTTTCCGGCGCGCCTGGGATGATCTCCACCGGCATGGCCCAGCGCTGGAACGTGAGGGCGAAGAGCGGCGAGAAAGGCGCGTTCACCAGCAGCGCGAAGACCGTGAGGATGAGCCAGGGCGACAGGGCCGCCGCCAGCGACATCCGCTGCAGCGCCGCGCGGTCGGCCTCATTCAGGGTGGAAAGATCGCGGAGCGGGCGGCCACTGACCTTGAGATAGCCCAGCATGACGGCCATCACGGCGACGCCGGCAGCCACGCCCGTCAGGGTGATCATGCCCAGCGCGTTCATGGCGATGGCGGTGAACCCCGCCGTGAGGCCGGCGAGCAGCGCAGGCAGCAGCCCCCGCCGCACCAGCGCCCGCCGGCCCGCGATCCAGAGCATCCCCAGCGCGATGCAGGTGCTGATGACGGGCATGTAGCGCGCGAAGAGGTGGCCCACCTCGGCCACGGGCCTGCCCACGAAGTTGGCGAAGACCACCGCGGGGATTCCCAGCAGCGCGTAGGTGCACAGCGCGTCGTACCCGATGGCTGGCAGCGCGATGGCCGCGAAGGACGGATAGCCCAGCGCCAGCATGATGGGCGGCAAGACGGAGACCGGAACCGCCCCCAGCGCCGTGAGGAGCGTGCCGAAGCCGACGTTGATGATCATGATCTGCACCGCCCTGTCGCCGGGCGACACCGTCTTGATCAACGCCACGATGCGAGCCAGGGCGCCGGTCTCCTGCATGAGGGTTACCTGCAGGATGGACGTGGCGACGACCAGCGCGATGGGGAGCGAGGCCACCAGACCGCCCAGGCTGGCCCGCAAGGCGACGCCCAACGGCGTGCCGAAATACAGGCAGGCCGCCGCCAGCGCAACGACCCACCCGATGCCTCCCGCCACATCCGCGGCGGTGCGTCGCAGCGTCAGGAGCAGCAGGATGACGAGAATCGGAGACAAGGCCAGGACAACGGCAACGGCTTGCATGTCTGCCTCCTTGGGCGAGAATGGGTGTACCGCGTCGCATCTAGGGCTGCACGATGGGCGACGGGTTCGGGATAAACGGGTTCAGGCGCACGGCCAGCGAGAACAGGTAGGGATAGGCTACCTTTAGATGTTCCATGTAGGCCAGCCAACGGACGCCCAGCAGCGCGTAGGCCCGCTGCATGTCGCTGGCCAGGTGCGCCAGGTCCGACGGCGGCAACGCCGACACATCGTCTCGGTAGGAGAGTTCGTCGGCCAGGTGGAACACGGCCCACAATAGCGCCGTGAACGATTCGTGCTCCGACAGCATGGGGTTTTCCAGCAGGCCGAGCAGGAAGCCCCGCTTGCCGATGAGGTACGCTTGAAGCCAGCGCAGGTCCACCTGGCCGATGGCGATGGCGTAGGGGTGCGACTCCAGCCGCGCGCGAAGCGCCGCGAAGTCCTGGTCGCGCCACGTGGTGTCCACCCTGCAGGCGTTGCGGAGGTCGCCCAGGCCCGGGTCGGCGTTGGCGAACGTCCGCAGGAGCAGCGTTCCCATCTCGCTGAAGAACGCGCCGATGACGACGTTCAGTTTCTCCAGGCGCTCCTGCCTTTCGCGCTCCTGCAAGATGGCCTCGGCGATGTTGGCGAGGACACCCAGGAATGTGCCGACGCCCATGACGATGACGGCGATGGCCAGCGCCTTGCCCGCGGGCGTGGCCGGATGGATGTCGCCGTAGCCCACCGTGCCGACGGTAACGATGGTGAAGTACAACGCGTCCAGCAGCGAGAGGCGTTCGGTTAGCGCGAATCCGACGGTGCCCAGCAGGAGGACGCCGACGAAGATGGCAAGGTAGATGCGGAGGCGGTATGGGATCATCGCAGACCTCGCTTACGTAGAATCGGGTTGGAAGGGCCGCCAGGAGTCGTATTCTCCTCCTGGGGGCTGCAACAGGCGCACGTCGTCGCCGACGCGGATGAGGCCGGGCTTTTCCACCCATGCGACGAGGCCCCGCCGCCCCCACGCGGCCTTCACGAATCGCGACGCAAGGCCGGAGATGTGGGGGTGCAGCGCCTGGATCACGCGGCCCGGCGCGAGGCACGGGAGGTTCTCGCCCTCCACGGCCAGGACTGCGCCGCCGGAGAAGAACAGGCGAACGCCCGGCGGCAGGCGGGTGAGGCGCGGGATGCCCGCCAGGAGCAGGTTCGCGCCGAGCCACTCGGGCCGGACGGATTCCAGCGCCATGGCCCGCGCGATCTCGGCGAGTTCCTCCGCCGAGACGATGGAGACCTGGCGGGAGTTGCGAATCTCGGTGCCGCGAGGGTAATGGGGCGTGCGCCCGTCGGAGGGGCGGGTGAGGCCGGCGTGCCTGTCTCCGACAAACCCCTCAAACGTAACCCGCGCCTCGTCTGCGGGCGTGGTGATGAGCGATTCGGGGTCCAATCCCAGATAGACGCCGTCTACGCGTCCCGGCAAGGGTGCGTTCATGGCGAGCGAGCCTCTCCGCTGGTGTGGCGTGTAGCGCACGGCCCCCATCCGGCGGCCGCGCCTGCATGTTACCACAGACTCAGCGGGTCGGCAAGGTGAAACGGAAGACGCTGCCTTTGCCGAGGCCTTCGCTGGCCGCGTGGACGCGCCCGCCCTGGGCCTCCACCAGGGCGCGCACGATGGCAAGCCCCAGGCCAGCGCCGCCCCCCGCGCGGCTGCGGGAGCGGTCCGCGCGCCAGAAGCGGTCAAAGACATGGGGGAGGTCCTCGGGCGCGATGCCTTCGCCAGTGTCGGCAACCGAGATTTCCACGAAGCCCTCTCTGGCGGCGGCCGATAGCGTAATCTGGCCCCCCTCGGGGGTGTGGCGGAGCGCGTTGGAGATGAGGTTGTTCAGGATTTGGCTCACGCGGTCGGGGTCGGCCAGGGCCTCGGGGAGCGCCTCGGGAATCTCGCAGGCCAGGCGGAGGGACTTCCCTTCGGCGGCAGGCTCAAAGCGCGCCACAGCCGAGCGCAGTACACTCGCCACATCCGTGGGCACGATGTTGAAGCGCAGCGCCCCCGCTTCGGCCTGCGCCAGTTCCTGCAGGTCATCCACCAGGCGCGCCAGGATGCGCGTCTCGTCGTAGAGGCGGGCGATCTCGGCTTTGTCCAGCGGATACACGTCATCCAGGATGGCGCGCAGGTTGCCCTGCAGGACGCTGAGCGGCGTGCGGAGTTCGTGCGCCACGTCGGACACCAGGTTCTGGCGGAGTTTTTCGGCCTTCTCCAACGCGGTGGTCATCTCGTTGAAGGCCTGCGCCACCTCGGCCACCTCGCTGGTTCCCTCTACGGAGACCCGCTTCCCGATGTCGCCCTGCGCGACGGCGCGGGCCGCGGCCGCCAGGCGCTGGAGGGGTGCGGTGAGGCTTCGGCTCAAGATGGCGCTGATGGCCAACCCGAGCACCACCGCCAGCGCGGCGACCGAGATGAGGATGCCCCGCGTGCGGGTGAGAAAGCGTTGCTCCGAAGACCCCAACTGCGGCGCGCCAGGGAGGGCGATGAGCACGTAGCCGAGCACCTCATCGCTGCCCACCTCCGTGATGGGGATGGCCTCCCTGAGTTCGTTCGCTCTCAGCCGCTTGCCGACCCGCTGCCCCACGCCGTCAAAGACGATTCTGCCGTTGGCGTCGGCCAGGATCACGCTCAACCGCACTTCGGGCATCCCAGGCCGCCGCATCATCCCCCAGCGGGAGCCCGTAACGACCACGCCGTTTTTCAGCAGGTCTTCTACCCCTTCCCATCCGCCGTGCGCCCGATAGTACGCCGCCAGCCTCTCCATGCCGTAGGCCGTAACCTCGCTGCGGGTGATGTACTGGCGGAACTCGGTGGCCGTGGCGCGGTTCATCCAGAGGGCGATGGCGCCCACGACGATGAGGATGATGACGGTGAATATCAAGGTGAGTCGCGCCCAAAGTGAGTTCAAAGCCTTCATGGTTCCCCTCGGAGGCGATACCCGACGCCGTAAACGGTTTCAATGTACGTCGGGTGTTGCGGGTCAGGTTCTATTTTGCGGCGCAGGTTCTTGATGTGGCTGTCCACCGTGCGCTCTGCGCCATCGTATTCGTAGCCCAGGGCGCTGTCAATCAGTTCGCTGCGGGTGAAGACGTGCGAGGGCCGCTCCATCAGCGCGCGGAGGAATTCAAACTCGGTGGCGGTGAGTTCCACGCGGCGGTCGCCCACCGACACCTCGTAGCGGTCCAGGTCCATGGTCAGGTCGCGGCAACGCAGGACGCGAGGCGCGGCTGGCCCCGCGGCGGCCCTGCGCAGGACGGCGCGGACATGGGCCACGACGACCTGGGGGTTGAAGGGTTTGGTCAGGTAGTCGTCGGCGCCCAGGTTCAGCCCCACGATCTTGTCCGTATCGTCCACGCGGGCCGTCAGCATGACGATGGGCGTCTGGGCCACGGTGGGGTCGCTGCGGACGATGCGGGTGATCTCCCACCCGTCGCGGTCGGGCAGCATCAGGTCCAGCAGCACCAGGTCGGGGCGCTCGCGACGGATGGCGTGGAGGGCGCTCTCGCCGTCGTAGGCGACCAGGACCTGAAACCCCGCCTGCTCCAGGTAGGTTCGCAGCAGGCGGGCGATTCCCTTGTCGTCATCCACTACGAGGATTCGCTGTGCTTGTGTGTCCACGTTCCCCTTGTCCTGCGATTCTGGCTTCGCTCGTGAACCAGCCTGGCCGCGCGGGCGCGATGCAAGGCAAATCTCGGTGAACCCGCGCGCTCGGCGGCGCACCTGCGTCGTTTCGCTGAATCCATTGTATTATGACGCGAAACTTGTGCTGATGCAAGGCGAAAAGAGAAGGGCGAACGCCATCGTTCGCCCTTCCCCATTGCTGCGGGATGCTCGCTATAGGGTTGTTGAGAAACTGCTCGTGGATGGCGTGGGAGTGGCCGAAGGCGTCTGGTTCTTGGGCCAGCCGAACCCGCGGAACCCGCCGAACCGTCCGCCTCGCATGTGGCCGAACCCGAAGCCGCGCCCCATGGGCATGTAGCCCTTCTCCAAGCCCTGGAGCAACCAGTCGGCCTGCTCCTGGGTGATCTTGCCGTCCTTCACCATCTGCTCAATCTGAGCCTTCATGGCCTCCGTCGGGTTGAGCATCCACTGGGCCTGCTCCTGGGTGATCTTGCCGTCCTTCACCATCTGGTCAATGACCTCTTTGCGGGCGGCTTCCATGGCCGAGTCCAGGTCGCTGCGCTGGATGCCCAACTTGCTGGCCAGTTTGTCCAGGAACTGGCTGCCGTAGTCGCCCAGTTTGCCAAAGCCCCAGCCGAAGCACCCGAAGAAGTTCTTCGCCCCTGGGGTCGGGGTCGGCTCCTGGGCATAGGCCACGCCGAGCGCGGCCACACCGATCGCCACCACGAGCGCGGCGATTCCGACAATCTTCCAAACCTTCGTCATAGACTACCTCCATCTACTGGGTTGCGATCCTTCTCGTAGCGCCTCATGCGGTTGGTATTCGCTTCGGGCACTCACCTCCTTGTAATCCATCCTTATTCTAGCATGTGATTGTGGAGAACTTGTGGAGAAGCCGTGATTCTTTGTAAAATCTGCGCGTTACCGCATCACCTCCTTCCTCGGTTCAGGGGAGCGGAAGTCGTGCTGTTCGTCTGCTCTACGGGCATTGTAACCGATCCGTGTGGAGAGATTGCGCAGAGGCTGTGGAGATTCTGCAAAATGTGGGAGCGCGACGCCATCGGGGGCCTTCTTGCCCGTTCTCCCGCCTTATGATAGACTTACGCCCGAAACCGTAGCCAACCGAGTCGCAGGCGCGCCATGATACCCATCCGCAAGAATGGACTGCTCTACTACCAATTTGAGACGCTGGCGGGACAGCGCGGGATTGACCACGCCATCTTCACGCGCCTGGGCGGCCACAGCGCGCCGCCCTTCGCGTCCCTGAACGTGGGCGCGACCGTGGGCGATGACCCTGCCGCCGTCCTGAAGAATCGCGGCCTCGTTTTTGCCGAGATGGGCGTCGCGCCCGACGAGGTGGTTACCTGCTACCAGGTGCACAGCGCCGCCGTCGCCCCCGTGGGCCTTCGGCACGGCGGCCAGGTCATCCCAGCCACCGACGGCCTGATGGCTGCCGAGCCTGTGGCGCTGTTCCTGCGCTTCGCCGACTGCGTTCCCATCGTCCTGTACGATCCTGTGCGGCACGCGGCGGCGCTCGTCCACGCGGGCTGGCGCGGGACTGCGGCGCGAATCGCCGCTGCGGGGGTGGCGCGCATGGCCGAACAGTACGGCTCGCGCCCTGGCGACATCCTGGCCTGCATTGGCCCGTCCATCGGCCCGTGCTGCTACCGCGTCGGCGACGATTTCGTGCAGGCCATGACCGCCCTGTGGCCCGAAGCCCGCGCCTACATCGCAACCCGCGACGGCGCGCTCCATGCGGACCTCTGGGAGATGAACCGTCGGCAACTCCTGGATGCGGGCGTCGCCAACGTGGAGGTCGCGCGTATCTGCACGGCCTGCCGCCACGACGAGTTTTTCTCTCACCGCGCCGACGGCGGGCGCACGGGGCGTTTCGCCGCGCTGGTGCGCCTGCGGTAGCCCTGGGAGACCTGCCTATGACCGAGACGCTGCGCAGATTGGAACGCAACCTGCGGGCCGTCCACGAGCGCATCGCCGAGGCGGCCGCGCGCGCGGGTCGCCGCGCCGATGCCATCACCCTCGTCGCGGTTACCAAGACCGTGGCGGCGGAGACCGTCGCGGCTGCGTGGGAACTGGGCGTGCGGCACTTCGGCGAGAACCGCGTGGAAGAAGCCGAGGCCAAGATTCCCGCGGTCAACGCCCTGCTCGGCGGGGCGGGCCAGCGCCCCACCTGGCACATGGTCGGCCACATCCAGAGCCGCAAGGCCAGGGACGTCGTCGGCCTGTTTGACTTCGTCCATTCCGTGGACAGCGCCAAACTGGTCGCGGAACTGGACAAGCGTGCCGCAGCCGCCGGTCGTGTCCTGCCGTGCCTGCTGGAAATCAACACATCGGGCGAGGCGAGCAAGTACGGCGTCTTGGGACACGCAGGCCCCACCGACCCGCGTCAGGCCGAGGGGGTCCTGGCGGTCGCCCAGGCGCTGGCGGCGGCGCCGCACTTGCAGGCGCGCGGCCTGATGACCCTGGGCCCGCTCGCCGCGCCCGAAGCCCACGTCCGTCGCTCCTTCCAGACCCTGCGGCGCTGGCAGGAGTTCCTGTCCGAGCGCGTGCCCCAGGCCCAGTGGGAGCACCTGTCCATGGGCATGTCCGACGACTTTGAGATCGCCGTGGAAGAGGGGGCCACCATCGTCCGCATCGGCAGGGCCATATTCCAGAGCAGTTCGTAGTCCAACCAAGGGAGAATGCACCATGCCTATCGTGTACAACTTCATCCGACTCCTGTTCAACCTCTTGAGCCTCGCCATTCTGGCCCGCGTCATCCTGTCGTGGTTCAACGTCAACCCGTTCCATCCCGTCGTCTCGTTCCTGGATGCGATCACCGAGCCGATTCTCGGGCCGCTGCGCCGCGTCATCCCGCCCATCGGCATGATTGACATCACGCCCATCGTCGCCCTTGTCCTGTTGCAGGTCGTAGAGACGATTCTGCTTTCCCTAGTCCAAAGTATCTAAAAGGAGGTTGGGGAATGGATCTCGCGAGCATGAGGCTAGGGCTGAACCCGTTGATCATCATTCAGCGCGAAGGGGGCATTGTCTTCCACGTGCGGGTTACGCCGAACGCCAAGCGCGATGAGATTGTCGGCGTTGCCCAGGGCGCGCTGAAGGTGAAACTGGCCGCGCCGCCGGTGGAGGGCGCGGCGAACGAGGCGCTGGTCAAGTTCCTCGCCGAGCGCCTGGGAGTCCGCGCCGCGCAGGTGGAGATCATCGCTGGCCACACGGCCAGGCTCAAGAGGGTTCGGGTCGCCGGCATCTCCGCCGACGAGGCCTTCCGGCGGCTGGGGGCCTGACGCCTGCGCGGGGAACCCGGCGGGCGCGTGCGTCGTCTACCAGATGGAAGCCCGCAAGCGCGAGGCTGCCTGCGGGCACGACCCATCTGGAGGATAGCGAAATGACGACCCGAATCGTGTGGATATTGGTAGCAGTACTCCTGCTCATCAGCGCGTGCGCGCCGATGGGAGCCCGCACGACCGCGACGCCGCCCGCGCCGTCGGGCGGAGACGCCACGGCAACACTGCCCGCGCAAGGAGGAACCATGCCCAGTTTGGGGTTTTCCACGCCGCTGCCGCGGAAGATGACCGAGCCGCTGGAGCAGGTCGTGCATGAACTGACGGCGCGGCTTGGCATCTCCGCCGAGGAGATTGAACTCGTGAGCATCACCACCGAGGAGATGCCGGCGGGTGATCCCTGCGCCGTCGGCCCTGCCAAGGGCACGGCGCTGCCCGGCGGCCTCGTCCTGGGCAAGGAGATCGTCCTGCGGGTAGGCGACGCGACCTATACGTACCGCGTCGTCGGCAAGCGAGTGGCCCTGTGCAAGTCCCCCGCGTCCGGCCAGGAGTCCACGCCGCCCGCCGTGTCGCCCCCCGACGGCAGCGAGGCCGCGCTGGAAGCGGCGCTCGCGGACCTGGAAGCCCGACTTCACATCGCCCGGAGCGACATCCAGGTGCAAACCGTGGAGAAGCGCATGTGGAGCGACGCCAGCCTGGGGTGCCCGCAGCCTGGGATGATGTACGCGCAGGTGATTACGCCGGGCTTCCTCATCCGACTCAGCGCCGGAGGCAAGGTGTACACGTACCACACCAGCCTGACCCACGCCGTGCTCTGCGAGAAGTAGGTCCGCTGCCCCGTCAACGCGAGAAGAAAAAGAGAGCCAGCCGCATGAGCGACTGGCTCTCCTTGTTGCTGCGAAGCCCTGCGCCTAGCGCATCACGGGACAGGCATCTCCGAGTCCACCGTGTACACGACTTCCAGCACCGGCGCATACTGCGCATGAGCAGGAATGGCCGGGTTGGAGGAGCGGAACACGTACTCGGTGGAGACGCTGCCCACGCCCTTGAGGATCACACCGGCGTTCGCCATGTCGCCGCTGACCCACGCCTGGACCAGGTCGGTAACATCAAACTGGACCCAGGTTACGGCGTCGGGCACGGCTACAGGCGTCAGCAGTGCGGTGGCCACGGGCGCGGCCTCGCGGTCGCTCGCCGTGTCGCCAGCGCCTGGCATGCCCCACATGTCGGCGGCCGTTGCGTACAACCAGGTGGCTGCGGCTTCGTCCCAATCCCGCTTGAGCGCGTACAACTCAGCCGTCAGATTGTGGTGGCCGGAGTCGTAGCCCAGGTAGGACATCTTCAGCGTCGCCGACACGATCTTCGCGTCCGCCGGAATGCCCGACAGGTCAAACTTCAGCAGCGGCGCCCGGATGCCACCCTGGCGGATCTTCAACCGGGTGTCCGAGCCGAAGTTCTTGTTGGCGTTCCAGCCGTCAATGTAGGTGTCCGCGGACGTGCCGAGTTTCTCGGTGTGCTCGGGCGGCGAAGCGGCGAACACCGGCAACTGGAAGATGCCGGGCGCGCGCGCCGGACCGATCATCACGAGACCCCAGTAGGACATCCCGGGCGTGAAGGCCTTGTTCCAGGCCACGTCAAAGGTGAACGAGCCATCCGGGTTGCGGACCACGTTCTGCACCGCCAGGTCGTTGCCCTGCACGGCGTTGATCGTGATCTCCACCGGATCGCCTTCCGTAACACCCCAGCCGTGGACCGCCACCAGGTAGTTGCCGTCGGCCGGGAACTTGAGCATCACGTACTCGTTGCCGGTTGACGTGGTGGACGAGGCGATGACTTCGTGAGCGAAGTCAAACACGCCGTCCCCATTCGCGTCGTAGAGCAGGAACAGGTCCACGTCGCTGGCCGCCGCGTGCGTGCTGGCCTCCAGCAACCCACCGTGGTTGATGGTAACCGGATACTTGTACGTGGCCGTGGACGGATCATCCGGGTTATCCTGCACGGCCGGCACCACGTAGTGCTGCACGCCACCCAGACCGTAGGCAGTGGCAGCCAGCGCGTCAATGGCCACATCCGAGGTCAGGGTAACGGGGATCGCGCCCGTCGCCTGGCGACCGTCAATGATCACCATGGCGGGGTTCAGGGTTGCGGTGCCCACCTGACCCCTGAAGGGCTCGTTGATCGTCTGGCCCGAGAACAGCACGTTGTGGAGCATGATCAGGTGCAGGCCCGAGGACAGCGGTGCGGTAACCCACTCTTCGGTCGTGCCTGTGGCCGTGTTAAACAGCCACTGGCCGGCGCCGATGTTCTTGTTCGGGCTGCCGCCCTTGAATCCCAGCGTGTACGGCCCGAAGATGTCCGGAGCCATGCCGGAGAAGGCATCCGCCTCAGGCCCGTAGATCAGCGTGTCAATGTCCGTCGGGAAGGAGCCCCAGTTGGTCTTCGCCACGAAGAAGGTTCCGTCCGCGAACGTCTGATCCGGCACGTCGGTGAAGAAGAACCGCCAGTCGCCGGATTCAGCCCGCCAGGTCCAGTCCTGGAAGCCATTGACCACGCCGTTGTCATACGGGGTCGGCTGGCTCACGCCGCCGAACCGGAAGGCGGTGCCGTTCGCCGCCACCATCGCCGTTACCGGGATGGCCGACACGTGGCCGTTGTGGGTGCCGTCGCCCGGGTCAGACACCAGCACCACGCCCTCATACGCGCCCAGCGGGGCGTTCGCGGGAACGTCCAGGGTCGCCGTGAAGGTCGCGGAGCCGCCCGCCGGAACCACCAGTTCGCCCGCCGCCATGCCCGTGTCAATGGTCAGCCACGGCCAATCCATCCGCTTGAAGAAGGTAATTTCCACCTGCACCAGCGTCTGGAGGTTCACCGTCGCCTGGGTGCGGCGCTGGACGCCGACGAACAGCCCATCGTGGTACCGCTCGCCCGGCTTGCCAACGGTGATGCCGAAGGACGGGCCGGTGTCGTACCCGTAGTTGTAGCGGTTGTACTCGCCGACCTGGTCCTCGCCCGCGTTCACGATGCCGTTGCCGTTCGTGTCAGTCCACAGTTTGCCATCGCCGTTTAGGTCGGTCCAGTCATACGCCAGGACGCGGAAGCGCTGGTCGTAGGCCAACGGGCCAGTGAACACGTTGCTCGTGGAGAAGTCCTGCAGCGGGAACCACGCCTTGACGACCATCAGGTCGGCGTCGTGGTAGGGCCCGCCCGGAGCCACCAGAGGCGTCGCGTCGTACAGGTAGTCGGCCAGGCGCTGGAAGTTGGGCGCGCTCTCCTCGCGCTGGTCCACGTTGAACTGCGTCGTTACGGTGCCGACCTTCTGCATGTAGGCATCCGTAACGGTCGCGGTGATGTCCGTCGTACCGTGGTTGTAGAGGGTGAAGGTCTTGCTCGTGGAGGTGCCGGGGTGCACGATGTTGGCGAAGCCTTCAATCTCCTCGCCGCGGTAGTCGCCCGCCTGCCAGAACGCCGGCGAGACGCGCAGACCGTACAGGCCGCCCGCCACGTCGGTGGCGCGGTCGGCGTTCACCACGCCCGCGCCCTGCACGAACGGATCATGGTGGGCATCCGTCGCGCCCGACATGAACAGTTCGCGGGCCACCTCGTAGGTCGGGAACTCGCCGTTGGCCTGCTTGTAGGCGTCATAGACCAGGGCCAGGTTGCCCGCCGCGATGGGGCACGAACGGCTTGTGCCGCCCCAGATTTCCCAGGCGGTCCAGCCATCGCCTACCTCGTTCAGCGCCAGGTCGCCCGCGCCCCACGCGCCGTTGGCCGCTACGGACACGCCCGTGCTGCCGTTTGCGCCAGGCCCGCGGTTGGACCAGGACTGAATGTCGCCGTACAGAATCTGATCGGTGGACTCAATCACATCAAAGTCCGTGCCAGACCCGTACTGGGTGGACGCGCCGATGCCCATGCCCGTGAAGGCCGACGGCGGAGCGACCGTGCCGTAGCCCATAGCGCCGTTGCCGGTGGAAGCCAGCCACGACAGTTTGGGCGCGGCCGCCTTGTTCAGGTACGCCTGGAACCGAGACTCAAAGTCCCAGCCGTCGTTGTCGGTGGCCGACCCGCCGTAGGACATGCTGACGATGTCGGCCTCGTCGCCCGTGCCCGGGACGCCGTCGGGGCCAAGCGCGACGAAGTAGTAGTTGTCCGTCGCGTAGCCGCCGCGGTAGAAGTTGCCCACGGCGATGAGTTTGGCGTTCTTGCCGCCGCCCTGGACCATGCCGCCAGCGCCTTCGGGCTTGTACGGGGGCGCGTTGCCGTCAACGACGCCCTGGCCCACCACAGCCGATGCGCACAGGACGCCGTGATCGCCGCCCGCCAGCCGTGGGTCGTTCAGCATGAAAGCCACGACCTTGCCAGGCCCCGGAGGCGCGAACTCGTCCACGTAAGGAGCCCACAGCCAGTCAAATCCCGGGGGATGATTCTGGCCGTCCGAGATCCAGTAGACCATGCCGCCGGAAATGTCCGCGTAGCCGTCGCTGCCCGGGGCATTGGCTGCCGAATCCCAGTTGTCCTTCCAGGCGATGGGGTCGTCCTTGGTAACCGGCTTCTCATCCGAGAAGTCGTAGTTGTCGTCCAGGTCCACGTAGACCGTGTCGTAAACGCCGGCCTCATGCTCGTCGGCCACGAGGACCGCGACCTTCTCGCCATACCACCAGGCCTGGAGCGCGGTGTCCGGGTACCAGCCGATGTGATAGACGCCGCTCTTGCTGGTGCCGGGGGTTACGTAGGTGTAGCCGGTGCGCGACCAGGTGGGGTTGGCTTCGGTGATGGTGAAGGAGGTGTCGGCATACCAGGTGCCGAAGTAGCGGAGGCCCAGCCCGCCATACGCGCCGTAGTAGTTGGCGTAGTACAGCATGGAGTACTCGTCAAAGGCGATGGGCCAGCCGTAGTACGGGGACTCGGGGTCGTTGTTCACGGCCCAGGTGCCTTGCAGGTCGGGGTGCGCGAAGTCTATGCCGGAGTCAATCACGGCGACCTTCACGCCCTGGCCGGTGAAGCCTTTGGCCCAGGCCGCTGCAGACTTGTGGCCCTCGGCCACGTCCCACCAGCCCGTCGCGCCGACCTCATCGGGCTTCGGCTGCCAGGCGCCCGGGTACCCCGCCGCCTTCACCGCCGCGACCCGCTCGCGAATCTTCTCGGCGGCCTGCGCCTGCTTCGTCGCCAGGTCGGGGTCCACCGGCTGCGGAGGCGCATACGGCATCGGGTCCAGCACCGCCGCCACACCCTGGACCGAGGCCAGTTTGAGCAGGTTCTTGGCTTTCACCTTGCCCACAACCGACGTGAGGCCCAGGATCGTGCGGACGGTGGCCTTCTCCATGTAGCCGCTGACATCGGTGCCGGCGGCCACGAAGACGTTCACATCCACGAGCGTCTCGCCGCCCGCCTTCGCCACCGGACGCAGCGTCGGGGCGATCTTCGCCAGCGATGCCGACGCCGCGGTCTCGGGGCCGCTCGCCAGGGCCATCGGAGCGGCCAGCGCCAGGATCATGCTCAGCGCCATGACCACACCGAGGGCTTTCCAATACTTACCGCGCATGTTCGTTTCTCCTTTCTGATGTCTGCACTACCAAAGGACCGTTGACGCAATTGAAGAGCCGATGCTGCTGAGAGGTCGGTCTTTCTGAGCGCGCACATCACCCCCTTTCCGGCATTCGTCTGCAACCCCGGTTCGGTGAGAACGACCATTGCGAGACAGGGTCAACGGCGACCGTCGTCCTCGGATACATCCAGCCCAGGGGGAAACGTCCCCCCGCCACGAACATGCGATGATTCCTGTGCCGGCTGATGAACACTCCGGCACTCCGCCCACGGAGACTTCATGGAGAGATTCTGCCCGCCTTGGGCGCAGGCGCCCGCGTATAGGGACGCACCCACGCGCGCCCCTTCTCCAGCCCGCCATATTCCAATTCGCACTATACATTTTACGCCATGATGGCGCAGATGTCAAGGGGTTTTGCGCCTTTTCATCAGCATGTCTGACAAAGCAACGAGGCCACCCGCGGATAGTACCCCTTTCCTATTGAATCCTCCAATGTCCTGCCGTACAATTGAGGCAGATTATCGGAACTGCCAAACTATAGATAAGGAGGCCAGGACATGTTTTATCCGAACCGCGAGAAGGGGCAGGGATTGGTTGAGTACGCATTGATCCTCGTGCTGGTAGCCGTCGTCGTGATCGCTGTGCTGTTGCTGCTTGGCCCTGCGATCGGCAACGTGTTCAGCACCGTCATCTCCAACCTGTAGCGCATCGTCCCGAAGAACCAATCCGAACACCCGGGGCAGGCCCTGCGCCAAGTGGGGCCTGCCCATCCCATTGGAACCTCATTATCCATCCATCATTCGGCCGTTTTCATACCATCATCGCGCGACAGTACCTAAATCCTATTGTGAAGTCCGGATTGGGAGCATAAAATAGAGGCGAAGACGGTCGGCGAGGCTGTGTGTTCGCCGCCCGCAGATGCTCCCAGGAAGGCAAAGGCAGGTGGCAATGATGGGAAAACGGCTGTTCCTCAAACCGCGGCGACGCGGCCAGAGCCTGGTAGAACTGGCTCTGATCATGCCCATCATCCTGATCATCATGGCGTCGGTCTTTGATATCGGGCGCGTCCTGGATGCGTCCATCGTCCTGACCAACGCGGCGCGCGTGGGGGCCAGGTTCGGCGCCAACCACCCCACCTGGTACGACTCCATCCGCGCCCGCGTGGTGGACTTCGCCAACGACTCGGGCATGAACTTCACGGGGGTGCGCCTGACGGGGGCCAACGTGGCCGTGTCGTCCGGCGTCGCGCCCGGCACACCTATCGTCGTTACCATCACCTACGACCTGCCGCTCACCTTCGGCCGCGCCATCGGCGTGAATTCTATACGAATCGTGCGCAGGGCCGAGATGATGATTCTGGTGAATCCGTGAGGTGGCGAGACTATGCTGATGCGACAGACACCCAGCGAACTGTGGCGAAGGGGACGGCGCGGACAGGCCGCCGTGGAGTTCTCCATGGTGATCATGATCCTCGTGCTGATCATCCTTGGCACCATAGATTTCTCGCGGCTGTTCTTCACCTGGGCCAGCATGGCCAACGCCGCCCGCGAAGGCGCGCGCTACGGCACCGTCTGGCCCAAACGCTGGACCGACGCCGACTACCCGCCGCCCAACAACATTGAGTTCCGCACCCGTGCCATGCTGTCCACCCTGGGCGCCGACAACGTCCAGGTGGAAATCCACTGCTACGACCAGTGGGGCGGCTGGCATGAGTACGAGCGTTACCTGTGTGTAACCGGCAACCAGATTCAGGTCATCGTGCGGGCGCAGTTCCGCAGTTGGACGCGCATCATCCCGCCCATCAACCTGGTCGCCAAGGCACGGATGGTCATAGACTGAGTCAGCCACTCCCCCCTAGACATCTTGGGAGGTGGAGAAGTGAAAGGAGCAACTTTGCAGAAGGAAAAAGGACAGTCTCTGGTGATCGTCGGATTTGCGATGGTGGTGCTGCTTCTGTTCGCCATGTTTGCGGTGGACATCAGTTACGCCTACGTGCAGCGGCGGCAGATGCAGAACGCGGCCGACGCTGCGGCGCTGGCGGGCGCCCGCGAACTTGCCATCGCCCAGGGGTCCGCGCCGGAGGAACGAATGTCCAGCGGCCAGTTGTACAGCATCATCCTGGACTGGGCCCAGCGCAACCAGGCCCAGACGGTGCAGGCGCTGTACATTCGGCCCGACGAGACGACGTTTGCCATCAACGCAGGCGACGGCTCGCCGGTGCCCGACCCAGACAGGGCGGCGGGCGTGTATGTCAAGTCCTGTACCAATTTCCCCACGTTCTTCTCGCGGTTCATCGGCCTGGGCATGATGAGCATGTGCGCCGAAGCCGAGGCCGGTTTCGCCGCGGCTCGAGAGGTGCGCGGCCTGGCTCCGCTGGCCGTGTTGTACTCTGACTTCCAGGTCGGCGACGAGTACAGCCTGTTCGCCGGCAACTACAAGCACGCCACCGCGCGCTGGGGGTGGCTAGGCCTTGACTGCGCGTTCCCGTCCAAGTGCTCGCCCGACGCCGACTCTCTGAAATACTGGATGGAGAACGGCTACCAGGGCTACGTGTCCCGCAACTCCAACTACATGGCCGACCCGGGTATGAAAGAATCGGTGCTCATGCAGGCCGATGTAGGCCAGGTGCTGCTCTTGCCCGTGTTCGACAGAATCTACCAGTTCACCACCGACGAGGAGTGCAACAAGGACTCACCGCGCTACGACCCGGACTACTGCGCCAACGCTTGCAAGGGTGACTATCCCAACGTCGTCTGCGCGTACACGAGCAACAACACGCTCAAGGGCCAATACTACTACCACATCATCACCTTTGCGGCCTTCAAGGTTACCAACGTCGGCCAGCACCAACTGGACGGCGAGTTCGTGTCGTACATCGTGGACGGGACATGGACGAACCCCACCCCGTGGGACAAGGGCGTGGTCGTCATGCGCCTGACCGAGCGCGACAAGCCGACGGTAACGCCTGCCGGGTACTCCCCCGCGCCCACGAACACGCCGGAACCCACCAGCACTCCCGCCACCACGCCCGACGTCATCTTTGACGACGGCGACACGGCCATCTGCGAGTACGAACCCCATTGGCAGACGGTCTGCGGCACGGTGCAACTCCCGCCTGGCCAAACCGCTCGGCTGCAGATCTCCTGGTACGTCGTCCATCCGGATGATGTGCCCTACCAGGAGACCCAGTACATTGACTACGGCCTGGTGCAGAACGGCTCACGTTTCTGCGTGCAGGTCTGGTGGCCGGGCATTCGGCCGCAGGATGAGGTGGTGGAGAACCACATCGGCGGCATGCTGCTGGACGCGCAGACCGGCAACCCCATCATGAGCCGAGGGGCCAGCCTGGACTACTACTGGTACCCGTGGTTCTGCCCTGCGCCGACGCCAGGCCCCACCGCTACACCGACACGCACGCCCACGCCGTCGGGGCCGACGCCCACGCCGACGCCCACGGCCACCCCCTGCCTGACGCCCAACGCGCCCACGTCGCTGACGGGCAACAGGAGCGGCCAGAACGTGTACCTGTCATGGAACGCGCCGGCCGGGCCGCCCGTTACCCAGTACAACATCTACTGGGCCACATCCCAGAATGGCACCTACGGCTTCCTGACCAGCACCACCGGCACGGCGTATTCGTACAAGACCACATCGGGCCGCTGGTACTACGTCAAGGCTGCCAATGGGTGCGGCACCGGCCCTGAATCCAACAAGGTTTACGTGCCGCCCAAATGACGCGGACGCGGGTGTCCTTCACACAAACGGACCAACGCTGGCGGGCAAATCTGCCCGCCAGCGCGCGTAGTCTTGGTTCCAAAGTTTGTTGCTCGCGCCATGGGCATAGGTGCGACGCACTTTCGGAAGTGCGTCGCACCTCGGTCGCCAACACAAGACGGAGCCGAATCCGCGCGTACAGACGGTTGCGAATTTCCGAAAACAGGGGTACAATATGCACAGACTACGAACCGCCGTCCCTGACAAGTTGACTGGAGGAGGGTCTCATGCGACGCAGATCTAGGCTTCTACTCATCCTGGGAATCCTGCTGGCCATCGTCGCCATGCTCATCACGTACACGATGCTCCAGAAGCCTCAGCAGCCTGCCGAGCAGCCGCCTGTCGTTACGCGGAAGGTGGCGGTCGCCCTGCAGGACATTCCCTACGGCACGCTGATTGACCCGCTGGCCGTGGAGATACGCGACTGGCCGGTGGACACCGCCCCCGCCGACGCCATCGGCAACACGGCGGACCTGGCCGGCAAGTACGCCAAGACGGCCATCTTTGCCGGGCAGATCATCCAGGCGAAGATGATCGCTTCGCCCAGCGAATTGGCCGCCGGCGAAGGCCCCGCGTCGGTCCTCGTTCCGGTCGGCATGGTGGCCTATCCCTTCCCCATTGACGAACTCAGCGGCGTGTCCTATGCGCTGAAATCGGGCGACCGGGTTGACGTGCTCATCACGTTCCGCTTCTTGCAGGTGGACCGAGAGACCCAGGTGGCGTTCCCGCTGGACCGCAACCAGCCGGGCGACATCCAGGGGGTGCAGATTCCGCGGCTGGTGTCGCAACTCACGTTGCAGAACGTACAAGTCCTGCGCGTGGGCTCCTGGTAC
Organism: Anaerolineae bacterium; assembly: GCA_034436295.1. Classification (GTDB taxonomy): domain Bacteria; phylum Chloroflexota; class Anaerolineae; order DTLA01; family DTLA01; genus DTLA01. The sequence continues at coordinate 10,931 of DAOTVT010000159.1, read as the reverse complement.
GTGCCGCCCGTGCAGACGACGCAGCAGCAACAGCCCGGCCAGCAGCAACAGGCGCCGGCGACCCCTCCGCCGCCCGCCGTGGTTACCCTGCTCGTGCCCCAGCAGGATGCGCTGGTGCTCCAGTTCGCCAGGGAGGCCAAGGCCACTGTAGAACTGGCCCTGCGCAACCCGAACGACCAGGAAGATGTAACCACCCAGGCGGTTACCCTGGACTACATGCTGGCCCGATTCAACATCACGGTGCCTATCCTGAGGGACGAGTCTCTTGAGACTCTGAAGCCCGCGACCCGATAGAGCGACGGGGGAAACAATCGCGTGAAGGAATGCATGGGATGACCGACGCAGGAAGCGCCCAACGCAAAATCCGCGTGCTCATCGTGGATGACATACCGGAGACCCGCGAAAGCCTCCGCAAGTTGCTGTACTTTGAGAGCGACCTGGAGGTGGTGGGCACGGCCGCCAGCGGCGAGGATGCCGTGCGGCAGACCCGCGAGACGCGGCCCGACATCGTCCTGATGGACATCAACATGCCGGGGATGGATGGCATCACGGCCACCGAGACCATCACCCAGAAGTTTCCCTACGCCCAGGTGATCATGATGTCGGTGCAGGCCGACGCCGACTACCTGCGGCGCTCCATGCTGGCGGGCGCGCGGGAGTTCCTGACCAAGCCCTTCACCGCCGACGACCTGGTGAGCAGCATTCGGCGCGTGTACGAACTGGGCCTGAGTCGGCGCGTCTCCCTGGAGCAGGCCGGGGTTCCCGTGGAAGGCGTAACCGGAGTCGCCGCGAAGCCCGCCAAACCCAGGGGCAAACTCATCACCGTCTTCAGCCCCAAGGGTGGCACAGGCCGCAGCACCATCGCCGTCAACCTGGCCATCGCGCTGCAGGGCCTGGCCGACTACAAGGTGGTCCTGGTGGATGCCAGTTTGCAGTTCGGCGACGTGGCCGTGCTGCTGAACCTGCAGGCAGCGCGAAGCATCGTTGACCTCATCCCGCAGATCAAGGACCTGGACAGCGACATGATCGCGGGCGTGCTCACGCCCCACTCGTCGGGCGTCAAGGCGCTCCTAGCGCCAAGCCGCCCGGAACTCGCCGACCTCGTAGCGCCCGAGCACCTCAAGGCCATCGTCCAGGAACTGCTGACCCTGTTTGACTTCGTCATCGTGGACACGTGGGCGTCCCTGCACGACCTGGTGCTGGGCATCCTGGATATTTCGGACCGCATCCTACTTATCACCACGCCCGACATCCCGTCCATCAAGAACGCCAAACTGTTCTTTGAGGTTACCGACGCGCTCCAATATCCGGAGGAGCGCGCCATGCTCATCATCAACATGGCCGACCGCCGCGGTGCCATCAACGTGCGCGACATAGAAGCCAGCATCAAGCACCCGGTGGCCGCCAAGATACCGCTGGACGAGCGGAGTGCTATCCAGGCGGCCAACGAAGGCGTGCCTGTGGTCTTCGGCAACCGCAAAAGCCCGCTGGCCCAGGCCATCACCGACCTGGCCCAGACGCTCGTGGCCGAACTCGCGCCGAAGCCCGCCGAGCAGCCCGAAACGCCCGAACCGGCCTCGGCGCCCAAAGTCCGACGCGGCCTGTTCGGACGCACCACCTGACGCACGCCAACCCGTAACAGGAGGCAGGTGCTACCATGTCGCTTCTGAAACGAATTGAGGGGACACAACCGGAAGAAAAAGCGTCGCGGCTGGAGGAACTGAGAACCCGCCAGCCCGCGGCCATGACCCAGACCGAGGAGACGTACCGCGAACTCAAGGCGCGCATCCAGGATCGCCTCGTCTCCGAGATGGACGAAAAACTGGACATCACCAAGCGCGAGGACGTGCGGCGCGCCATTGAGGAACTCTACAACTCCATCCTGGCCCAGGAAAACATCATCCTCAGCCGCACCGAGCGCCACCGAATGTTTGAGCAGATCGTGGCCGACATCATCGGCTACGGCCCCATTGAGCCGTTCCTGGCCGACCCGTCCATCAACGAAATCATGGTGAACGGCCCCAACGCGGTGTACATTGAGCGGAGGGGACGCATTGAGAAGACCGCCGTGCGCTTTGACGACGACGAGCACCTGCTGCGCATCATTGACCGCATCGTGGCGCCGCTGGGCCGCCGCGTGGATGAGGCCTCGCCCTATGTGGACGCCCGCCTTCCCGACGGCTCCCGCGTCAACGCCATCATCCCGCCCCTGGCCCTCAACGGCCCGGTGCTGACCATCCGAAAATTCGCCAAGATTCCCATCACCGCCGAGAACCTGGTGGAGTACGGCACGCTGACCCAGGAAGCCCTGGACTTCCTCAAGGCGTGCGTGTTGGGGCGGCTCAATATCCTGATTTCGGGCGGCACCGGCTCTGGCAAGACCACGACCCTCAACGTCCTGTCGGCCTACATCCCGAACGACGAGCGCATCATCACCATTGAGAACGCCGCCGAACTGCAACTGCGCCAGGAACACGTGGTTACGTTGGAGTCGCGCCCGCCCAACATTGAGGGCAAAGGCGAGGTTACCATCCGCGACCTGGTCATCAACTCGCTGCGTATGCGCCCCGACCGCATCATCGTGGGCGAGGTGCGCGGCGCCGAGGCGCTGGACATGCTCCAGGCCATGAACACCGGCCACGATGGCTCCATGACCACCCTGCATGCCAACAGCCCGCGCGACGCCCTCTCGCGCTTGGAGACCATGGTGCTCATGGCCGGCATGGACCTGCCGCACCGCGCCATTCGCGAGCAGATCGCCTCGGCCATTGACCTCATCGTGCATCAGGAGCGCATGCGCGACGGCGTCCGCCGCGTCGTCAGCATCGCCGAGGTCGTCGGCATGGAGGGCGACACCATCGTCATGCAGGACATCTTCCGCTTCCAGCAGGTGGGTGTGGAAGATGGCAAGGTCATCGGGCGGCTGCGCCCGACGGGCATTCGCCCGAAGTTCATGGAGAAACTGGAGGCTGCCAACATTCGCGTTCCGTCGGATACCTTTGGCGTCGCGAAGAAGATTTCGTGAGGCCGCGGGTTGTGGCGTCCACGGGGCGCTCGCGCGGCCCGCATCTGTGATGGGGAGTAGGCAATGCCTGCATCCTTGATTGCGTCCATTCTGCTGGGTTTGGGAGTGCTGTTGATCTTCATCGGCCTGGCCGGCGCGCTTTCCGGGCGCGACCCGCGCGTGTCGTCGCGCCTGGACCAGTACGCCGCTCGCGAGGACGGGCTGGCGTCGCCCTCGGGCGGGCAGGGCGTTCAGGTTACCTCTACCCTGAATCAGATGATCGGACGGCAGAAATTCGCGGCTAACCTGGCCACGCAACTGGCCCGCGCCGACCTGAAACTCACCGTCTCCGAGTTCGTGCTGCTCAACCTCGCCGCGACCTTGCTCGGATTCCTGTTCTTCCTCGTGCTCAAGCGCGACCTGTTCCTCGCGGTGCTTGGGGGCGTGGCCGGCTACTTCCTGCCCAGAATCTGGATGCGCCGCAGGCAGAGCAAGCGCATCAAGGACTTCAACAACCAACTGGGCGACACCATCACGCTCCTGGCCAACTCCCTGCGCTCCGGCTATAGCCTGCTGCAGTCCATGGAGACCGTGGCGAAGGAACTGTCGCCGCCGGTGTCCACCGAGTTTGAGCGCGTCGTCCGCGAAGTCGGCCTGGGCCTGTCCTACGAGCAGGCTATGAACAACATGCTGCGCCGCGTGCCCAGCGCCGACCTGGACCTGATGATCACCGCGATCAACGTGCAGCACGAGGTCGGCGGCAACCTCGCCGAAATCCTGGAGACCATCGGGTTCACCATCCGCGAGCGCATCCGCATCCAGGGCGAGATTCGTGTGCTAACCGCGCAGCAGACGGGCACGGGCATCATCGTGGGCCTGCTTCCCTTCGCCGTCGGGCTGATTCTGTACCTCATCAACGCCGACTACATCCTATCGCTGTTCCGGGAACCCTGCGGCTGGGCCATGGTCGCCATGATTTTCATCCTCATCGGTTCGGGGTTCGCCATCATTCGGCGCATCATCCAGATTGAGGTGTAGTCCGAGGGAGGAACAAGCCATGCTGGTTCCGATGTTCGTATCCTTGCTCGTGGGCCTGTCCATCGTGTTGATTTTCGTGGCGCTTGCGGGCACCAAAGAACCCACGCCTCTGGAGCAGCGCCTGGCCGAATACGGCGCACGCCCGCTGACGCTGGAGGAACTGGAACTGTCGCAGCCGTTCTCCGAGCGCGTCGTCAAGCCGCTCATCAACGCCAGCGCGCGCTTCGTAACCCGCTTCCTCCCCAAGCAGTACGTGGAGTCCACGCGGCTGAAACTGGAGGCCGCCGGCAACCCCAACAACTGGAGCGCCACCGACTTCCTCGGCGTGCGGGGGCTGGCGGGCGTCATGCTGGGCGCCCTGGCGTTCCTGTTCCTGAACGCCCTCAAGGCGCCCGTCTCTCAGCGTTTCCTCCTCACGATTGTCCTGGCGCTCCTGGGATTCCAACTGCCGGTCATCTGGCTTGGGGGCAAGATTCGCGCGCGGAAGAACGAGATCATCCGCGCGCTGCCCGACGCGCTGGACCTGCTGACCATCAGCGTGGAGGCGGGCCTGGGGTTTGACGCCGCCATGGCCAAGGTCAACGAGAAGTGGGACAACGAACTGAGCCGCGCGTTCGGGCGCGCCATCGCCGAAATGCGCATGGGCCAGAGTCGCCGCGAGGCGCTGCGCAACCTGGCAGCCCGCATGGACGTGCCCGAGGTTACCAACTTCGTCGCCGCCGTGATCCAGGCCGACCAACTCGGCGTGAGCATCGCCAAGGTCCTGCGCATCCAGTCCGAGCAGATGCGCATCCGCAGGCGGCAGCGCGCCGAAGAGAAGGCCCAGCAGGCCCCGCTCAAGATGACCTTCCCGCTGGTCCTGCTCATCTTCCCGAGCATCTATATCCTGCTGCTGGGGCCCGCCATTCTCATCCTCATCCACTCTAACATTTTCGGGACGCTGTTTTGATCGTCATCAACCGCTCCAAGCAAACGACGCTCGCCCGCCAGGCGCGGGCCGCGCGGACCTTCTGGCAGCGCCTGCGCGGGCTGATGTTCCAGAAGGCCCTGGCTGAAGGCCAGGCCCTGGTCCTCGTCGGCGACAGCAGCATCCACACCTTTTTCATGCGCTTCCCGATAGACGTGCTGTACCTGGACCGCGAGGGGCGGGTGCTCCGCGCGCAGGACTCCATGCGCCCCTGGCAACTCGGCCCCCTGGTGCGCGGCTGCCGCTACATCGTGGAACTCCCGCCCGCGACGATTCGCCGCACGCAGACCGAGGTGGGCGACCTCATCGCCCTGGGCGATGCGGAGGGCTGACGCGATGAGCCGCGCGATGCCATGGGCCAGGACGCTGGATGCCCTCTTGGACTGGGTTTTCCCGCCCAAATGCGGCGGGTGCGGGCGCGTGGGGCAGTGGCTCTGCGACGAGTGCATGTCAAAGATAAGTTACATCCGCACAGGGCCGCGCCCGCTCTACGACAGGCCCGCGCTGCAATGGGGCGAATCGGCCCTGCGCGGCATCTACTCGGTCGCCTGGTTTGAGGAGCCCCTCCGCTCGGCCATTCACAACTTCAAGTACAACGGGCAGCGCGTGTTGGCCAGGCCCCTGTCGGGCCTTCTCATGCGCGAATGGGAGGGGCTTCGCCTCCCCGTGGATGCCGTTGTCGCCGTCCCGCTGCACCCCAGGCGGCAACGGGAACGGGGCTACAATCAGTCCTATCTGCTGGCCGCGGAGTTCAGCCGCGCCTCGGGAATCCCCATAGCCCGAAACGGCCTGCGGCGCGTGCGGCAAACCCTGCCCCAGGTGGGGCTGGACGCCGCCGAGCGCTGGCAGAACGTCCGCGACGCCTTCCGCGGCGACCCGGCGGCGCTGTCGGGCAAAGCCATCCTGCTGGTGGACGACGTGTGCACCACCGGCGCGACGCTGGAAGCCTGCGGGCGGGCCGCGCTGGAAGCCGGGGCGCGCGCCGTCTGGGCCATGACGGTCGCCCGCCCCAGGTTGCCGCAGGGCGACAGGGAGTAACGCCATGTTCCAGATGTCCCTTTTCCCCCAACCTACCCGCCCGTTCACCGTCAGCGAGATCACCGCGCACATCAAGGGGCTCGTGGAGGACGATCCGACGCTCGGAGATGTGTGGGTGGAGGGCGAGGTCTCCAACCTGTCCCGCCCCTCGTCGGGGCACGTGTACTTCAGCCTGAAGGACGCCGGCGCCCGCATCGCGTGCGTGATGTGGCGCACCGCCGTCATGCGGATCGCCCGCCTCCCGCAGGACGGCGATCGGGTTCTGGCCCACGGCCGAATCGGCGTGTACGAGGCCCAGGGGGTGTACCAACTGTACGTGGAGGAAATCCAGCCCGCGGGCTTGGGCGAGTACTACGTGCAACTGGAGCGGCTCAAGGAACGCCTGCGCGCCGAAGGGCTGTTCGCCGAGGAGCGCAAACGCCCGCTGCCGCAGTTCCCGCGGCACATCGGCATTGTAACCTCGCCCGACGGGGCCGCGCTGCGCGACATCCTGCACGTCTTGCGCCGACGGTTCCCGTGCGTCGCGGCGACGCTGGCCCCCACCCAGGTGCAGGGCGCGGAAGCCCCCGACCAGATCGTGGCGGCCCTGGACGCGCTCAACCGCCACACCGATTGCGACGTGCTCATCGTGGCGCGCGGGGGCGGCTCCCTGGAAGAACTCGCCGCCTTCAACGACGAGCGCGTGGCCAGGGCGATCTTCCAATCCCGCATCCCCGTCGTTACCGGCGTCGGCCACGAGACCGACTTCACCATCGCCGACCTGGTGGCCGACCGCCGCGCGCCGACGCCGACCGCCGCCGCCGAAATCGTTACGCCCGACCGCGCCGAGTTGACCGCCGCGCTGGACAAACTGCGGGCGCGAATGGGCAGCATCGGCGCGCGCCAAATCCAGGCGCTCGCCGAACGTCTCGCCTACGAGCGCAAGGCGCTGGTGCGCGCTTCGCCCCAGGCCCAGATCGTGAGCCGCCGCCAACGCACCGACGAGTACGCCCACCGCATCGCCCTGATGGCCCGACAAAGCCTGGCCCGCCAGCGCGCCGTGCTGACGGCATTGGCCAGCCGCCTGGAGACCGCATCGCCCCAGTCCACGCTGGCCCGCGGATATGCCATCGTGTCGCTCGTGCCGTCGGGGAGCGTCGTGTCCAGCACGCAGCAGGTGCGCCCAGGAGATCGCATTCGCGTTCAGGTCAGCGACGGCCGATTCCACGGGCGCGTTACCGATGGGCAAGATGCCAAGGAGAGCGAAACGCCATGAACGATATGCCGGACGTAGAGACCCTGTCCTTTGAGGAAGCCTTCCGCGAACTGGAAGATTTGGTGGAACGGATGGAAACGGGGAATCTGCCGCTGGAGGAGACCATCCGCCTGTTTGAGCGCGGCAGCCTTCTCGCCCGCCACTGCCAGAACCTGCTGGACAAGGCCGAACTGAAACTCCAGCAGTTGACCGCGTCGCCCGACGGAGAGGCGACGGTCGCCCCCTTTGACGAGGGCAGTCGCTAGACCGCGCCAGGCTAGGGGGTGGCCGGCGTCGCCACGGGGGTGGGCGTCGGCGTTGGCGTGCCCACCAGGCGCAGCAGGTCGTCGTAGGAGCGCATACGCGCCACCGTGAACAGGAAGTCCCGCAGCGAGGCCGACGCCCGTCGCAAGGATTGCAGTTGCGGCCCGATGGGACTCACCGAGCCAGGCCCGGTGGCATACGAACCGCAGAAGGCGAAATAGGCCTGGTTCAACTTGCGGATGTAGTAGCCGTGCTCCTGGAGTTCCAGCCGCCGCTGCTCCATGTAGGCCTCGGCCTCGTCCACGCGCCCCTGCGCCAGCAACTCGTCCGTGCGGAGCCGCGTTTCCCGCATGAAGGCGTTGTAGTCAAACGCCGGCGGCTCCGTGGGCTTCGGCGCGGGGGTTGGCGCAGGCCGCGGCTCCCGCACGTATTCGGGATAGTAGCGCCGCGCCAGATACTGCCCGATCTCGTCGCCCACGATGTCGGCCACCGTCTCGTTCATCGTCGTCAGTTCGCCCGAAGTCCCGTAGGCCCAGCCCAGCGGGTAGAAGGCCAGGAAGTCGTGCACCCACTCGTGGGGCATGGTGTCCAGCACGAACCCCAGGCCGTAGATTTCGGGAATCATCGCCGGATATGTGGACAGCCCGCCGATGTGGGTAACAAGCCCCGAGTATCCCATGCGTCGGACGGCGTCCTCTATCTCTTCCATCTCGGCCACGCTCAGGTCGGGGATGAGCAGATAGTTCGCGCGGCGCTCAATGCGCTCGCGGGGCGAGACAACCAGCAGCAGGGGCAAGTCCACGAACTCGCTGGTAACGGGCGGCCAGATGACATCGCGGCCGAGGATGCGCGTGTGCAGGTCGTTTTCGCGGAGCGCCCGCGTTACCTGCAGCGCCAGGATGTCCTCGGCCTTGTCCTCCAGCGCGTCGCGCTTCGCGTACAGCGTCTTCAACTCGGTCTGGATTTCCGCCGCCCGCGCCGACATGTGAAGTTTCTGGGCCGCGAGGCGTTCGGCCTCGGCTCGCAGGCCGCCGATGCGCGCCGCCACGTCAAAGAACTCGCGCACCGTGTCCGTGTCGCCCTCGTCCAGGCGCGGGCCACGGATGAGTTGCCACACCTTGTCGGCCAGCGCCCGCGCCTCCCACGCCGCGATGTTGAACTGCTTGCCCGCCGTGAGGACTTCAAGGCGCTGTTCCAGCACCTTGGTGCGCGGGTAGGCGTCCGAGCGAAGGCCAATGAGCAACAGGAGCAAGAACAGCGCGGTTGCCGCCGCGTGGGAAAATCTGGAGACGGCCCGCCTGATGCGCCGCAATCTACCGCCCACGGGCAATCCTCCGCGCCATCTGCACGCGACGGAAGGCGTAGTAGGCCATCAGGGCGCTCAGGAGCAGGCCATGGCCGCCGTCCTTGTAGCCCTGGAGTTGGACGAACCTGCGCCAGAATTCGCGCAGGGGCTGGCCCACCAGTCCACGGGCGCGCGGCACAACGCCCGACTCCAACAGAATCCGCGCCTCGTATTCCGTGTAGCGGCCTTGCTTCTGCAGGAATTGCCGCACCGTGTCGTAGTTGTAGTGGGTGAGGGGATTCTGCAAGAACCCCTCCGCGCCGTCCAGCAGCCCCACCTCGTGCACCTCGCGCGCGGGGTCGTAGCGCGCGAACCCGCGCTTCAGCAGGCGCATCTGGTAGTCGGGCGACCAGCCCGTATGGCGAATCCACCGCCCCCAGATGATGTTCTTGCGGGGAACCCACCACCCGACTTCGGGGCGCTGGACGACCTGGCGGATTTCGGCGCCGAGTTCGGGCGTGGCGCGCTCGTCGGCGTCCACGAAGAAAATCCAGTCGGCGGCCACCTGCTCCAGGGCGGCGTTGCGCTGCGAGGCGTAGCCGCGGAAGGCGTGCTGGATCACGCGCGCGCCCGACGCACGGGCGATGTCCACCGTCGCGTCGTCGCTGAACGAGTCAAAGACCACGCGCTCGTCTGCCCAGGCCAGGGTAGCCAGGCAGTCGGCGATGTGCCGCGCCTCGTTTTTCGTCAGCACCACTGCGGCGATTCTCATCTCGTCAGTCCATCAATCCCACGGAGATTCACCACAGCGAGGTTCTCCGCGGCATGGTCTGTGCGTCGGCGGTGAGTCTTCCATTCGTGTCCGTTCGCGGGGATTCGCGGTGGGCGTTGCATCCGTGCCTGGGCGGGGCATCATAACGCCGCCACGCGCGCGTAGGCCGAAAGGAGCGCCCGCGCCTCGTCTTGTGCGATCTGGCCCCGCGCCAACCGCCGCCGAATTCGGGCGCCGTCCGCCCGCATCAGCAGCCGCACCCACCGCCGCACCCATCGGGCGTACCCCGCCCCGCGGTGCTTCTCGTACAGGCGGAAGCGGCTACGCCACAGCGCCACGAACATCTCCTCGCGGAATCGGCGGGTCGTCCCAGCGCCGTGGTGCATCACTTCCGCCGTCGGCACGCACAGCACCTCCCACCCCGCCTTGCGCATCCGCCAGCACCAGTCAATCTCCTCGCAGTACATGAAGAAGCCCTCGTCCAGCGGCCCCACCTGGCGCACCGTCTCGGCGCGCACCATCAGCGCCGCCCCCAGCGGGTGATCCACCGGAAACGGCTCCGCGCCCGCGTACAGGCGGCGCGGGTAGCGCCCGTTCACCCGCGAGTCCAGCAGGCGGGGATGGAGCGGGAAGAAGTCCAGGAAAATCTGCGCGAAGCCGGGGAACCGAAAGGCCGAGTGCTGGAACGAGCCGTCTGGGTACACCAGGCGCGCGCCCACCGCGCCCACGTTGGGCCGCGCATCCAGCACGCGCACCATGGCGCCCAGGGCGTCGCCGCGCACCTCGGCGTCGGAGTTGAGCAGCATGATGTGCCGGGCGTCCGAGCGGGCGATGGCCTGGTTGTTGGCGGCGGCGAACCCCCGATTGTCGGCGTTGGCGATGAGGCGCGCCTGGGGGAACTCGGCCCGCACCATGTCGGCGCTGCCGTCGGCCGAGGCGTTGTCCACCACCCACACCTCGCCGCGCAGGCCCGACCGCGCCAGGCCATCCAGCGCCGAGCGCACGCACGCCCGCGTCAGGTCTCGCGTGTTGTAACTCACGATGATGATGGAGAGATCGTTCATTCCCAGGTTCCAGCGGTCAGCCGTCAGCGATCAGCGGTCAGCCGGTCAGCGATGCGCCTGCTCCTTGCTGATGGCTGATGGCTGACGGCTAGTATGCAATGTCAATCGTCTGCGCGTCCACGTGATCCAGCAGAATCTGCACGTCCTCGTGGATCAGGCCGGCCCAGAAGTGGGGCGAGGTTCTGGGCGGCTTGTCGGTGATGCGGATGAAGCCGGTTACGGTGGCGCGCTGGCCGGGCATCAGGTACTTGCCCTCGCCGATGAC
>DAOTVT010000158.1:0-5309 GCA_034436295.1 Anaerolineae bacterium | reverse complement strand
GTCTGCAGCGCCTGCAATCCGCGCCCGATGAGCGCCACCAGCGCCGCGATGCCCTCTACGATGCCATCCACCACCGGCCCGTCCACGCGAGCCGCCAGGAACTGCCCCAGCGACCGCAGCGGGTTGACGACGACCGCCATGTAGAACTCGTCCACCTGGTACTTGTTGTACACGAGCGTGTACAGCCCGCCCAGGCTCTTGGCGACGCGCGCCGGCAAATCGGTGCGCCGCACGTAGAACACGTAGGCCAGCGCGATGCCCGCCAGCGCCACAATGACCGACGCGATGAGCAAGGCCCACTCCGTGCCCGCCGACGCATGGGCCGTCTCGGCGATGGCAGCCTCGGGCGAATGCCAGCCCAGGCTCCCGTCCAGGTAATGCTCAATCCAGTTGTTGCCGCCCAGAATCTTGGGCACGCCGATGTAGCCGCCGATGACCGACAACAGCCCCAGGATTCCCATCGGCACGGTCATGACCTTGGGCGACTCGTGGATATGCGCCGCCACCTTCTTGTCCACCCTGGACTCGCCGTAGAACACCAGGAACACCAGGCGGAATACGTAGAACGCCGTCAGGCCTGCCGTCAGCAGCGCCAGCGCCCACAGGAAGGTCTTGCCGGCGGCGAAGGTGCGCCACAGGATTTCATCCTTGCTGTAGAAGCCCGCCAGGCCAGGGAAGCCCGCGATGGCCAGGGCCGCGAAGAGGAACGTCCAGAACGTAACGGGAATCTTGCTGCGCAGCCCGCCCATCTTGCGGATGTCCAGTTCGCCTGCCAGGGCGTGCATGACGCTGCCCGCGCCGAGGAACAACAGCGCCTTGAAGAAGGCGTGCGTCGTCAGGTGGAAGATGCCCGCGGCGTAGGCCCCCACGCCCACGCCCAGGAACATATAGCCCAACTGGCTGATGGTGGAATAGGCCAGCACGCGCTTCAGGTCGTGCTGGGTCAGCGCGATGGTCGCCGCGAAGAAGGCGGTAACCCCGCCGATGGCCGCCACCCACGTGAGCGCCGACGGCGACAGCGCGAACAACGTGTGCGTGCGGGCCACCATGTACACGCCTGCGGTAACCATCGTCGCCGCATGGATGAGGGCGCTGACGGGCGTGGGGCCTTCCATCGCGTCGGGGAGCCAGACGTACAGCGGAATCTGCGCCGACTTGCCCACCGCGCCCACGAACAGGAGCAGCGAGATGGCCGTCGCCACGCCAGGCATCAGGCGCACCACCATGGCCTGCTCCAGCACCTGGCCCATGCTCAGCGAGCCGAAGGTAACGAACATCAGCATCAGCCCCAGGGCGAACCCCACGTCGCCCACGCGGTTGACCAGGAAGGCCTTCTTGCCCGCGTCGGCCGCCGACTTGCGCTCAAACCAGAACCCGATGAGCAGATACGAGCACAGCCCCACGCCTTCCCAGCCCACGTAGGTAACCAGCAGGTTCTCGGCCAGCACCAGCGTCAGCATGGCGAACACGAAGAGGTTCAGGTAGGCGAAGAAACGGACAAACCGCTCGTCGTGCGCCATGTAGCCGATGGAGTAGATGTGAATCAGGAAGGAGACGCCGCTGACCACCACCGCCATCACCGAGGACAGGGGGTCTATGAGCAACTTGACCTGCACGTTGAAGTCGCCGACGGAAATCCAGTCAAACAGCGGGCGCGTAACGACGCGGTCTTCCAGCCCCAGGAGTTCCACGAACATCCAGACCGCGCCGACAAACGACAGGCCCACCATGGCCGAGGCCAGAATCCCCGCGCCCCGCTTGCCCAGGTGGCGGCCCAGGAATGCGTTGATGATGACCCCCACGAGGGGGAATGCCAGCACAAGCCAGGCGTAATTCAGCATGCGTTCCTCCCGCTCCGATGTTCCCTCACACCTGATGTTCGCCCTGCCATTCCTCGCCCCTCACGGCTCCGAATGGCCGCGACCGCGTCCTCCCCGCCCCGACGCTCAAGCGTCGGGCTGGCCGTAGGGGCGACGCCTGCGTCGTCCCTACGCGATACGCGCCCTTCGCTCCCTCAGCGCGGGGGTTTGGCCCCGCGCGGGCTGCGCGTCCTCCCCGCCCCGACGCTGAAGCGTCGGGCTGAACGAACAAAGCCCTGCGGGCTGGCCGTAGCCCCGAAGAGGCTTCGCGCCCTCAGCGCGGGGGTTTAGCCCCGCGCGTGCTGCGTCCACCCCGCCCGACGCTGAAGCGTCGGGCTGAACGGGCGAAGCCCTGCGGGCTTGCCGTAGCCCCGAAGGGGCTTCGCGCCCTCAGCGCGGGGGTTTAGCCCCGCGCGCATCCGATCACGCTCCCATCACGCTGGACAGGCCATTACCCTTGCAGCACATTCATCTCGTCCACGTCCGTGAGGGGGCGACGACGGTGAAGCGCCACCAGAATCGCCAGCCCTACCACCACCTCGGCGGCGGCGATGGCCATCACGAACAACACCAGCAACTGCCCGTCGGGCGCGTTCAGGTAGCGCGCGAAGGCGATCAGCGACAGGTTCACCGCGTTGAGCATCATCTCCACGCACATGAAGATCACGAAGACGTTGCGGCGCACCAGCACGCCGATGCCGCCGATGGCAAACAGAATCGCGCTAAGGATAAAGTAGTGAAGCGAAGAAAGCGACATCTCTTTCTCCTGTCCAAGTCCGATTCGGCCGCGCCTGCGTGCGGCGCTGCTAGGCCTCCCGCCTGCGCCTGGCCAGCACGACGACGGCAATCATCCCGATGAGAACCAGCACCCCCGCCATCCACAGCGGCAGCAGGTACTGCGAAAACAGCGTCAGGCCCAATATCTGAACGTTGTCCTGCGGCGTGGCGGGCAGCGGCGCGCGCGGCATGGCCGCGTTCAGCCCCACGTACAGCAGGCCCACCGCGAGAAGCACGGCCAGCGCGATGCCCCCGTACCGCTGGACAAGCCGCCTGTCTTCGCCTTCGCCCCGCGCCACCATCAGGAACATGATGACGAACAGGAACATCACCACGATGGCGCCCGCGTACACGATGAACTGAATCAGCGCCACGAACGGGGCGTTCAGCATGATGTACAGCGCCCCCAGCGCGCAGAAGTTGATGAGCAGCCCCAACGCGCTCCACGTGGCGTTCTTGCCCAGTATCACCCAGATGGCTCCGGCGATGGCCGCGAGACCGAAGCACGCGAAAAGGATGATCTCCAGCATGCCGTTCAATCCTCCAGTATGATAGCGTGGGGGGTCGCGGGCTGGAGCAGCGTCTCCTTGCCCATGACCAATTCGCCGCGCGATGCCCTCGCCAGCGCGAACTCGTGCCCCAGTTTCAGCGCGCCAGTGGGGCAGGCCTCCTCGCAGAACCCGCAGAAGATGCAGCGCGTGTAGTTGATCTCGTACAGCCGCGCGTAGCGTTCGGTGCCCGAGTAACGGGCGTCGTCGGTGTTCTCCGCCGCCTCCACGTAGATGGCCCTGGCGGGGCAGATGGCCGCGCACAACCCGCAGCCCACGCACAACTCCAGCCCGTCGGGGCGGCGCTGCAATTCATGCCGCCCGCGAAAGCGCGGGTACAGGCGAATCTTCTCCTTCGGGTACTGAACCGTCAGCGGCTTGGTGAAGAAGTACTTCAGCGTAACCGCCATCGCCTTCAGGATCTCGTAGAACCCCTTGAGCACATTGACTATGGACATGCCCCACCTCTGTCAACGCAGGGCCGATTCGCCCCGCACTTCAATCAGCGAAGGATGAGCACGACGACCGCCGTAAACAGCAGGTTGAGCGCGGCCAGCGGCGTCAGGAACTTCCAGCAGAAGTGCATGAGTTTGTCGTAACGGGCGCGGGGCAGGCTCGCGCGTACCCAGATGAACACGAACAGAATGACCGCCGTCTTGATAAAGAACCAGAGCCACCCGGGGAGAATCGGCCCCTGCCAGCCGCCCAGGAACAGCGTCGCGACAAGGGCGCTCACCACGATCATGTTGATGTACTCGGCCATGAAGAACAGCGCGAACTTGATGCCCCCGTACTCGGTGTTGTAGCCGGAGATGAGTTCGTTCTCCGTCTCCGGGAAGTCAAACGGCGAGCGGTTCGTCTCGGCGAGGCCGCAGATGAAGTAGATGAGGAAGCCGATGGGCTGCAGCACGATGAGGGGCAGCGCCGCCTGGTACTCCACGATGCCGCTCATCCGCAGCGTGCCTGTAACGACGACCAGCGCCACCAGCGACAGGGCCATGGGGAGTTCGTAACTGATGATTTGCGCCGTGGTGCGCAGCGCGCCCAACAGGGAGTAGTTGTTGTTGGACGACCACCCGCCCAGCACGATGCCGTAGGCGCCCAGGCCGGCCACAGCCATGGGGTACAGCAGCCCCACGTTGATATCCGCCAGTTGCAGCGTGATGGTGCGGCCGGCGATGACGATGGGCCGCCCGACGGGAATCACCGCAAAGGCCAGGATGGCGGGCGCCATCGCCAGCACGGGGGATAGGACGTAGAGCCACTTGTCCACATGCTCCGGAATGACCTCTTCCTTGAAGATGGCCTTCAGGGCGTCGGCAATCGGCTGGAAGATGCCGAATGGCCCCGCCTGATTGGGGCCGTAGCGCAGTTGGAACCGCGCGCAAATCTTGCGCTCGGCCAGCGTCATGTAGGCGAAGCCGACCAGCAATCCCAACGTTACCACGATGGCCTTGATAGCCGGAATCAGCAGCGTGTCTATCCAGTCCATGTGCACTCCCCGAGTTCTTGCGATTCTACGAACGCGACAGTTTCACGAATGTGGCCCTGTCGGGCGCTTCCAGGACGGCCGCGACCGAATCCTGGCAGGCCCACACGCAACCGGGCACGACATCGGGCGACACCCGGGCCTTCAGTTCCACAGCCCCCCTGGCCGAGGCGACGCGAACGGCATCGCCCGTCTTCACGCCGCGCGCCTCGGCATCCTGCGGGTGGATCAGCAGCGCATCGCCCCACAGGACAGGCGCAAGGGCCGCCGAGTAGCGGGCAGGCACCGCGTTAGGGAACATCGCCCGCCCGGCCACCAGCCTCAACGGATAGCCTTCGGGCGCGACGGGGTACTCCACCGCGAAGGGCGCGGGCTTGACCTTCTCCGCCGCCGATTCGGGCTGCCAGCCCGCGGCCCCGATGGTCTCATACGTGCATTCGCGGCACACGGCGACGCCCCGCGTGATCTCGCGCCAGATTTCGGAAGCCGCCTCGTAGTCCCAGTGCGACTCGGCGCCGCGCTTCTTCTCGCGGCCTGGAGTCGCATTCGCCAGGTCGGCCACGATCTTCCAGGCCGGGCGCACGCCCTTGGGCGGGTACACCGCCTGGGCCGCCCGCTGGAGCCGCCGCGTCAGGT
>DAOTVT010000157.1:0-12560 GCA_034436295.1 Anaerolineae bacterium | reverse complement strand
CGCGGTTCCCTAGACATGGCGCGATTCCGCGGCACACCACGCCCGACGCTGAAGCATCGGGCTGGCGTTGAAGACCCCAAGGGTCTCCGAGACCCTTGGGGTCTGGACCTGCGCGGTGCGCCGACCTCACACCCTCGCCCCCCCTCTCCACCTGCGGAGCGGAGAGGTTGTAACCGCGAATAAACGCGAATGAACACGAATATCTGTTTCCATTCGCGTTTATTCGCGCGATTCGCGGTTCCCTAGACATGGCGCGATTCCGCGGCACACCACGCCCGACGCTGAAGCATCGGGCTGGCGTTGAAGACCCCAAGGGTCTCCGAGACCCTTGGGGTCTGGACCTGCGCGGTGTGCCGACCTCACACCCTCGGCCCCTCTCGCCGCTAGCGGAGATGTTGTAGCCGCGAATAAACGCGAATGAACACGAATATCTGTTTCCATTCGCGTTTATTCGCGCGATTCGCGGTTCTCCATGCCTTTCGGCATGCTCGCCAACACAAACGGAACCGAGCCCGCTGGGTTCAGCCCTTTGCCAAACGCCGTCTGCGCGGGTATAATGCGCCGTAGTCTGACAAGGCGGAATGCGCGTCGCGCGGAGACCGCAGACCTGGCAGGAGAGGAATGCCCAGGGGACAGCGAGGGTTCCTTACGTTGGCCGTCTTCGTTTCCGGCATGACCACCATGGCGGTGGAGATGTCGGCTGCGCGGCTGTTGGATCCCTACTTCGGCAATTCGCTCATCGTGTGGGCGAATCTCATCGGGTTGATCCTGGTGTACCTGTCGGTGGGCTACTACCTGGGTGGCCGCGTCGCCGACCGTTCGCCGCACGCCACGACGTTCTACAGCATCACCGGAGCGGCGGCGCTTCTCATCGGGCTGGTGCCGTTCGCGGCCCGGCCAGTCCTTTCGCTTTCCGTGCGCGGGTTTGCCGCCTACGACGTGGGGCTGCTGGCGGGGTCGCTCGTGGGGGTGTTGCTGCTGTTCGCCGCGCCGGTCATCCTGCTGGGGTTCGTGTCGCCCTTTGCCGTGCGCCTGGCCGTGCGCGACGTGGGTTCTGCGGGACACGCCGCCGGGCGGATGTACGCCGTCTCCACGTTGGGCAGC
This sequence comes from Anaerolineae bacterium, assembly GCA_034436295.1. Classification (GTDB taxonomy): domain Bacteria; phylum Chloroflexota; class Anaerolineae; order DTLA01; family DTLA01; genus DTLA01. The sequence continues at coordinate 11,456 of DAOTVT010000157.1, read as the reverse complement.
ATCGTGGGCACGTTCGCGCCGGTGCTGGTGTTCATCCCCGCCATCGGCACGCGCCGAACGTTCTGGCTGTTCTCGCTCGCGCTGCTGGTCATCTCTGTGGTGGGGTTGGCGATGGCCCGCGCCCGTCGCGCGTGGGCCTACGCCGCCTGCGGCCTCGTCCTGGCGGCGGCTGCGGTGGCGTTGCCGTCGGGCGTCGTGAAGGCTTCCGAGGGCCTCATCTACGAAACCGAATCGGCGTACAACTACATCCAGGTTGTGCGCTGGGGCGATGACATCTACCTGCGCCTCAACGAGGGCCAGGGGGTGCACTCCGTGTACAACCCGCACGAGGAACTGACCGGCGAGGTGTGGGACTACTTCCTGGTGGCCCCGCTTTTCAACGCGCCGCCGTTCGCGCCCTCACGGGTCTCCAGTTTGTGCCTCATCGGGCTGGCGGCGGGCACCGTGTCCAAGCAGTACGCGCTTGTGTACGGCGGCGTGCGCATGGACGGCGTGGAGATTGACCCGGAGATCGTCCGCGTGGGCCGCCAGTACTTCGCCATGAACGAGCCGAATCTGCGCGTCATCGTGCAGGACGGGCGCTACTTTCTCCGCAACAGCCCGGGCGGGTATTCGGTCATCGCCGTGGACGCCTACCGTCCCCCGTACATTCCGTTCCACCTGACGACGCGCGAGTTCTTCCAGGAAGTGCATGACCGTCTCGCCGGCGACGGCGTGGCGGCCATCAACGTGGGGCGCGCGCCGGGCGACTACTCGCTGGTGAACGCCATCGCCCAGACCATGCGCACCGTTTTCCCCAGCGTGTACGTGCTGGACACGCCCGACCGCGACGGAAGCCTGGCGTCCTGCCTGGTGGTGGGGACGCGCCAGCCGACGACGCTGGACAACTTCCGGGCGAACGCGGAGGGCCTGGCCGACGCCCGCCTGCGCGCCGTGGCCTCGCGGGTCTTGCCCTTGATGTGGGAAGTAACGGAGGCGCGGGCCGTATTCACCGACGACCGCGCGCCCGTGGAGCAAATCGTTCACCGAATCATTCTGCGCTATGTGCTGGGGGAGTGAAATGCCTCGGAAAGATGGCCGCCGCGCCGACGAACTGCGCCCGATTCGCATCACCACCGGCTTCACCAAGTACGCCGAGGGGTCGGCCCTCATCTGCCTGGGCGATACGCATGTGCTGTGCAATGTCTCGGTGGAAGAGGGGGTGCCGGCTCATCGGCTGGGCAAGGGTGGATGGGTTACGGCGGAGTATTCGCTCTTGCCACGCTCTACCCTGACGCGCACGCCCCGCGAGACCGCCGGCCTGACCGCCCGCACGCAGGAGATTCGCCGCCTCATCGGGCGGAGCCTGCGGGCGTCGGTGGACCTGTCGCTCCTGGGCGAGCGCACCTTCATCGCCGACTGCGACGTGCTGCAGGCCGACGGGGGGACTCGCACCGCCGCCGTTACGGGCGCATACGTGGCGCTGGCCATCGCCGTGCGGCGGCTCATCGCGGAGGGAGCCGTGCCCCCAGGGGCGCTCCGTGCGCCGGTGGCGGCGGTGAGCGTGGGCATGGTCGGCGGCGAACCTCTGCTGGACCTGTGCTATGACGAGGACCTGGCGGCGGATGTGGATTTCAACGTGGTGATGAACGCGAAGGGGCAATACGTGGAGGTGCAGGGCACCGCCGAAGGGCGGCCCTTCTCCCACGCCGATTTGTTGCGGCTTCTGGATATGGCCCAGCGGGGCATCGGGGTGCTCCTGGCGACCCAGGAGCAGGCCCTGGCGTGAACCGCGCAGGCAAGGAGTGGCGTATGGAATTGAGAACCTATTGGCGCATCCTGAAACGACGATGGTGGGTCTGGGTGTTGCTGCCGGTGCTGGTGGGCGTCATCACGTTGCTGACGGCCAGGCCGGCCCCCACGACCTACACGGCGTCCATGGCGTTCACCGTGGGCATCAGGCCCGAGCCGAAGACCGGCGACTACTACAGTTACGACCGCTACTACACGTGGCTGACGGCGGAATACTTTGTGGACGACCTGGGCGAGGTGATTCGGCGGAGCGAGTTCAGCAATGCCGTGAGCGCCGAACTGTCCAGGCGGGGCGTGCAGGCGTCGGGAATCGCCATCGGCGCCGCCACCCAGACGGGCAAACTCCACCGGATTCTCAACGTCAGCGTGGCCTGGCCCGACGAGACGCAGATTCGGGCCATCGCCGACGCCATCACCGCCGTCCTGCAGGAGCAAAGCGCCCAATTCTTCGGGTTCCTGCAGGCCGAGGATGCGGTCGTGCGGCGGGTAGATGGCCCGCATTTCGGGGTGGCGGGGCGCAGTCTGCGGGAACGCCTGGACCTGCCGCTGCGTCTACTAATCGCATTGCTGGCGGGCGTCGGGATTGCGTTCCTGTGGGACTACCTGGACGACACGGTGCGCACGCGGGCGGAGTTGGCGCGCATGGGGCTTGACGTGCTGGCCGAGATACCCCGCTCGCGCCGATGGCTGTGAGGGGGGCGGGGCGCAGGTGCACCTCACCCCCGGCCTTCGGCCTCCCCCTCCCCCTCTCCGCCGGCGGCGAGGGGGAACGAGGGGGTGAGGTCGGCAAGCCCGCGCGGGACTAAACCCCCGTGCTGGGGGCATTTGGATCGCGAAGGGCACGAAAGGGCGCGAAAGCCGCGAAAACAGGGCCGCCCGCCGTTCCCTCTCCCGCCGGGAGAGGGACAGGGTGAGGGGCGACGCGCGGGGCTAAACCCCCGTGCTGAAAGGACGAAGCCCCTTCGGGGCTGGGGTTAGCCCGCAGGGCTTTGCCCGTTCAGCCCGATGCTTCGGCGTCGGGCAGGGCGCAAGTGCACCTCACCCCCGGCCTTCGGCCTCCCCCTCTCCGCCGGCGGAGAGGGGGAACGAGGGGGTGAGGTTGGCAAGCCCGCGCGGTGGGCGCCGAACCGCGTAGGGACGACGCATGCGCCGTCCCTACTAGCCCGCAGGGCTTTGCCCGTTCAGCCCGATGCTTCAGCGTCGGGCGGGGCGCAGGGCGGGGCTTTACCTTCGTGCCGATTCGTGTGATTCGTGGATGACCGTGGCCCGCGTCGGGCGGGCAGCCTTTGCCCGCGCGGGGCAGGTGTGGTACAATTGTCCGACGACAACGGTTAGGAGGCGGGATTGGAATTCCGAGACTACCTGGACATCATCCGCAAGCGAGGCTGGATCTTCATCTTTCTAGCCCTCTTCACGGCGGCCGTGGCGGTGCTGGTGGGCAAGATGCAGACGCCGGTGTATCGGGCGAGCATCGTCCTGCGGGCGGAGCCGGCCCGCGCCGACTGGGGCCTGAGCAACACCGCCAAGGACCTGCTCCGCAGTTACACCCTGCAGATTCGCAGCCACAACACCGCCCAGCGGGCCATTGAGCGCGGCCAGTTGGACATGTCCACCGACGACCTGCTGAGCAAGGTTACCGTCAGCCCTGACCCTTCCAACTTCTCCATTCGCATTGACGCCAAGGACACCGACCCCGCTGTGGCGGTAACCATCGCGCAGAAAGTGGCCGAGATTTTCGCGGAGGACAGGGCGGCCTGGAACGAGAAGCAAGACAAGCGCGACCGCATAGACGTTGCCATCATTGACAGCGCGCGGTACGAACTGTTCTCGCCGAAACTCAAGATCAACCTCATCGTGGGGGGCGTGGTTGGCCTTCTGCTGGCGGGCGTGATCGTCTTCTTCCTGGAGTGGGTTCAGGCCGACCTGTTGCGCACGCCGGAGCAGGTGGAGCGCATCACCGGCCTGGTGGTGCTCGGCTCCATCCCGGCGGGCGGCGAGGCGACGCCGGCGCGCCGCAGGGCGCTGCTCCCCCGCATTCGGCCCGAAACGCTGCTCTACTTCGGCCTGGGGCTTATCGTGGGGGCCGTGGGGTTTGCGGTTGTCAGTCAGATTCTGTAGCGGCGGCGGAACCCGCGCCCGAATGCGGGCCTCGGCCGTAGCCGTTTCCTTATGGAGGGATGCTTGCAGATGAGCGAGAAGACCCTGCAGAACTTGATCACCATCGCGCAGCCGCGGTCCGCCATCAGCGAGGCGTACCGCACGCTGCTGACCAGCATTGATTTCGCCGGCCTGGACCGGCCGATTCGCGCGTTGATGCTCACCAGCGCAAGCCCAGAAGAGGGCAAGTCGTCCACGCTGGCCAATCTGGCCGTCGTCGCCGCCCAGGAGGGACGGCGGGTCATCGTCGTGGATTGCGACCTGCGCCGACCCTCGCTTCATTCCATCTTCGGCCTGCCCAACGGCGAGGGGCTTACGACGGCGCTGATGAACGCCGAGACGCTGAAGGAGCCGCCGCTCCGATCGGTGGGGGTGAACGGCCTCTCGGTGCTGACCAGCGGCCCCATCCCGCCCAACCCGCTGGAGTTGCTCGGTTCGCGCCGCATGGAGGAACTCCTCGCGGCGCTGCGAGAGCGGGCCGACATCGTCCTGGTGGATGCGCCGCCGGTCGTCGCCGTGGCCGACGCCGCGATTCTGGCCTCCAAGGTGGACGCCGTGCTGCTGGTGGTGCAGGCAGGGCGGGCCAAACGCGACTACGTGGAGCGGGCGAAGGCCCTGCTGGAGAAGGCGAACGCGCGTATCATCGGCGCGGCCCTGACCAACGTGCAGGCCGACACGCTGCTCACGCGATACTATGCCGCCGAGGGCAGTCGCTAGCGGATGGCGGAGACGGGTGCGGCGAGGCTCGTTGACCTGCACGCCCACATCATGCCGGGCGTGGACGATGGGCCGCAGACCTTGGAGGAAGCCCTGGCCATGGCCCGCGCGGCCCTGGCCGACGGCGTCGGGCAGATCGTGGCCACTCCCCACGTCCGAGATTCGGGGCTGACCCGTGAGGAATTCGGCCGGCGGCTGGAAGACCTGCGGCGCGCTTTTGCGGACCATCGCGTGGACGTGGAGGTGCACCCGGGGGCAGAGGTGAGCCTGGAGCCGGATATCTTCCGTTGGCTGGCGGAAGGGCTGGCGTGGCCCATTGCATCTACGCGGTACGTCCTGGTGGAACTCCCGTTCTTCGCCTTTCCGCCCTACACCGACGAGGTGATATTCCGCTTGCAGGTGGAGGGGTACAAGCCCATTCTGGCGCATCCGGAGCGCAACGCGTTCCTGGCGGCGAAGCCCGAGCGGTTGCAGGCGCTGGTGGAGCGCGGCGTGCTGGTGCAGATTACCGCGACGAGCGTCCTGGGAGGGTTCGGGGCGCAGGCGAAATCCGCGGCGGTCGCGTTCCTGGAGCGGGGACTGGTGCATGTGCTGGCTTCGGACGCCCACTCCGCCGCGCACCGCCCCCCGCTGCTCACGGAGGCGGCGCGGGAGGCCGAGCGAATCGTCGGGCCTGGGGCGTGGAGCCTGGTGAGCGCCAATCCTGCTGCGATTCTGGGCGACGGCGAGGAGATAGAACCGGCGCGTCCCGCCAGGAGGGCGCGCCGATCACGTTACGGGGAGGCACGATGAAAGGTCTCATTCTCAGCGGGGGCAAGGGCACAAGGCTTCGGCCGTTGACCTACACCGGCGCGAAGCAGTTGGTTCCCGTGGCCAACAAGCCGGTGCTGTTCTACGTGATAGAAGACCTGGTGGAAGCGGGCGTTACCGACCTGGGCATCGTCGTGGGCGACACCGGCGACCAAATTCGCGAGGCGGTGGGCGATGGCTCCCGCTTCGGCGCCAGGGTTACCTACATCCAGCAGGAGGCTCCGCTGGGCATCGCCCACGGCATCAAGATTTCCCGCGACTTCCTGGGCGACGAGCGGTTCGTGCTGTTCCTGGGCGACAACTTCATCCGCGATGGCATCGTGCCCTTCGTGGAGACGTTCCAGGACGACTCGCTGAACGCGCAGATTCTGCTGTACAGGGTGCCCAACCCCGAGGCCCTGGGCGTGGCCGTGTTGGACGAGCATGGCCACGTCGTGCGCCTGGTGGAGAAGCCCAAGGAGTTCGTCAGCGACCTGGCCGTCATCGGCATCTACATGTTTGACCACCATGTGTGGGAAGCCGTCAACGCCATCAAGCCGTCCAAGCGCGGCGAGTTGGAGATCACCGACACCATCCAGTACCTGGTGGACAAAGGGCTGAACGTGAAGGCGTCCATGGTCAGCGGGTGGTGGATTGACACCGGCAAGATGAGCGACATCCTGGAGGCCAACCGCCTGGTGCTGGACACCTTTGAGACGCGCATCCTCGGCGAGGTGGACGCCAGTTCCGAGGTGTACAACAAGGTCGTGGTGGAGCGGGGCGCGCGCATCGTGAACAGCATCATTCGCGGGCCGGCCATCATCGGCGAGGAAACGCAGATCATCAATTCCTACATCGGCCCGTTCACAAGCATCTACCACCATTGCCTGATTCAGGACGCGGAGATAGAGCATTCGGTGGTGCTGGAAAACAGCCGCATCGTGGACATAGACCAGCGGATTGAGGATTCGCTCATCGGGCGCAACGTGGAGATCACGCGCTCGCCGCTGAAGCCCCGCGCCTACAAACTCATGCTGGGCGACCACAGCAAGGTGGGGCTTATCGGCAACGGGAGATAGAGGGGACAGCGGGCGGCGGGAAGCCGTTAGCCTTTAGCCATTAGCAATCAGCGTTCAGCCATCAGCATTCGGCGGTCAGTTTGGAGGCCGATGTCCGATTGCTAAAGGCTAAAGGCTAGCGGCTAAAGGCCGATTGCTGATCGCTAACGGCTAACGGCCAAAGGCTAAACGCTAACGGCTAACGTCTCTTCGGAGAGGTGCAGATGATAAAGACAACTCTGGTTTATCCCGGCATCGCGGGATATGGGTTTGACTGTCTGGGCAAGGGGATGGAGGCCGGCTGGGTGAGCCACGGTCTGGCCCACATCAGCGCCGCGGCCAAGGCCCAGGGATTTGACATAGACCTGATAGACCTGCGCGCGCTCAAGGGCTGGGACGACTTCCGCAGCGAGATCCGCCAGCGCCGACCCGACGTGCTCGGGTTCACCATGATGAGCGTGGACTACGATCCGGTCATGCAGTCGGTGGAGATCGTGAAGCAGGAGTTGCCCCAGAGCATCGTCGTGGTGGGCGGGCCTCACCCCACCCTGGCCCTGGACGAGGTGGCCCAGAATCCCAAGATTGACTACATCGTAACCCACGAGGGCGAGATCACGTTCCCCAAACTCCTGCGCGCCATCCAGGAGGGCAACCGACCGTCCGATCGCATCCTCGTCGGCGAGATGCCGGATCTGGACGCGCTGCCGTTCCCAGACCGCGAACTGTTCCTGAACGAGTGGCGCAAGTACGGCTACACGCTGGACTCGCCCGAGGTGCCCTTCGTGGAGGAACTGCCGCCGCCGTTCCTGACCATCATCGCGGGGCGCGGGTGCAAGTACAACTGCAACTTCTGCCAGCCCGCCGAGCGACGGCTGTTCGGCCGCAAGGTGCGCCGCCGCAGCGTGCCCAACATCATCGCCGAACTCAAGGCCCTGCGCGACCGCTACCACTTCGCGTCGTTCATGTTCCACGACGACTGCCTGACGGAAGACCGCGAGTGGGTGATAGAGTTCTGCCGCGCCTACAAGGCCGAGGGATTCACCCAGCCCTTCTTCTGCCAGAGCCGCGCCGACATCATCGTGAAGCACCCCGACATGGTGCGCCTGATGGCCGACGCCGGGCTTCGTGGCTACTTCATCGGGTTTGAAAGCGGCAGCGACCGCGTGCTCAAGTTCCTGCGCAAAGGCACCACCCGCGCCATCAACCTGGAGGCCGCGCGCATCTGCCGCAAGAACGGCATCGCCATCTGGGCCAACTACATGCTGGGCATCCCCACCGAGACGAAAGAAGAGGTGATGGAGACTATCTCCATGCTGAAGGAGATGGACCCCGACTACTACAGCCCGGCCTTCTACACGCCCCACCCGGGCAGCGACCTGTTTGACTACTGCATGGAGAACGACCTGTCGCTCATCACGAGCCACGAGCAGTATCGGCGCTCGCCCACCGAGGCGAAGATCAAGGGCATGGACTACGACTTTCTCCGCTGGGCGCTGGCAGAATCCCAGCGGCGCAAACCGTGGAATCAGTTCCGGCGGCAGGTGCGCCGTTACTGGAAGCGCTACGCCTCGCCCAAGAGGATCGCGCGCAAGTTGCTGCGCATAGCCGGGCTTGCGCCGGCGCGGTAGGCAGCGGGCCTCTGCACGGGCGACCCGCAGGTGGGCGACCATCAGGTCGCCCGTACAGTGAGGGCAGAAATCCAAAACGGGAGAGTCTGGACGTGAAACGCTTGATGATCACCGGCGGGGCCGGCTTCATTGGCTCCAACTTCGTCCACTACGTGCTGGAGCACCACCCCGACTACTACGTCGTCGTGTACGACAAACTGACGTATGCGGGCAACCTGGACAACCTGCGCGACCTGGAGGGGAATCCACGCTACGCCTTCGTGCGCGGCGACATCTGCGACGCGGCGCTGGTGGAGCAGACCATCCGCGACCACGCCATTGACACCATCGTGAACTTCGCCGCCGAGACCCACGTGGACCGTTCGCTCATGGAGCCGGGGAGTTTCATCCAGACCGACGTGTTCGGCACCTACGTCTTGCTGGAAGCCGCCCGCAAGTTCAAGTTGGAGCGCTTCCACCAGGTCAGCACCGACGAGGTGTACGGCGAGGTGCTGGATGGCGCTTCGGTGGAGACGGACCCGCTGATGCCGCGCAGCCCCTACTCGGCCAGCAAGGCGGGCGGCGAGCACATGGTGCACGCATACTTCGTCAGTTTCGGCGTGCCCGCCACCATCACCCGCGGCTCCAACAACATCGGCCCGTACCAGTATCCGGAGAAGGCCGTGCCCCTGTTCATCACCAACGCCATTGACGACCTGCCCCTTCCCATCTACGGTGATGGGATGCAGATGCGCGACTACCAGTACGTGTGGGATCACTGCGAGGGGATTGACGTGGTGCTGCACAAGGGCGTCCCGGGCGAGGTGTACAACCTGGGCACCGGCGTGGAGACGCGGAACATTGACATGGCGCGCCTCGTGCTGCGCCTGCTGGGCAAGCCCGAAAGCCTGATCCAGCACGTGGCCGACCGCCCGGGCCACGACCGCCGCTATGCCATGAACTGCGACAAGATCAAGGCGCTGGGCTGGCAGTCGCGCCACACCTTTGAGCAGGCCCTGGAGAAGACCGTCCGCTGGTACGTGGACAACGAATGGTGGTGGCGCAAACTGAAGACCGGCGAGTATCTGGAGTACTACAAGCGCCAATACGGCGAGCGGCTCAACCGGTGCTAGCGTAACCTACGGACGTAAACAAGCGGGAGCCGACAAGACGACGCCGCGATGAGCATGTACACATCCACCTGCGGCGCTTGCCCATCCCAGAGCGGGTGCGTTGACGTGATGCTGAAGCGGCCTCGGTACAGGCCCGGCGCCAATGTCTCCGCGCCCACCAGTTTGAGCACGACGTGCGCGCCTGGTGCAAGCGCCCCGTTCGCCGGTTGGATTCGCAGCCAACTCGCGTCGGGCGGGATTTGCGCCGCCCAGTCTATGGATTCGTTGCCGGTGTTCATGAGCGTCAGCGACGCCTGGACGGCCTCCCCAGGCGCGGCGTGGATGACCCATCCGGATTCCGATGCGGCCAGGTGCGGCGGAGTGAGGAGTCCCTGCAGCGCGGCGGCCGCGTCTATGCGCCCGTACCCATAGTAGTCATTGCGCCCGTTCTCGTCGTAGGGGATGTCCCCAACCTTGACGGCGGTGGCTTTCAGGTGCGCTTCCACCTGCTCGTCGTTCCAACCGGGCCGCATCCAGCCGACCAGCCCCGCCAGCCCCGCCACGAGGGGAGTGGCCATGGACGTGCCGGTCTTGTACACGTAGGATCCGCCCAGCGCCGTGCTGTAGACGCCAACCCCTGGCGCGGCGAGGTCCACGAACTGGTTGTACCCCGAGAAAGCCGCGCGCTGGTCTCCGGAGTCCGTGGCCGCGACGGAGATCACGTGTTCCATCGCCGCCGGGTACATGATGGGATTCACGCCCCCGCAGCCGGGGCCCCCTTGGGCGCAATTGCCCGCGGCAGCCACAATCACAGAGTCGTAGCGCTCGGCCGCCTCCCGAATGGCGTCCTGGAGCAGTTGGCTGTATTCCGTTCCTGCCAGGCTCATATTGATGACACGCGCGAAGCGCTTCGCCGCGTAGTACACCCCCTCGGCCACGCCGGCATAGGTGCCGCTTCCCGCATAGTTGAGCACCTTGACCGGCATAATCTTGCAGCGCCACGCGACGCCCGCAACGCCCACGCCGTTGTTCCCCATTGCCCCGATGATGCCCGCCACGTGCGTGCCGTGGCCGTGGTCGTCCTGCGGGTTGGCGTCTCCTTTGATGACATTCCAGCCCCAGATGTCGTCCACATATCCGTTAAGGTCATCGTCCACGCCGTTGTCGGGAATCTCTCCGAGATTCCGCCACAGGTTCTCCCGAAGGTCCGGATGGTTCAAATCCACGCCGGTGTCCAGTACGGCGATCACCAGTCCCGGGGTGCCGGTGAAGATGTCCCAGGCCTCCGGCGCGCGGATTGTCGTCATGTTCCATTGCAGGCTGAACGACGGGTCGTCGGGGGTCTCGGCCACGGTTACGAAATACTCGGGCTCGGCGCTGACGACGCCCGGCGTCCGCCGGAGCGCGGCCACAACGGATTCCTCCCGGCCCACGGGCACCGACAACCGCACCCACGCGGGGTTGCCCGTCAACTGGCCGACGATGCGATGGCCGTCCCACTCGGCGGCCTGCTCCGCGGTGGCGAGGGCTTGGGGCGCGAGTTTCGCCCAAACGACGCCGGGGGTGTACCGGGCCGACGTGTCCGGCGGCCGCGCCTGCGAATCCATGACGGCAGGCCCGCCGCCCGATGCCGTCAATAGAGCCAAAACGAGAAGCACGATCCAGAGTCTGCGCATTCCCACACCGAATTGTCTGAACTGGTTTGTCATACTACAATAACGAACGTAGAATCGTCAAGACACGGCCGCCCGCGGATGCGGGCACTTTGTACGGGCGACCCGCGGGGGAAACCGCGAATTCACGCGAATAAACGCGAAGGGCATTTTCTATTCGTGAGGATTCGCATCCATTGGCGGTTACCACCGTCAGGCGGGAGGAACCGCGGATTCAGGCGAACAAGCGCGGAGGGCATTTCTATTCGTGAGGATTCGCGTCCATTCGCGGTTACCAGCGTCAGGCGGGAGGAACCGCGGATTCACGCGAATAAACGCGAAGGGCATTTTCTATTCGTGAGGATTCGCGTCCATTCGCGGTTACCACCGTCAGGCGGGAGGAAATGCGGATTCACGCGAATAAACGCGAACGGCATTTCTATTCGTGTGGATTCGCGTCCATTCGCGGTTACCACCGTCAGGCGGGAGGAACCGCGAATTCACGCGAACAAACGCGAAGGGCATTTTCTATTCGTGAGGATTCGCGTCCATTCGCGGTTACCACCGTCAGGC
>DAOTVT010000156.1:0-7404 GCA_034436295.1 Anaerolineae bacterium | reverse complement strand
GATACGGTGCGGCTGCTGCGGCCCGACGGCACCGTCGCCGACGCGCACAGGTACTACACCACCCTGCCCGATGCCTCCTACAGCCGCACGACGGACGGCGGCGGAGTCTGGACGCTGCAATATCCGCCGTCACCTGGCGGGCCCAACCGACCTGCTACCCCGACGCCCACGCCGACCATCACCGACACGCCGTCCCAGACGCCCACGCGCACGCCCTCTCCGACGAAGACGCCCACACCGACGCGCACGCCCACGCCGACCAGGACGGCGACGCTCACGGCCACACCCACCCTCACGAAGACGCCCTATCCCACCACGCTCCACCTGAACGAGATCATGCCCGCCCCGCGCTGGGTGGACTGGGACGGGGATGGGATACCATCCTCTAACGATGAGTACATTGAAATCTACAACTCGGCCTGGCATCCGGTGGACGTGGGCGGGTGGAAACTGGACGACCGGCGCGATGGCGGCTCCAAGGAGTACCGCATCCCGCCCTATACGTTCATCTGGGGCAGGGGCTATCTCGTCATCTTCAAGAAGCAATCGGGCATCGCTCTGAACAACGATGGCGACGAGGTTCATTTGCTGCGGCCCGACAACGTCCTCGTGGAGAAGGTAACCTACGGCAAGGCTGACTACGACCGCGCATACAGCAAGCAGGCCGATGGGACGTGGACGTGGGAGTACGCGCCTTCGCCTGGCGGCCCCAATCTCGCGGTTACATGCACGCCGACGCCCACGCGCACGCCCTCGCCGACCGCGACCGCAACCGAGACTCCGACTCCGACCGAAACCCCGACGCCGACGTCCTCGCCTGCGTCCACGGGCACGCCGTACCCCGCGACGGTTCGGCTGAACGAAGTCCTGCCCGCGCCGCGGTACGTGGACTGGGACTCGGACGGCACGGCATCCAGTGAGGATGAATGGATAGAATTATTCAACTACGGCGGGGAATCGGTCAACCTGGTGGGCTGGTACCTGGACGATGTGGCGGATGGGGGAAGCAAGCCCTGGCAGGTGCCCGCCGACCTATGGGTAGAGCCGGGCGGGTATCTCGTCCTGTTCAAGCGCGACACGGGCCTGGCGCTGAACAACGACGGCGACGCCGTGCGGCTTTTGGGCCCGGACGGGGCGCTGGTGGACGAGACTCGGTACCCTGCCATGGGTTATGATCGCTCGTGGAGCCGGAGCGAGACGGGCGAATGGACGGCGGACTATCCCCCGTCTCCGGGCGCGGCCAACCGTCCGGCCCCGCCCACTCCCACGCGCACGCCGACGGTAACGCGCACGCCCTCGCCCACGCGCACGGCCACGCTGACGCGCACGCCGACAGTTACGCGGACGCCTTCGCCCACGCGCACGGCCACGTTCACCCGCGAGCCCGCGCCCACGGCTACCGCAACCCCCACCCCCGATGTGCTGGCCCGCGTCGTGCTGAACGAAATCCTGCCCGCGCCGCACGCGAAGGACTGGGATGGCGACGGGCGGGTGGATTCCAGAGACGACGAATGGATAGAACTGCGGAATCTGGAGGCGCGCGCGGTGAATCTGGCGGGCTGGGCCGTGGACGACGTGGCGGACGGGGGCAGCAAGCCGTACACCCTGCCGGCCGGGAGCGTGATTCCGCCGGATGGGTTCCTCGTGCTCTTCGGCCGCCAGACCGGAATCGCGCTGAACAACGACGGCGACACGGTGCGCCTCGTCAGGCCCGATGGTTCGCTGGCGGACGAGTTCGTGTTCACGAAAAGCCCGGGCTACGACCGCTCCTTTGGCCGCATCCCCGGCGGCATAGGCGGCTGGACGCGGGAATGCGAACCCACGCCGGGGGAGGCGAATCGCCCGCTGCCCACGCCGACGCCCATGCCCGGCCCGCCGTTCATGGACCTGCCGCTGGCGCGCGCCCAACCCGTGGGGGCGCGCATCATCACGCAGGGGCAGTTGACCGCGCCGCCCGGGACGGTGAGCGAGCGCCTGGTTTTCATCCAGGACCGGGGCGCGGGGCTGGCGGTGTACCTCGCCAAGGGGGGATACCCGCCGCTGGTGGAGGGGCAGTGGCTGCGCGCCACGGGCCGCCTGCGCGACTACCACGGCGAGTTGCAGTTGTACGTGTCGGGGCCTGGGGACCTGCAACGGTTTGATCCCGACGATCCCATCGCCCCCATCCGCATCCAGACCGGCGACATGGGCGAGGCGCGGGAGGGCCTGCTGGTGGCGATGGCGGGGCGCGTGCTGGATGTGGAGAGCCGCGCCCTGTGGCTGGACGACGGCACGGGGCCGGCGCGCGTGTACTTCCGCGAAGGGGGCCAGGCGAAACGTCCCACGATTGCGCGCGGGAGCACGATCCGCGTCGTGGGCGTGGTCAGCCAGTACGCCCAGCGGATGCCCTACGTGGGCGGCTACCGGCTGTTGGCGCGCACGGACGACGACATCGCGGCGGCGCCGATGCGCCTGCCGGTAACCGGCGGCGAGTGATGTAGGGGTATATCCGCGAATAACACGAATCCACACGAATTCGTTTTTGGAATGCTGAAGCCGGGCTTCAGCATTCCAAGGCTCCATTCTGGGGTTCGGGCACATCCACGGATAATACGGATTGCGCGGCTAGGTACGCCTCCTGACCTGGCCCCTCTCGCCGTGGGCGGGGGATGTAGAGCAAATTGGCAATTTGCTCTACGCGGGTGGGGGATGAATCGCCGCATGGTCGCGGGAGGCTAAACCCCCGCGCTGAGGTGTGCCCGCGGGCGTGAGATGCTTCGGCGCGGCGCGCCCTTGCCATGACGGCCCAGGCTTTGGAACCGACTCCGCGGGCACCACGCGATTGGCGCGATGGCGTGGCGCGTGATAAACTACCGCAACTTCGCACAAGGAGATCGTATGGGCAGTCGGTTGGACGAGTTTCGGCAATTTCGCGAGCGCATGAACAAGCGCATCCTTGAGGAAGACAACCTGGTCATCAAGCGGTTCTTCGCCCTGGACACGCAGACCTACAACGAGGGCGCGCTGTCCACGAAGACGAAGGAGATGTTGGGCCTCGTGGCGTCCATGGTGCTGCGCTGCGACGACTGCATCGCCTATCACATCATCCGCTGCGTGGGCGAGGGCGTAACCCGCGAGGAACTGTTTGAGGTCTTCTCGGTGGCGCTGGTCGTGGGCGGCTCCATCGTGATTCCGCACCTTCGCCGCGCGGTGGCGCTGCTGGACGAACTGGAGGCGGGGCAGCCATAGCAGGCTGCGGGCGGCGCTATGCGGAGTCCGCGAACCAGGCCATGAGGAAGTCGTCGTCGTATTCGCCGCGATGCTTCACCTGCCGAACGCGGTGGCCTTCGTACACGAAGCCGCACTTCTCGTAGAGGCGCTGGGCGACCTTGTTGGAGGCCCGCACGCCCAGGGTGATCTTCTCCAGGCCGACGGCCTTGGCCCAATCCTGGGCCGTCTGCATGAGCGCCAGCCCGATGCCAACGCCCCGATAGTCCTTCCTCACGCCGATGCCCAGTTCGGCCACGTGGCGGCAGAACTCGGCCCTGTTCTGGAACAGGGTGAGCCAGCCGACCAGCGCCCCCTTGTGCTCCGCGACGAGGTACAGGTTGGGGGGCGACACGCTTCGGATGAACACCCGCTCGTCCTCAAGCGTTTGGTTGAACGAGGAGCGCAGCATGAACGCTTCCTCGGCGAACACCTCGTTCAGCAGGCGGATGAGGGGCGCGGCGTCCGTGTCGCGCACATGGCGGATGATGATCGTCTTGCCGTCTTTCGTCGTGATCCGTTTCGGCAGCACGGACTGTCTCCTGGCGATGGGGCCTCTCGCCTTGCGCCCATCCAGGGCGGTTGAGGGCGAGGCTAACGGCCGATGGCCGTGTTCGCCACAGGCCAGGCATAGCATAGCCCGACGGCGCGGGGACGTCAAACGGCGCCTCGGTTCCGACGGTTGTTGGTCGCGTCATGGGCATAGGTGCGACTCGCTTCCAAAAGTGAGTCGCGCCTTGGTCGCCAGCACAAGACGGAACCGAATCCAAGCGGCGGGCTTGCCCGACGGTGGGGGTTGTGATATACTCGGCGCACGGGCCGGGGCGCTCTGTCGCTGCCGGCGGTCTGTTTGAGAGGGCCACGTGAAAGTCGCAATTGTCCACGACTGGCTGAACCAGATGGGCGGGGCCGAGGGGGTGCTGGAAACCCTCATGGCCATGTTCCCGGGCGCTCCGCTCTACACGTCCATCTACTGGCGGGAGCGGATGCCCGATGCGTACAGGGCTTGGGACATCCGCACGTCGTTTCTGGACGGGTGGCCGCTGGTCAAGCGCAAGCATCAGGTCTTCCTGCCGTTCTACCCGCTGGCCTTTGAGCGGTTTGACTTCGCCGGCTACGACCTGGTCATCAGCAACAAGAGCGGCTTCTGCCACGGGATCATCACGCCGCCCGAGACGCTGCACATCTGCTACTGCCTGACGCCGACGCGCTACCTGTGGGACACGGCCAACTACATCCGCCGCGAGGGGCTGGGCAGGCTGGCGCAGGCCGCGTTGGTGCCGTTCCTGGCGCAGTTGCGGATGTGGGATCGCCTGGCGGCGGATCGCGTGGATGCGTTCGTTGCCATCTCGCGGGAGGTGCAGCGGCGGATCGCCCGCTACTATCGGCGCGACTCGGTGGTCATCTACCCGCCCGTGCACACGGAGAGGTTTGAGCCCTCGGCGAAGCACGACGACTACTACCTGGTCGTGTCGCGCCTGGTGCCCTACAAGCGCATTGACCTGGCCGTGGAGGCGTTCAATCGGCTGGGCAAGCCGCTGGTCGTCATCGGCGAGGGGCGCGACCGCAAGGCGCTGGAGGCCCTGGCGCGGCCCAACGTGTCGTTCCTGGGGCGGCTGCCCTTTGAGCAGGTGCGGGACTACATGGCGCGGTGCCGGGCGCTGATCTTCCCGGGCCTGGAGGATTTCGGCATCACGCCCGTGGAGGCGCAGGCGGCGGGCCGGCCCGTCATCGCCTTCGCCGGCGGCGGCGCGCTGGACACCGTGGAGGACGGGCGGACGGGCATCTTGTTCCCCGAGCAGACGCCCGAATCGCTCATGGCCGCCGTGGAGCGGTGCGAGCAGATGTCGTTTGACGTCGGCGTGTTGCGCGCCAACGCCGAACGTTTCAGCGTTGAGGAGTTTCAGCGGCAACTCACGGCCTTCGTGGAGAAAGAACTGGCGCGGCATGGAAAGGCCGCGTGAACATGGGGGGAGATATGGTAACGAGAGAAGAAGCGTGGCGACTGCTCACCGAGCACAACAAAGAACCGGAGCACATCAAGCATGCCATTGCCGTGGAAGCGGCCATGCGCGCCTACGCCCGTAAGTTCGGCGAGGACGAAGAACTCTGGGGAATCGTGGGCCTCATCCACGACGTGGACTACGAAGAGCACCCGACGATGGGGCCGGGCGAGCACCCCTTTGCCGGCGCGCAGATGCTGGAAGACCTGGGGTGGCCCGCCGAAATCGTCCGCGCCGTGCGTTCCCACGCCAACTACAGCGGGGTCCCGCGCCAAACGCCTCTGGAGAAGACCCTGTTCGCCGTGGACGAACTGACGGGCCTGGTCATCGCCGTGGCCCTGGTGCGCCCCAGCAAGAACATCGCCGATGTAGAGGTGAAGTCGGTCCGCAAGAAGTGGAAGGACAAAGCCTTCGCCCGCGCGGTCAACCGCGAGGAGATTGAGCAAGGCGCGGCGGAACTGGGCGTGGACCTGGAGGAGCACATCGCCACGGTGATTGAGGCGCTGAAGCCCGTCGCCGCTCAGTTGGGCATAGACGGCTCGCTCGCGCAGGGCTAGGGGGCCATGGACGCCCGACAACGCGAATCGGCCTTGCCCATCGCCCTGGTGCTGGTGGCCCTGGTGACGCTGACGGCGCTGGCGGCGTTCTTGCCCAAGGCGTCGGGCCAACCCGTCGTGGCGTCGCCCACGCTCGCGGCCACTGCCGGGGACGAGTCCCCATCGCCATCGCCCCGCCCCACGCGAACCCCCTCGCCTACCGCCACGGCGACGCCCACCCCGACGTTTACGCCCCTGCCGCCCATCATCCACATCGTGCAGAAGGGCGAGTCGGCGGGCATCATCGCCAAGCAGTACGGCGTCTCGGAGCGCGCCGTTCTGGAGGCCAACGGGTTGCAGCCCGACTCCATCATCCGCATCGGGCAGGAGTTGATTATCCCACGCCCGACGCCGACGCCGGAGCCGGCCGCGACGCAGGTTCCGCCGACAACTTCGCCCGCCAGCACGCCGACGGTTGAGGGCGCGGCGCTGGCCCCCGGCGAGCAGGTCTATACCGTGGAGTCGGGCGACACGCTGTCGGGCATCGCCAAGAAGTTCAACACCACCGTCAACCTGCTGATGAGCCGCAACAACATCAAAGACCCGTCGCTGCTGCGGGTGGGGCAGACGATCATCATCCCTGTGGGCACGCCGACGCCGCTACCCACGCCGACGTTCCGCCCGACCAGCACGCCCACGCCCGGCCCGCCGTACCCTGCGCCTGCGCTGCTGTGGCCGCCCGACGGCGCGGTGTATCGCGGCGAGGCGGCAACGGTGTGGGTGCAGTGGGCCTCGGTGGGGCTGCTGGCTCCCGACGAGTGGTACGTGGTGCGCGTGTACCGCGGCGGGCAGGTTGTCGGCGAGGGGTGGACGAAGGCGAACGCCTGGCGGTTGCCCGCCGAAATGCGCCCGCCCGCGGATGCCGCCGACCACCGCCTGACGTGGGAAGTGCTCGTCATGCGCCAGGATGGGCTGGAGCCGAGCCGGGGGACGGTGCTGGTGCCTGCGGGGGAGAGGCGCTGGCTGGAGTGGTTCTAGGCGCGGGGCGGCGTAGGTCGGGTATGGAAACCCGACATACGGTGGGCGAAACCGTAGGGCGGCTATCCGTGGCGGCCGGTGGCGGTGCGACGGTCGGGTATGGAAACCCGACCTACGGCGGTCGAGACCGTGGGGCGGCTATCCGTGGTGGCGGTGAAGGTCGGGTATGGAAACCCGATGACGGCGGGCGAGCCCGTAGGGCGGCTATCCCTAGCCGCCGGTGGCGGCGCGACAGGTCGGGTATGGGAACCCGACGACGGCGGGCGAGACCGTAGGGCGGCTATCCCTAGCGGTGCGGCGTAGGTCGGGTATGGAAACCCGACGACGGCGGGCGAGCCCGTAGGGCGGCTATCCGTGGCGGCCGGGGGCGGTGCGACAGGTCGGGTATGGGAACCCGGCCTACGGTGGGCGAGACCGTAGGGCGGCTATCCGTGGCGGCCGGTGGCGGCGTAGGTCGGGTATGGAAACCCGACCTACGGGGGGCAAGACCGTAGGGCGGCTATCCGTGGCGGCCGGTGGCGGTGAAGGTCGGGTACGGAAACCCGACGACGGCGGGCGAGCCCGTAGGGCGGCTATCCCTA
>DAOTVT010000155.1:0-13124 GCA_034436295.1 Anaerolineae bacterium | reverse complement strand
ACGGGCGCGGGGAGGGAACCGCGAATAACACGAATCCACGCGAATTTAGAAAAGACCCCAAGGGTCTCCGAGACCCTTGGGGTCTTGGAAGGGATTGCTCGGGGTTTTGCCCCCACCATGACGGGCGGGGAGGGAACCGCGAATCGCACGAAGCCGCGCGAATAGGAAAACAGCCCCCGCCTCGGCGCGGGCGGGGTGGGAACCGCGAGTCGCACGAAGCCGCGCGAATGGAAAACAGCCCCCGCCTCGTCGCGGGGCGTTTGTTGGGATCGGGGCGGGCGGGTATAATGGCGTCAATCGCACCGCATGGGGAGCGGCACGTTGAGCAAGTCCTCTGCGCCCAAAGACCAGGGGCTGATTCTCACCGACGAGAACCTCACGCGCAATATCGTGAAACTCTCCGGCCCCGCCGTGGTGGAGAACCTGTTGTACACCGCCGTCTGGTTCGCCGACACGTTTCTCATCGGCTGGCTGCACCATCCGGCAAGCCTTGCGGCGGTGAGCCTGGGCGGGATGTTCGTGTTCATCGCCGAGTCCATCTTCTCGGCGCTGACGACGAGCACCGTCGCCATGGTCGCGCGGGCCTGGGGGGCGAAGAAGTACGACCTGGCGAAGCGCATCGCGGGGCAGGGCATCGCGCTGGCCATTCTCGCCGCCGTAGCCGTTACCGCCCTCATGTGGCCCAACGCCGAAGCCCTCATGCGGCTCATGGGCGTGGAGCCCGAGGTGGTGCGCCTGGGCAGTTTGTACATGCGCATCATTCTGCTGTCGTCCTTCTTCGGGTTCCCGCTCTCGGTGCTCAACGGCATCATGCGCGCCGCGGGCGACACGAAGACGCCCATGTACGTAACGGCGGCGATGAACGCGTGGAACGTGGCCGCAGCCTACGCTCTCATCTTTGGCGCGGGGCCGCTGCCCGCCCTGGGCGTGCGGGGCGCGGCGATGGCCACCGCGTCCGCGCGGGTGGTGGGCGGCGGGCTGGCCATGTGGATCGTGTTCGCGGGCCGCCGACTGGTGCACGTGGAACCTGGCCGCGTCCTCCAGTGGAACAGCGCCGTCGTCGGGGAGATGATCCGCCTGGCGCTCCCGTCGGCGGGCGAGAACCTGGTCCTCCGCGCCGGCTCCATCGCCTTCACGCGCATCGTGTCGTCGCTCGGCACCGAATCCATCGCGGCCCACGAAATCGCCGTTACCGTGGAGTCGCTGTCGTTCATGCCTGGGTTCGGCCTGTCCGTCGCCGCCACGACCATGGTGGGCCAGTCGCTGGGCGCGGGCAGGCCCGACATGGCCGAGAAGAGCATCCACGCGTCGCTGAAGTACGCGCTCATCGTGATGAACATCATCGCGCTGGTGTACGCGGTATTCGGGCGCGCTCTCGCGGCCATCTTCGGGGCCACGCCCGCGGTGGTGGATTTGGCGGGGATGGCCGTGCGGCTGGCCGCGCTGGAGCAGGCTTCCATGGCCGTGCAGATGGTGCTGGGCGGGTCTCTGCGCGGCGCGGGCGACACCCGCAGCCCCATGTACGTTACGTTTATCGGCACTATCTGCTTCCGCATCATCACGGTGTACCTGTTCACCATCGTGTTCGGCTGGGGGCTTGCGGGCGTCTGGCTTGGCACGGCGGTGGACTGGGGCGGGCGCGCCGCCTTCATGTACTGGATGTTCCGCCGCGGGCGATGGAAAACCATCCGCGTGCTGGAATCCCAGGGCGGGTGAGCCGCCCTGCGGGCTTGCATTGCGAAAGGAGAAACGTATGGCGACTGCGCTGACCGTTCTCGCATGTGTGCTCATGTTCGTCGGACTCGTCGGCGCCATCATCCCCAACTTTCCCGACAGCGTCCTCATCGTCGCGGGCGCGGTGCTCCTCACGGCGGCCGACGGGCTGACCTGGGCGGATGGGATTCTCCTGGGCGCGGTGGTGGTCATCGCGCTGGCGGCGGAGGGCTTGGTGTACCTGGCGCAGGCCTATGGGGCGCGGCGCGCTGGCGCGTCGTGGAAGGGCGTGGTGGGGGCGCTGGTCGGGGGGCTGGTGGGGCTTTTCGTGTTCCCGCCCGCGGGCATCCTCATCGGGCCTGTCGTCGGGGCGGTGGCCGGGGAACTCATCGGCGGGAAGAAGGGCGGCGAGGCGTTCAAGGCCGGCCTGGGGGCGCTGTTGGGCACCGTCGGCGGGGTGGCGCTCAAGTTCGCGGCCGCCATCACCATGATCGGCCTGGTGGCGCTTTCGGTGTTCCTGTAGCGTCGGTCGGGGCAGCGCCCCAACCCCGTGCCGCGAAGTCCGCAATCGCCTTGACACGCCCCACCGACTTGCGCTATCATGGTGTGCAGATAGCGGTTTGTGAGATTGGCGGAGCAAAGGAGAGCGATTATGTACCAGAATACCATTGTCATCGGCCATCTGGGAGACGACCCCAAGATGCGGTACACGCCCACGGGCCAGGCGGTTACGGACTTTCGCATCGCCACCACCCGCAGGTGGAAGAACGCGAACGGAGAACCCCAGGAGAAAACCACCTGGTTCCGGGTCTCGGCGTGGGGAAAACTCGCCGAACTGTGCAACCAGTATCTGGCGAAGGGCCGGCTCGTGCTGGTGGAAGGCGAAATTGATGCCTCCGCCTGGGTCGGCCAGGACGGGCAGCCCCGCGCCTCGCTGGAACTGCGCGCCCGTAACGTGCGCTTTCTCGGCGGGCGGGGCGCGCAGCCGGAGGACATCGGCCTGGTGGACCGTGAGGATTTGGGGCCTGACACCAGCGATCCGAACGTGCCCTTCTAGGCAGCCCAGGCTCGGCCCAATTGCAAGCACCCTCTGGAAGGAGGCTCGGAATGAGCAACCCGCAAGACGGAGGCCGTCCCGTCTCCGTGAATGTGGAACTGCCCGCGGACCTGGAAGCCGTGTACGCCAACTTCGTGATGATCACCCATTCGCCGTCGGAGGTGGTCCTGGACTTCGCGCGCATCCTGCCCAACATCCCGAAGGCGAAGGTGTACGCGCGCGTGCTGATGACGCCCATGAACGCCAAACTCCTGTTGCGCGCTCTGGGCGACAACCTCCAGAAGTTTGAGGAGCAGTTCGGCGAAATCAAGACGCCCGCCGAGGGCTTCGGGCCAGAACGCCCCATCGGGTTCAAGAAGTAGCGCGATATGGCAGCGATTCGGTCGTTTGTCGCGGTAGAACTGGGCGACCAGGTCAAGCAGCGCCTGGCCGAAATCCAGCGGCAACTGAAGGCCACAGCGCCAAGCGGCAGCGTGCGCTGGGTGCAGCCCGATTCCATCCACCTGACGCTCAAGTTCCTGGGCGATGTGCCGGAGGAGCGAATCGGCGCGCTTGTCGCGGCATTGGAGCGGACGTGCGCGCCCGTGGCTCCGCTGGCGTTTGCGGTGGCGGGCGCGGGTTGCTTCCCCGACGCGCGCCGGCCCAACGTGGTGTGGATTGGCGTGGAAGACGCCAGCGGTCAACTTCGGGCGCTCCAGCAGGCCGTGGAGCAGGCGCTCAACCCGCTGGGCTACCCGCCGGAGGGCCGCCCCTTCAAGCCTCACCTGACCCTGGGCCGCGCCAATCGCAGCGCACCTGTCGCCGATTTGCGCAAGGTGGGCGAACTGGTGAGTCGCCTGGAGGTCGGGCGCCTGGGCCAGGTGGAGGTCGCCGAGATTGTCCTGATGCGGAGCGATTTGTCGCCGGCGGGCGCGCGCTATACCCCGCTGGCGCACATTCCATTGCGTGGAGCAGGAGCATGATCATCGCTGTGGTCGGGAGCGGAACCGCCTCGGACGAACTGTGCGCGCTGGCCGAAGAAGTGGGCCGCGAGGTGGCCCGACAAGGGGCCGTGCTCATCACCGGCGGGCTGGGCGGCGTCATGGCGGCGGCTTCGCGCGGGGCCCACGAGGAAGGGGGCATCACCGTGGGAATCCTGCCGGGCACCGACCCGAAGGAAGCCAACCCCTGGGTGGAGATTCCCATCGCCACAGGCATGGGGCAGGCCCGCAACGTGATCATCGTAACGGCGGCCCATGCCGTGGTGGCCGTCGGCGGAGAATACGGCACGCTTTCGGAGATCGCCCACGCCCTCAAGATCGGCAAGCCGGTGATTGGGCTGCGCACCTGGACGCTGGCCAAGGAGTTCGCGGAGCAGGACGAAAGCATCATCGCCGCCTTCTCGCCGATAGAGGCGGTGAACCTGGCGGTGGCGCTCGCCAAGGAGTGAGGGCGCGATGTTGTACCGAGACCGCCGCCACGCCGGGCAGGAGGTGGCCGCGCGGCTCCGCGACCTCGCGGGGCGCTCGGATTTGCTGGTGCTGGGCGTGCCGCGCGGCGGCGTAGTCGTCGCGCATCCGATTGCGCTGGCGCTGGGCGCCCCGCTGGATGTGTATCTGGCCCACAAACTGGGCGCGCCCGGAAACCCCGAACTGGCCATCGGGGCCGTCAGCGCGGACGGGCAGGTGCTCGTGGACGAGGAGCTGGCCCGGGCGGTCGGCGCCGACGATGAGTACCTGGAGGCCGAAGTCGCGCGCCAGAAGCGCGAGATCGCGCGGCGGTTGGCCCGCTATCGCGGAACCGCTCCCCCGCAGGCCATCAAGGACAAGACGGTCATCCTGGTGGACGACGGCGCGGCGACAGGCGCGACCCTGCTTGCGGCGGCCAAAGCGCTGCGTTTGGCCGGGCCGCGGATGCTCGTCGTGGCTGTGCCTGTCGCATCAGAGGAGGCTGCGGAGAAACTGAGCGCCGTGGCCGACCGCTTCGTGTGTCCGCTGGTGCCCGAGTTCTTCTGGGCCGTCGGCGCGTTCTACCAGGATTTTGACCAGACCACGGACGAAGAGGTCATCCGCCTGCTTCACGATCCGGCCTTGGGCAAGTCCCGTGCCGCTGGCCGCGAGGAGCGCAGCGCCCCGAACAGCGCGTAGGCCGCGCTCGCCAACGCCCACGGGACGACGAATCCCCACACCAGCGCCACGCCCACGCCCACGGCCTGCGCGTGCAATTGCCCTTCCCATCCGGCCGCCGCGCCCGCTGGCGCCAGCAGCCCCGCGACGCCCCATCCGCCGATGCCGTTCCACCCCGCGCCATACGCGCCGTCGGCCAGAATCGCGGGAACCCACGCGCCGAGGAACCCCGGAACCCCCAGGGTAGCCACGAGCGCCGCCTCGTCGGCCAGGTTGAGTCGCCGGTCCACCAGGTACACGACGGCGGGCAGGAGCAAGCCTGCCAGCGCCCCGACGGCCCAGCCCGCCCACGTGGGCACAAACGGCGCGCCCGCCAGAGTTGCCACCGTTCCGGCCACCGCGCCGCGCCCCATCATGAACACGTCGGCGCGGCGGGCGACGAACCACGTGTACAAGCCCGCCGTGAGCATCCCCGCCAGGCCGCCCGACACGACGACCACAAGCGCGCGGGGGATCGCGTCGCCTGCGGCTTGCGCTTGGGGTGCGGCCCCGACCCAGCCGGCCAGCCCCGCCAGCATCAGGAACACGCCGACGATGGCAACGGCCGGCAGCGGCAGGACGGGCAACCCGTCGGCGGCCACCGAAGGCTCCTTCGCGGCCTTGCGCCGAAGCGTGAGGATGACCAGGCCCAGCGCCCCCGCGAGCAGAAACGGCCCGCTGGACCCGCCGTAGTCCACAAACCCGTGCCCCAGAAGGCGCGTGTGCCCCAGATTGGCCAGCCAGCCCCCTCCCCAGACCCAGTTGCCGAACAGCGGGTAGAGGACGCCTCCCGTCAGGAGCGCCAGCGCGTAGGCCAGGCCGGCCCGTTTGTGCGAGGCCAGGGCGAGCGCGGGCAACATGCACGCGACCAGCACCCAGGGCAAATGCGACAGGAACAGGGTCAGTCCCTCGGGCGTAGACGCGCCCGCGGTGAGGAAGAAGCCCCGCAGGCCGGCCATCCCCCACCCAGGCCCCCACTGCACATCCAGAAGCGACCATTCCCACGCCAGGTCTCGGAACGCCGAAGCGCCCTGCGTGAGGCCGATGCCGCCGAACTGCAAGGCGAACCCCGCCGCCCAGTAGGCCAGCATCCCCAGGCCGCCCGAAAGCATGGCGACGACGCCGGCCCGCGGCACCCGCTCGGGCGGCAGGCCCGCCATCGCCACGAACAGCAGCCCCACCGGCACCAGGAACGCCAGCAGCGCGGGGAGCAACGTCCACTCCCACGTCCCGACTGCCGCGCCCGCCTGTCCGGCCGCGGCGACAGGAATCGCAGCAGCCCACCCGATCCCCACGATGAGGAGTGCCATCAGCGCAAGACGTTTCCGCATCTGCCTGCCCTCGCACAATGGGTTGTGCCCACAACAGTCTCGCAGAGTTGCATCCACGAATAACACGAATCTACGCGAATGGGACCATGAGATTGTTTCGGACACCGCGCGCCGTCGTAATGACAGTGCCTCTCTCATGCTGAGCCGAAGGCGAAGCATCTCGCCCGACCTCACCCCCTCTGTCCCCCTCTCCGCCCGCGGAGAGGGGGAGGCCGCAGGCCGGGGGTGAGGTATGGCCGCGCACGGGAATCTTCGCCGCTCAGAATGGCCGCAGACGCGCAGGGCGGCCTTCCATAGCCGCCGGAGACAGAGGGCAGGTATGGGAACCTGCCCTACGCTCTATGCGTTTCATGCTGCCGCGCATCGGTCTGACAAGTTTCCACCGAGATGTATGCGCTACCCGCGCAGGCGCCGACTTGCACCGCGTTGGGCGCTATGCTAGAATTGGCGCGAAATCCCAACAGACAAGGAGATGGCTATCTGGAATCCATAGACCTGGCCCGACTGATCGTGGATGCCGTCGC
The DNA here is from genome assembly GCA_034436295.1 of Anaerolineae bacterium. Taxonomy (GTDB): domain Bacteria; phylum Chloroflexota; class Anaerolineae; order DTLA01; family DTLA01; genus DTLA01. The sequence continues at coordinate 6,355 of DAOTVT010000155.1, read as the reverse complement.
CGACAAGCAAGGCGAGGACATCCTCCTGCTGGACATCAAGTCCATTTCCCTGATCGCGGACTACTTCGTCATCACCTCGGCCGACACCGACCGCCAAATCCAGGCGATCGCGGACGAAGTGGCGATCCGCGCCAAACAGAACGGCGTCCTGCCTCTGCACGTTGAAGGCGATCCAGAGTCAGGGTGGGTCCTGTTGGATTACGGCGGCGTTGTCGTGCACCTGTTCTCGCCGGAGAAAAGGGCCTACTACGCGCTGGAAGACTTCTGGAAGCGCGCCGCCATGGTGCTGCGAATGCCCTGACGTGGCTGCGGGTGTCGCCGCCCACAGCGGGCGCAGCCTGGGCTATTCAAAAATCCACTTGTCGGTGTCGCGCGAATAGTCCAGCAACTCTTCGGGTTTGAAGAACAGGGCGATTTCCGTCTGCGCCGTCTCCGGGCCGTCGGACCCGTGCACCAGGTTGCGGCCGATCTCCAGCGCATAGTCGGCGCGGATGGTGCCCGGCGCGGCGGCCACCGGGTTCGTCGCGCCCATGGTGGCCCGAACGACCTCTATGGCCTTCTTGCCCTCTACGACCATGACCACGACCGGCGCCGACGTGATGTAGCGAATCAGCCCGTCAAAGAACGGCTTGCCCTCGTGAATCGCGTAGTGTTTGCGGGCCAGGTCTGGGGTAATCTGCATCATCTTCAGACCGACGATCTTCAGCCCCCGCTGCTCCAGCCGCGTGATGATGGGGCCGATCAGCCCGCGCTGGACGCCATCGGGCTTGACGATAACGAGCGTGCGTTCCACAAAAGCCTCCTTGACCGCGATGATTTAGCGTTGCTGCTTCACGAGTTCCAAAGCGCGCCTGTAGGCCTCAAGGGCCTTTTGCAGGCGTTCTTGCTTCATGCACAGGTCGCCGATGAGGGTCCACGTGCGCGATCGCGCCAGAGGGCCGGTCGCGCCGCTCTCCAGGTCGGCCAGCACCTTGTCCGGCAGGGCTCCCCTGCGGATCAACTGCTCGTACAGGTCCAGCGCGGCGTCCACCTCTCCGGCGTCGCGCCGCTCGCGGGCGAGGGCCAGCACCTGCTCCGGCGGCATCTCTTCCGCGACGGGGGCCGGCGCTTCGGGCGCGGCCTCGGCGACTTCCTCCGCGGCGGGGGCGGGCGCTTCGGGCGCGGCCTCGGCGGTTTCCTCCGCGGCGGGGGCTGGCGCTTCGGGCGCGGCTTCGGCGACTTCCTCCGCGACGGAGGCGGGCGCTTCGGGCGCGGCTTCGGCGGTTTCCTCCGCGGCGGGGGCTGGCGCTTCGGGCGCGGCCTCGGCGGTTTCCTCCGCGACGGGGGCTGGCGCTTCGGGCGCGACTTCGGCGACTTCCTCCGCGACGGGGGCAGGCACTTCGGGCGCGACTTCAGCGACTTCCTCCGCAGCGGGGGCTTCGGTCAAGCCCGCGGCCTCGGCTAACGCCTCCACAGCCTCAGCCGACACCCCTCCCCATCCCGTCTGGGCCAGACCTGCCTCGGCCAGCAGCGCCTCCAGGTCTATCTCCGTCGGCTCGGAGACTTCCGGCGCGGGTTCCGGCGGCGCAGCCTCCGGCTCTCCCACCAGCCACTCGGGGAGCGGCTCCGGCGGCGCGGCTTCGGCGGCGGGCGCGCCCTCTGCGATTCCCGCCTCGGCCTCCAACTGCTTCAGCCAGTCGGGAATCCCTTCCTCGGAGACTGCCGCCTGCGCTTCCTCCTCGCCCAGCGGCAACTCCTCCAACTCCTCGGTGGGCGGGGCTTCGCTCACGGCCTCTTCCTGGCCCAGGCCCGCCATCCACTCGGGGACTTCCTCCTGCGCTTCGCCGACCGGCCCCGCCGCTTGCGCCTCCTCCTTCTGTCGCTCGCGGATGCGTCGGAGCCAGTCGGGGATGCCCTCCTCGGTTTCGGCCTCCTCGGGCGATGGCGCGGGCGCTTCGGGGGCTGCCTCGGCGGCCACAACCTCCTCGGCCGGCGCTGGCGGCTCGCCCTCGCGCAAAGGCTCCAGCGGTGATTCTCGCAGCCACTCGGGCAGGGCCTCGGGCGGGATTTCTTCCTCCGTGATGAGGACTTCGCTCTCCGGCGCGGGCGCCGGCATCTCCTCCAGCGACGGAATCTTGACCACCCGCGCGGGCAACGGGGACCTGTCGCCAAACAGTTTCTGCGCCACGGTGTTCTCAGGGTCTATGTCCTGCGCCAGTTGGAGCAGGGCGCGGCCTTCGCTTTCCCGTTCGCCGCGCAGGCCGATTTCCCCCAGGATGAGGTTGGCCTTCAGGCAGTGGGGGTACTGGGCCAAAATCTCCTCGCAGACTTTGACGGCCTCTTTGCGTTGGTCAGAATGCCAGAGGGCTTCCGCCAGGGCCACTTTGAGATCCACCAGGTCGGGGTTCTGCTCCAGGAGGGTGCGGAACTCCTGGATGGCCTGGCGCCACAGGCCGCTGCGTGCGTACAGCCGCGCCACCGCCGCCGAGGTCAGTTTCAAACGGGCGCGTGTGCCTTCCCCGCGCTGCGACTGGAGGCGCTGCAACTCCTTGCGGAGTTCGGCGTTCCCCGGCGACAGTTCATACGCCCGCTCCAGGTGCCAGATGGCCAGGTCCAGGTTGCCTTGCTTCTCGTGGGCCACGGCGATGCCCACCCGCGAGAACAAATCTTCCGGGTCGCAGGCCAGGGCGCGGGCGAACAGTCCATGCGCTTCTTTGTAGTTACCTTTCTCCAAACAGGCTTCGCCCAGGATGCGGTAGGTCTGGAGGTGTTTGGGGTACAAGCGCAACAGGTGGCGGCCCATGGCGATGGCTTGGTCGTACAGACCCTCGGCCACCAGCCGCCGCATCTCCTCGCCATAGGATTGAAGCGTTACCTCTGGCATCGCGCTACCTCCACATGATTCTCGCTGCCCGCCCTATTATGCGGCCCTTTGGGCGAAAAGTCAACCGCAACCGTCGGCGGACTCGGTTCCAAACCCTGTCGGTCGCGGCATGGGTACAGGGGCGACGCACTCGCGGAAGCGCGTCGCACTTTGCTCACCAGCACAATAGAACCGCAACGGTCGGCGCGCATCGGGCGGCGCTGCCTACAGCCCGTGCGCCTCGCGCAACGCGCGGATCAACGCCGCGAGCAAGGGTTCCGGGCGCGGCGACGGCCCCAGCGGATCCAGGTCGCCCTCTTCCGGAAGCCCCAGCAGGGCGCGGCAGGTGTTGTAGATGGCGCGGGGCAGCACCTCCCGGTGATACCCGCCCTCCAGCGTGAACACGACCCGCCCGCCGCACAGTTTCTTCGCCATCCGCGCCAATTCGCGGCAGATCCAGGCGTACCCCCGCAGAGAAAGCGCCAGCGAGGCCAGCGGGTCGCTCCAATGGGCGTCGTACCCCGCCGACACGAGGATGATGTCGGGGGCGAAGCGCCGAGCGGCCGGCCACAGGATTTGCTCAAAGATGGCCCGCACCGCGCCATCGCCAGCGCCGGGAGGCAGGGGAACGTTGATGGTGTAGCCCCGGCCCGGCCCCTCGCCGATCTCGCGGATGCCGCCGGTGCCCGGGTAGTACGGATACTGGTGCGTGGAGAAGAACAGCACGTCCGGATCCTGGTAGAAACTGGCCTGGGTCCCGTTGCCGTGGTGGACGTCAAAATCCACGATCAGGATGCGGCGCGCCAACCCGTCCGCCCGAACCGCATGGGCCGCGACTGCAATGTTGTTGAAGATGCAGAACCCCATGCCCCGATTGCGCATCGCGTGGTGCCCTGGCGGGCGCACCAGGCAGATGGCGTTGTCCACATCCCCGCGCAGCACCGCCGCGGTTGCCGCGTGTACCCCACCCGCGGCGAAGCACGCGGCCTCGTAGGTCCGCGCCACGACGTAGGTGTCGGGATCCAGGTATCCCCCACCCGATGCGGACATCTCGGCCACAAGGTCAATGTACGACGGCGCGTGGTTCATCTCCAAGTAGCGCCGCGACGCGGGGCTCGCGGGGATGGGGATCATCTGCTCCGTGATCCGCTGGTCTCGCAGAAACTGCATCACGCGCCAGAGCCTGTCGCGACACTCGGGGTGCCCGCGCAAGTCGTGCTCAAGGAAGATCGGGTCATAGACGTAGCCGGTGGTCATCGCAACATCCTCCTGGAAGCGCGTCCTGGACTGCTTTGTCCACACCCCATGATAGCACAGACCCGCTTGTTGCGAAAGGCGGCGTTCGGTGGCAAAATCGGGATGGCGCGGCCGCTTGGCCCGCCAGTCTAGCGGCCAGGAGAGAATATGAGGAGTCCCAAAATTGTGCTCGTCGGCGCGGCCAGCGTGATTTTCGGCACCACCACCATCCGCGACCTGCTGCTCTCGCCCGCCCTCGCCGGGAGCGAGATCGCCCTTGTGGACATCGCCGAAGAGGGGCTGGGGCCGGTGGTGCGGTTTGCCGAACGGCTGAACGCGGCCCTAGGGCGCGGCTGCCGCATCTCGGCTACCACCGACAGGCGGCAGGCGCTCCCCGGCGCGGACTTCGTGGTGGTCTCCGTGGCAGTGGACCGCGAGCGGACGTGGAAACTGGATTTTGAAATCCCCCTGCGGCTGGGCGTGCGCCACGTCCTGGGCGAGAACGGCGGGCCGGGCGGGCTTTCCCACACCCTGCGGAACGTCCCCCTGCTGCTGGACATCGCCCGCGACGTGGAGGCTCTGGCTCCGCAGGCGTGGGTCATCAACTTCACCAACCCCATGTCCCGCCTGTGCCTGGCCCTGGCGCGCCACACGAGGCTCCGATTCGTGGGGCTGTGCCACCAGATTCACGAGGGCTACCGCATCGTGGCCGAAGTGCTGGGCATGAATCCGTCGGACTTCCAACTGCTGGCCGCCGGGCTGAATCACTTCACCTGGATTCTGTCCATGACCGACCGTCGGACAGGCGACGACCTGTACCCCGCGTTCCGCGAGCGCCTTCGGCGAATGCCGCCGGGGTTTGAGCCGCTCTCGCGCGAACTGTACGACATCTTCGGGCTGTTCCCCGCCGTCGGGGATCAGCACGCGGGCGAGTACATCGGCGACGCCTGGCGACATGTCGGCACGGACGGGTACGACTGGGGCTGGTACCATCGCAGGATGGCGCAGGTGCACGCGGATGTGGAGGCCATCGCGCGCGGCGATGCCGACGCCATCCAGCGGTGGGTTGCCGCGCCCTCCAACGAGCGGGCGCAGCAGGTCATCGCGGGGCTGTGGACGGGAAGCGGCGGGTTTGAGGAAGCCGTGAACGTCGTCAACGGCGGGGCCATCGCCAACCTGCCCTCCGGCGCCGTCGTGGAAGTGCCGGCCCACGTCTCCCGCGACCGGATTCTGCCGCTTCAGGTGGGGCGGCTTCCCGATGGCATCGCCGAACTGTGCGCGCGCCAGGTTGCCATCCAGGAACTGGCGGTGCAGGCGGCGGTGAGCGGGGACCGCCAGTCCGCGCTCCAGGCCCTGGCGCTGGATCCGGTCGTTCCCGACATGGAGACGGCGCGGCGGGTGCTGGACGAACTCCTGCGCGCCCACGCCGCGTACCTGCCGCAGTTTCGGGAGTAGGGACCGCCGTAACCGCGAATCCACGCGAATCAACGCGAATGGAATCCACGGATATTGGCTCCATAACCGCGAATGCGCGCGAATCCTGGGCGCGGCCTGACTACGGCGATGCACCCGCCGGTATCATTTTGTACTCAATATGTGTCGGCAATCCCACCCGCCGCGAGGCATCCAGGATCTCCAGCGATACCAGGTTACCCGCCTCATCATAGTCCAGTATTACCCCCGGCTTGTCCTCATCGCTCTCTGCCACAGCCGTGTCAAGGAAGATCACCGTCAGGGTGTCTGTCGCACCATCATAGATCACTTTCATGTTGCTTTTCTCCAGTACTTCTCAATCCGGCTGGTCCGATAGACCGTAACCACCTCTGCCGGTTGCCGGTCAACATCCACAAACACCCGCAACAGATGGACCCGCCCTGGCGTTCCGTGCTTTACGCGGGATTGGCAAACCACTCTTCCGGGTCGCACTTCCACCGTCTGCTCCGGTGCACACAGGACTCGCGCCACCTCGGCCTCGCTGATGCGCCGACGCTCCATCTCCAGACGAGCATGGTCAGTGAGGCGATATTCGGTGATGGACGACGTCTCCGACATAGCCAGTGCCTTTTCGCTTTAGATCAGGCTCCCCGCTGCCTATTATTATACACCATTGTGCGTTGTGCTGCACATTTCGCCAGTGCTGCACCCAACGGCGCGCATCAGGTGCACGCGGAGCGTAGGGCAGGTTTCCATACCTGCCCCCTGTCTCCGGAACCGCGAATGCGCGCGAATCCACGCGAATGGGGAGGGGACGCGTGGAGGCGGCTATTGCCTCCGGCG
>DAOTVT010000154.1:0-9394 GCA_034436295.1 Anaerolineae bacterium | reverse complement strand
GGGGGAGGCCGAAGGCCGGGGGTGAGGTGCGCCGTCGCCACGCCCGACGCTGAAGCAGCGGGCTGAAGGGGCGAGGCCCTGCGGGCTGGGGTTAGCCCCCGAGGGGGCTTTGTTCCCTCAGCGCGGGGGTTTAGCCCCGCGCGGCATGCCGACCTCACCCCCTCGTTCCACCTCTCCGCTGGCGGAGAGGGGGAAGCCGAAGGCTGGGGGTGAGGTGCGCCGTCGGGCTGGCGTTGAAGACCCCAAGGGTCTCCGAGACCCTTGGGGTCTATTTCATTCGCGTGGATTCGTGTTGTTCGCGGTTGCAACCCCGCGGTCCCCTACAGCCCTAGCGCCAGCGCCGCGCCCGCCATGCTCACCCACAGCAGCGGGCGCACCGCCCTGGCCGGCCCAGGCGTCGCCGACGGGGACGGCAACAGGATCGCGCAGGCCGCCACGGCGACAAAGGCGAGCAGAATCGCGGGGAGCGCCAGTCGGAAGGCGACGAGCGCCAGGTCGGACGCGATGATCCCGGCCAGGAAGACGCCCCTGCCCCAGGCCAGGCCGCGATCCAGCGCCGCCAACCCCGCCGCGGCTAGGCCGTAGGCGAGCGCGACGGCGAGACGCAGGCTCACCTGCCCGGCGGCGGTCGTGGCGCCCGCGGCCCAGGCCAGCGCCACCAGCGCCCCGGGCGCCCAGACCTCGGCGGCCGGCGACGCGCGCAGCCCGAACCCGGCAGCCAGCGCCAGCGCCAGGATGAGCACCCCTGCCCACGCGGCCGGCGCGCCCAGGCCCAGCGACAGAAACACGCCCACGAGCGCGAGCGCGCCAACCGTCCGCGCGCGCAACCCCCGCGGCGACACCCATACGCTCCACAGCACCCGCAGCGCCCCCGACAGCCAAGCCGCGAACCGCCGCGCGGGCGAGTCGGGCTGCGCGTAGGGCAGGGTGAACAGCGGGGCGCGGGAAGCCACCGGCGGACGCTGTCCCTCCCCCTGCACCAGCAGCCACACGACCCAGCGCCACACGAACTCCGCGAGCAGCACGGCGGCCAGCAGCCGCCCGACGAGCGGCCACGTCCAGCGCACCCCTACGGCGGATACTGCTCCGCAGAGCACGGCCCACGCCAGGGGAACCCCCTGCGGAAACGTGGGCAGGGCGACGGTCGGCCTCGGTCTCGTATGGGTTTCGCTCATGCAGACCCTCCGGCGTTTGCGGATATTATAGCAGACCTGCAGCCCAGACGCGCCACGCGCGCGGCCATTCACACGTCGTCGCAGGCGTCTTCCTGCTCCTGGAACCAGCCGTTTTGCAGCCCGGCCTGCTCAAAAGCCTCCACGGCCTCCAAGTACTCGTCGGGCGAGACCTTGCGCCCCAGCACCGGGTCGTCCAGCACCCGGTACGCCGGGAAGTATTGGCTCATGACGCTCACGTGGACGTTGGGCGACAGTTCGCGGGCGATCCAGCGGAACACCTCGGCGCTCTGGGCCAGGCCGCCCGGGAGCACCAGATGGCGGATGATCATCCCGCGACGGGCGATGCCCTCCTCGTCCAGCACGAGTTCATCGCCCACCTGGCGGAAGATCTCCTTCAGCGCCGCGCGGTCGGCCTCTACGTAGCCGACGAAGCCCGAAAGTCGCCGCGCCACGTCGTCGTCCGCGTACTTGGCGTCGGGCAGGTAGATGTCCACGATGCCGTCCAGCAGGCGCAGTGTCTCCAGCGAATCGTAGCCGCTGGTGTTGTACACGAGGGGGATGCGCAGGCCCAATTCCACGGCACGGGGCAGGGCCAGCACAATCTGGGCGGCGAAATGCGTCGGCGTTACGAAGTTGATGTTGTGGCAGCCTTTGGCCTGCAGTTCCACCATCATCTCGGCCAGGCGCTCCACCGAGACGCGGTTGCCGACGCCCAACTGGCTGATGGGGTAGTTCTGGCAGAAACGGCAGCGCGCGGTGCAGTAACTGAAGAAGATCGTGCCCGAGCCGCGCGTGCCGCTGATGGGCGGCTCCTCCCAGGGGTGGACGTTCCACGACGCCACGACGGGGTCGGCGCCCGCGCGGCAGAACCCCACCTCGCCCGCCAGGCGGTCCACGCCGCAGCGTCGCGGGCACAGCACGCAGGGAGCCAGCAGGGCGCGGGCCTGGCGGACGCGTTCGGGCAGTTCCCCGCGCCGCGCCAGTTCCAGATAGCCGGGCGCGGGCACGTTCACCATCGGCTTCGGGCGGCCGCTCGGGGGCGTTCCCATTCGGGCAGGGACTCGTCTTCCAGTTGGCGGCGCAGTTCGTAGATTTGGTCGCGGATGAGCGCGGCCTTCTCAAACTCCAGCGCGTCGGCAGCGGCCCGCATCTGCTTCTCCAACTCGCTGATCATTCGGGCCGCCTCGTCCTTGGGGATGCCCACGCCCGCCCCATATTCGGCGCGGGCCTCGGCCACAGCGCGCACGCGCTGGGTGATGTCGTACACCGACTTGACGATGCTCTCGGGGACGACGCCGTGCTCGCGGTTGTACGCTTCCTGGATGGCGCGGCGGCGGTTGGTCTCGTCAATGGCCCGCCGCATGGACTCGGTGAGGGTGTCGGCGTACAGGATGACCTCGCCGTTGATGTGGCGGGCGGCGCGGCCCATCGTCTGAATCAGCGCCCACTCCGAGCGCAGGAAGCCTTCCTTGTCCGCGTCCAGGATGGCCACCAGCGACACCTCGGGCAGGTCAAGCCCCTCGCGCAGCAGGTTGATGCCCACCACCACGTCGTACACGCCCAGCCGCAGGTCGCGGAGAATCTCCACCCGCTCCAGCGTCTGGATTTCGGAGTGCAGGTAGTGCACCTTGATGCCCATCTCGGCGATGTAGTCGGCCAAGTCCTCGGCCATGCGCTTGGTCAGCGTCGTTACCAGCACTCGCTCGCCCCTGTCCACCCTCTTGCGGATTTCGGCCAGCAGGTCGTCCACCTGGCCCTCGGTCGGGCGCACCGACACGCGCGGATCCAACAGCCCCGTCGGTCGCACGATGAGTTCCACCACCTGCGCGCTGCGCGCCAGTTCGTAGGGGCCTGGCGTGGCCGAGGTGTAGATGACCTGATTGATGTGCTTCTCAAACTCCTCAAACTTCAGGGGGCGGTTGTCCAGCGCCGAGGGAAGTCGGAACCCGTATTCCACCAGCACTTCCTTGCGCGAGCGGTCGCCGTTGTACATCCCGTGCAGTTGCGGGATGGTCATGTGCGATTCGTCTATGATCATCAGGTAGTCGTCGGGGAAGTAGTCCAGGAGCGTCCAGGGCTGCTGGCCAGGCGCTCGGCCCGACAGATGGCGCGAGTAGTTCTCAATCCCCGAGCAGTAGCCCACCTCGCGGAGCATCTCCAAATCGTAGCGGGTGCGCTGCTCCAGGCGCTGCGCCTCCAGGAGTTTGTCCTGGGCGCGGAGTTCGGCCAGGCGCTCCTGCAACTCGGCCTCAATGCTCTCAAACGCGGCGGCCAGGCGCTCTTTGTTGGTTACGAAGTGCTTGGCGGGGAAAATCTGGATGCTTTCCTGCTGCGACAGCACCTCGCCCGTAACGGGGTCCACCTCCACGATGCGGTCTATCGTGTCGCCCCAGAACTCCACGCGCCACACGGTCTCGCGGTACGCGGGGAAGATTTCCAGCGTGTCGCCGCGCACGCGGAACTTGCCCCGAGTCAGCGCCACGTCGTTGCGGTCGTAGTAGATTTCCACCAGGTGGCGCAGCACTTTGTCGCGCCGCTTGGATTCGCCCACGCGCAGCCGCACCACGTCCTGGCCGTACTCCTCGGGCGAGCCGATGTTGTAGATGCACGAAACGCTGGCGACGATGATCACGTCGCGGCGGGTGAGCAGCGCCTCCGTCGCGGCCAGCCGCAGGCGCTCAATCTCGTCGTTGATGTCGGCGTCCTTCTCTATGTACGTGTCGGTCTTGGGGAGATACGCCTCGGGCTGGTAGTAGTCGTAGTAACTGACGAAGTACTCCACCGCGTTGTTGGGGAAGAACTCCTTGAACTCGGCGTACAACTGGGCGGCCAGGGTCTTGTTGTGGGCGATGACGAGCGTGGGGCGATTGACCTGGGCGATGACGTTGGCCATGACGTAGGTCTTGCCCGAGCCGGTAACGCCGAGCAGCGTCTGATCGCGATAGCCCGCGCGCAGGCCCTCCACCAACTTGCGGATGGCCTCGGGCTGGTCGCCGGTCGGTTTGAACGCCGAAACCAACTGGAAGTCCGCCATCTCCTCGTGCTCCTGTGGAACTCGCTGCAACCATATAAGTATAGGGGAAAACGGCGAGAGGGCAAACGGCGCGCAGGGCCGCGATTCGGGTTCATCTCGTGTTGGGTGCGACGCACTTTTGGAAGCGCGTCGCGCCTTTAGAGTCGGGTGTGGTCGCCGTGATTTGTCATTTCTATCGTTTAGGTGATATAATGTTGGATGTTCCCCTCGCGGGAATCATCCCCAGGAGAACGCGGTGGCGGGAGCGTACATGCCAGGGCTAAGTCTGGTCAAGAAGACAAAGATCCTCATCCCACGGCGACGCCCTGACTTTCTGCGCCGTCAACGCCTGATAGATTTCCTGCATTCGCGCATAGACCGGCGCCTGCTGCTCGTCTCGGCCCCCGCCGGCTACGGCAAGACGACGCTCCTGGTGGACTTCGCCAACGACACGAACTTCCCCGTGTGCTGGTACTCGCTGGACAGCGGAGCGCAGGAACCCCGCGTCTTCCTGGAGCACTTCATCGCCTGCATCCAGCAGCGCTTCCCCGAGTTCGGCGCCCGGACCGTGGCGATGCTGGACAGCCTGGCCGACCTGGGCGAAGAGGGCCTGAACCCGCTCCTGATTAGCCTGGTCAACGAGATTCTGGACGAAATCCCTGAGTACTTTGCCATCGTCCTGGACGATTTCCACCTCATAGAGCAGAGCACCGCCATCACGCGGTTCATCACGGGCTTCCTGGAGGACGCGCCCGAGAACTGCTGCCTCATCGTGGCGGGGCGCACCGTGCCCGGGCGGCTGCCCATCGTAACGCTGGCCAGCAAGCAGCAGGTGGCAGGTCTGGGCAGCAACGACCTGCGGTTCACCCCCGACGAGATTCAGGCGCTCGTCCGCCAGATGTACGACGTGCAACTCAGCGCCGAGGACGCCCGCGCCCTGGCCCAGGACACCGAAGGCTGGATCACGGGCATTCTGCTGTCCACCCACAGCCTGTGGCAGGGGCTGATGGAAGGCCTCATTCGCGGCAGGGGCACCATGACGGTGTACGACTACCTGGCCAGCGAGGTCTTCAACCGCCAGGACCCGAAGGTGCAGGAGTTCCTGTTGGCGACCTCTATTCTGGAGGACATGACCCCCGAACTGTGCGATGCCGTCTTGGAGACCAACAACTCCTGGGCGATGCTGAACCTGCTGGAGGAGCGCAACCTTTTCCTCAACCGTCTGGGCGCGGAAGGGCAATGGTACCGGTACCATCGGCTGTTCCAGGGGTACCTGGTGTCGCGGCTGCAACGCGAGGAGCCTGGGCGGTTTGCGGCACTGCATCGGCGCGCGGCCGCCTACTGGGAGGGCAAGAACGACCTGCCGCAGGCGATTTCGCACCTCCTCGCCGCAGGCGAGCACTCCGCCGCCGCCCAGCGTATGGAGCGCGTCGCCAGCGCCGCCATCGCGTCGGGGCGGCACCTGTGGCTGATGCAGTGCTACGAAACGCTCCCCGCCGACATCTCGCGCCAGCACCCCTGGCTGCTGGTGCATTCGGCCAAAGCCTACGCCCAGTACGGCCAGCCCGACATGGCCCTTTCGCTGCTGGACACGGCCGAGGCCGCCTTCCAGCAGGCCCACGACCCGAAGGGCATCGCGCAGGTGGCGGTGCAGCGGGGGACCATCTTCCGACTTCAGGGGCGGTACAGGGACGGCGCCGAGCAATGCGCCCGCGCGGCGCTCCTGGCCTCGCAGGTGGATACGCCCACCGTGGCCGAGATGGAGCGCTGCTGGGGCATCTGCCTGGGCCAGATGGGCCAACTCCAGGACAGCGTGGAGCACCTCCAGCGGGCGCTGCAACTGCACCTCCTGTCGGGAGGCGAGTTCAACGCGGCCCTGGCTCGCACCGACCTGGCGGCCTTTCTGGAGCGCATGGGGCAACTGGACGAGGCGCTGGCCCAACTGGAGAAGTCGGCGGCCGTGCTCCAGCGCGCCAGGAACCCAGGCGAACTGGCCAATACCCTCAACTCCATGGGCGTCATCTACTACTATCGCGGGGAGTACGACCGCGCCAGGGCAACCCTGCAACAGGCGCTGCAGGCGGCCCACGACGCAGGAAGCGGGCGCTGGACCGCCTACATCCTAACGGGCCTGGGCGACATAGAGCGCGACAGCGGCAACTCCGCCGAGGCCCTGGACCATTACCAGAAGGCCTTCGCCCTCCTGGACCAGAAGCAAGAGGGGTTCCTGGCCATGTACATCCGCGCGGCCCAGGCGGAACTGCACGCGGCGCTGGGCGAGGCGCTCCGCGCGCAGGACCTGGCGCGACAAGCGAGCGAACTGGCCGAAGCGCACCGTTCGTCCTACGAGCAGGGCCTGGCGAGCACGGCGCTAGGACTCGCGTGGCTGGACAGGGACGCCGAGCAGGCGGTTCGCGAATTCCAGAAAGCCGCAACCCTCCTGCAAGAGAACGGCGCCATGCGCGACATGACCCGCGCCGTGTTCCTCCTGGGCGCGGCGCTGGAACGGACGGGCGCGCACGAGCAGGCGCTGGCTCGCCTGCAAGAGGCGCTGACCCAGGCGGGCAAACTGGGCTACCGCACGGCGCTGCGCGCCCTGGCGCGCTGGGCGAAGCCGTTGCTGGCCCGCGCGGCCCAGAGCGGGCTGGACGTCGCCGACTTCGTCCAGGAAGCCGCGCCCGCCGCTGCGGAGGCGGTCGCCGAGGCGGCCCCGCCTGTGGAATCCCACTCCATACGCCTGTTGGGGCTGGGGGGCAGCCGCGTGGAGTTGGATGGCGAGGCCGTGCTCACCAAGTGGAGCAAGGCCCGAGAGTTGATCTTCCTCCTGGCCACGCAGAACGAAGGCCGCGGCGTCCTCCGCGATGAAATCTACCAGAGCCTGTGGCCGAGCGACACCGAGCACAAATCCTACGGCAACCTGTACACGCTCGTCTATCGGGTGCGCCGCCTTCTGACCAACGACTGCGTGCAGTTTGAGGACAACACCTACCGCTTCGCGCCTGCGGGCGGGTACTACTGCGACGTAACCGAGTTCCAGGCGCTCATCCGCCAGGCGCAGGCCGCCGAGGACGCCGACGAGGCCCTGGCCTGCTACGAGAAGGCGGTGGCGCTCTACAAGGGCGACTTCCTGGCGGACATCACCGCCGAGTGGACGCTGCACCAGCAAACGGCGCTGCGCGACCTGTTCCTCATGGCCATCGCGCGGGTGGCCAATCACTACTGGCAGATGGGGAACCACGAGGTGGCCATCGCCCTGACGCACCGCTGGCTGCAAGAAGACCCCACGGATGAGGCCGCGCACCGCCTGCTCATGCGGTGCTTCGCGGCCCAGGGCAACATCGGCGGGGTGCGACGCCAGTACCAGTTGTGCGAGCAGATTCTGGCCCGCGAACTCCAGGTGGAGCCCGATCCCGAGACCCGCGAACTGTACGCGCGCCTGACGGCGTCGGGCGAGTGATGCGCGCCGTGTTCTGGCCTGCCCATCCCTGCCTGCGTTGCTGGTGGCTTCGTTCAGCAAAGGAACAATCGTAATTCCAGCGCGGCGCATCGGAAGAATGCGCGTATCCAAGACGGCGGCCCGCCCGCGGCCTCCCGCGACGCCCTCACCGCCTTGCGGAGATTGCCCGCGCACCCGGGGATGAAGATGGCCAGAACGCGCATTCGCTGTGATCGCACACTCCGCTTTCAGGGCGCGAGGCAAAATTTGACAAGGCGCGTGGGCTGTGGTATTATCCGCGCCGTTGTCGCGAAAGCCGAGCGACCTCGCAAAGGAAATTCAAAAAAAGCGCCACGACCTCTTGACAAAGTGCGGAGAATTGTGGTAAAATAGAATTGCCGAGCGAGAGAGATTTCGGCTGGCTGTTTTGACAATCGGATAGGGAGGAAGACGGGGGACGCAAACCAACACGACGTGAAGGCCGATCCAAGCGGATAGTTGGAGTGCGTCTCCGCCGATGCAGAAGCGTCGGCGAAGTTTTTCTCTCCGAGGGGCCGATTTGACAGGCTCAAGGGGCTATGTTATAATGACCCTCGCCCTCAAGAAGTGGGCGGCACTTTAACAACTGAAGAGTGATAGGAAAGCAGACGGGATTGGGTCCTGTCAGATTCCTGAAAAGAGAATCTACGGAGAGTTTGATCCTGGCTCAGGATGAACGCTGGCGGCGTGCCTAATACATGCAAGTCGAACGGACCACTTTTCTTCGGAGGAGTGGTCAGTGGCGTCCGGGTGAGTAACACGTAGGTGACCTACCCCGAAGTGGGGAATAACTACCCGAAAGGGTTGCTAATTCCGCATGTGCTCCGGCATTCGGTTGTCGGAGTAAAGCCGAAAGGCGCTTCGGGAGGGGCCTGCGGCCGATTAGCTAGTTGGTAGGGTAATGGCCTACCAAGGCGAAGATCGGTAGCTGGTCTGAGAGGATGATCAGCCACACTGGCACTGAAACACGGGCCAGACTCCTACGGGAGGCAGCAGTAAGGAATATTGCACAATGGGCGAAAGCCTGATGCAGCAACGCCGCGTGGGTGAAGAAGGCCTTCGGGTCGTAAAACCCTTTTCTGGGGGACGAGGAAGGACGGTACCCCAGGAAGAAGCACCGGCTGACTACGTGCCAGCAGCCGCGGTAACACGTAGGGTGCGAGCGTTATCCGGATTTACTGGGCGTAAAGCGCGCGCAGGCGGTGTCGTAAGTTGGACGTGAAATCTTTCGGCTCAACCGGGAGGCGCCGTTCAATACTGCGACACTTGAGGGCAGAAGAGGGGAGTGGAATTCCCGGTGTAGGGGTAAAATCCTTAGAGATCGGGAGGAACACCAGTGGCGAAGGCGGCTCCCTGGCCTGTTCCTGACGCTGAGGCGCGAAAGCGTGGGGAGCGAACGGGATTAGATACCCCGGTAGTCCACGCCGTAAACGATGGGTACTGGGTGTGGGGAGTATTGTATCTCTCCGTGCCGAAGCTAACGCGTTAAGTACCCCGCCTGGGGACTACGGCCGCAAGGCTAAAACTCAAAGGAATTGACGGGGGCCCGCACAAGCAGCGGAGCGTGTGGTTTAATTCGATGCTACACGAAGAACCTTACCTGGGCTTGACATGCGCGTAGTAGTGAACCGAAAGGGGAACGAGCCTTCGGGCAGCGCGCACAGGTGCTGCATGGCTGTCGTCAGCTCGTGCCGTGAGGTGTTGGGTTAAGTCCCGCAACGAGCGCAACCC
>DAOTVT010000153.1:0-9252 GCA_034436295.1 Anaerolineae bacterium | reverse complement strand
ACATCTTGAGCCACGGGCGCGCGTGTGGCATCATGAACCCGTACTACGCGGTGTTCTTCGCGCCGGCTGTAGAAGGCCCGCTTCGGATTGTGGGCGAAGTCTTCCGCGAGGCCGGCATCACCGACGCACCCCTGGCCCGCCTGCACGGGCGCGACCTGGGCATCGCGGTGGCCGAGGCCATGATGGCGTTCCATCGGCGCATTGGATTGCCGACCGCGCTCGGTCAAGTCCCCGGCTTCTCGGAGGCGCACATTGAGCGGGCGTTGCAGGCCGCCAAAGATCCGCAACTGCGGATGAAACTGGAAAACATGCCAGTGCCGCTGACGCCCGAAACGGTGGAGGAGTACATGAGGCCGTTGCTGGAGGCGGCGCGCGACGGCGACCTGACGCGCATCAAGTCGGTTCGCTGACGGGCGATTGGGGAGGCAGTATGAGGGTGCGCCTGGCGTATGGGAAGCAAGGGCTGTGGGTGGATTTGCCCGACCGCAACGTTACGGTGGTGGAGCCGAAGTACGTGCCCGGGTTGCCCGATGAAGCCGCTGCCATCCGCGCCGCGTTGAGAGCGCCCATCGGCAGCCCGCCGCTGAAGGAGTTGGTCAAGGCCTCGGATACCGTGGCCATCGTCTTCAGCGACCTCACGCGGCCGCAACCGCGCGACCGAATGCTGCCCGTCCTGCTGGCCGAAATCGCGGATGTACCGCGCTCGCAGATCGTGCTCATCAACGCGCTGGGCACCCACCGACCCAACACGCCGGACGAACTCCGCGCCATGCTTGGGCGCGAGATTGCGGGGTCGTACCGGATCGTGCAGCACGACGCGTCGTCGGACGACCTGGTGTACCTGGGGCGCACGTCCTACGGACACGAGGTTCGCGTCAATGCCGACTACATGCGTGCGGACGTGCGCATCCTCACTGGCTTCATTGAGCCGCATTTCTTCGCCGGATTTTCCGGCGGGCCCAAGGCGGTGCTGCCGGGGATTGTCGGCGCGGATGCGGTGCTGGGCAATCACGGCGCGCGGATGATCGGCGACCCGCGCGCCACCTGGGGCGTTACCGAAGGCAATCCGGTGTGGGAAGAGATGCGCGAAGTGGCGCTGATGACCGCGCCGACCTTTCTCCTCAATGTAACCCTGAACCGCGACAAGCAGATTACGGGCGTGTTCGCGGGCGACATGCTCCAGGCTCACGCGGCTGGCGCGAAGTTCGCCGCCGATGCTGCGCTGGTGCCGGTTCCCTACCCCTTTGACATCGTGATCACAAGCAACTCCGGCTACCCCCTGGACTTGAACCTGTACCAGGCGGTCAAGGGGATGTCGGCCGCCGCCCAGGTGGTGAAGCCCGGTGGGAGCATCATTGTTGCGGCCGAATGCTGGGACGGGATTCCCGACCACGGCGAGTTCAAGCGGCTGCTGCAACTGGCGCCCACACCGCGCGCGCTGCTGGAAATCCTCGCTTCGTTGGAACATCCCGTGCAGGATCAGTGGGAAGCGCAGATTCAGGCGCAAATCCAGATGAAAGCCGACGTGTATGTGAGGAGCGACTACCTGGACGGCGATACGCTGCACAGCGTGATGCTGAACTCGTGCGAGTCCGTAGAGGCCACGGTGGCGCGCCTTCTGGAACGCTATGGTCACGACGCTGCCATCTGCGTCCTGCCCGAAGGCCCGATGACGATACCCTACGTCAGCGGCGGGGTGTAAACGGGCGATGGCGAAACGCCCGTCCTACCAGACCTGGCAGCGCGGGCAGATGTAACTCATCGTGGCCCCCACGCGCAGTTCTTCTATCGGCGCCCCACATGCCGGGCAGGGTTGCCCTGTCCGGTAGCCTACCTGCAGATGCTCGTGGTACGTGCCCTTGCGGCCCCACACGTCTTGCTCGCCCGGCCCGCCGCCCCAGCGAATGCCCTCCTCCAAGACGCGGCGAATGGCGGCGTGCAGCCGCTGCACGTCGGCGAAATCCAGCGTATTGGCGGGGCGCAGGGGGTGCAAGCGGGCGTGCCACAGGATGTCCTGGATGTACACGTTGCCGATGCCCGCGATGAAGGACTGATCCAGCAGGTACTTTTTGATGGCGCCGCGCCGACCCCGGAGCATGTCGGCGAGGCGCTCGGGCGTGAAATCCCCGGCCATGGGATCCGGGCCCAGTTTCCCGATCTGTGGGTGTGCGTCCAGCCCGCCGGGCGGGATTACATGCACGCTTCCGAACCACCAGAAATGAATCCACAGTTGCGCGCCGCCAGACAGGCGCAACACGACCCGCTCGCGTGCGGGGTCTGGGACTTCGTCGGGGCCGTGCAGCCGCACCTCGCCGCCCATGCCCAGATTCAGCGCCAGGACAGGACCGCCGTCCAAAGAGGCCAGCGCCCACTTGCCCTTCTGGCCCACTGCGCCGAACACCCGCCCAAGGATGGCCTCGCGGAACTGGTCGGGCGGCAGGTTCACACACTTGGGCTGATTGACCTCCGCCTCTATGATTGTGAGGCCGGGCAGGGCCTCGTTCATGCTGCGGACCAGAACGTAGATATCCGGATATTCGGGCACAGTGGGCCTCCTTGTTGGGCCGGTCGTGCGGTGCGGCGGGACTTGACGCCCCGGCCGCACCGAAAGTCTGCGCTAGGGGAGATTGCTCCACAGCACGTAGCGCGCCCAGTTCGGGTCGCCGCTGAGGTGGATGTATTCCTTTTCCAGCCGCGCCTTGTGCCCGAGTTCTTCCTGGGCCAGTTCCTCAAACATGGCCTTGGCCTCGGGGTCCCGGGTGCGTTTGACGGCGGCCTTGTAGAACGCGGCGGCCTGTTCCTCGGCGCGCACGGCGATGGCCAGGGCCTCTTTTGCTGTCGTCGTCTCCACGATGTCGGCGCTCACTTCCCCGCCGCCCAGCGCCTGAATGATGGCGCTGCAGAAGTAGGGAAGGTCGTCGGGCATGCGCGACGTGATGAGGTTCCCGTCGCGGACCACCGGCTCGTCAACCCAGGTGGCGCCGGCGTTGATCATGTCGTCCTTGATCGCGAAGAAACTGGTTACCCGCCGCCCTTTGAGAATGCCCGCGGAGATCGGCACCCAACCGGCGTGGCAGATGGCGGCGATGACCTTGCCCTGCTCAAACGCCTCGCGCACGAGTTTGAGGACAGCGGGGTAGCGGCGCATGCGGTCGGGCGCGTAGCCCCCGGGGATGATGACCGCATCAAAGTCGGCGGCGGACACCTGGTCTGCCGACACATCCACGGTAACCGGATACCCGTGTTTGGATGCATACGTGGGGCTACTGCCGGTGCCGACGATCTTGACCTCGGCTCCGGCCTCGCGCATTCGCAGCGTCGGATACCAGAGTTCCAGTTCTTGGTACATCTCTTCGGCCAATACAGCCACGCGTTTTCCCTTGAGCGTCATGAGCAAACCTCCTTGTGGTCGCAAGATTTGACAGAGACTGTCGCATACGTACAGTATAGCGGATACGCCACGGGGGCGCAATCGCGGGGGCGGCCCGTCGGGTTGGAAATCTAACCTACGCCGCGATTCGTTCCAGATTTCACGAATGGATTTGGCAACTGCGCCGGTTTGTGCTACAGTAGGTGGGCGCTGGTGTATGCAGGCGCGGGAGCGATGTTGACATAATCGTCCATCCGTCGCGGCGACGCTCTGCCCATCGGGCATCAAGGAGGTTGCAATGATTACGGTTACCATCTGCGTTGGAAGTTCTTGCAGCGTGCGGGGTTCGGACGATTTTGCGGACGCGCTGGAGCGGCTGATTGAGAAGGCGGGATTGGAAGACCGCGTGCGGCTGGTGGGCGCGTTTTGCATGGAACAGTGTTCCAAAGGCATTTCGGTGAAGGTGGAAGACCAGCAATATCGGGAGATTCATTTTCTGGAGGCGGAGTCGTTCTTTGAGAAGGAGATTCTGCCCCGTCTGGAGCGTGAGAAGAACCCATGACCCATTCTGTAGTGAGCACAAACGTCGCGCGTTGCCGCGACTGTTACCGATGCGTGCGCACTTGCCCCGTGAAGGCCGTCCGAGTGCAGAGCGGGCAGGCGCAGGTTGTGCCGGAGTTGTGCATTGTATGCGGCTCGTGCGTGCGCGTGTGCCCGCAGGGCGCCAAGAGCGTGCGCGACGACCGACCGGCGGTGCGCGAGGCGCTGGCTGCTGGCCGGAAGGTCGTCGCCAGCGTCGCGCCCTCGGCGCCGGCCTATTTCGGCATCCAGTCCTTCGCCCAGATGGAGCAGGCCCTGCAGGCGTTGGGGTTCTCGGCGGCGCACGAGACGGCTTTCGGCGCGGAGATGGTGGGCCAGGCGCACCGCGAGGTGATGGAAGCCGAACCCAGTCGGTGGCCGGTGATCACCTCGTCCTGCCCTGTGGTGGTGAATCTGATTGAGATTTACTACCCCGACCTAATTCCGCATCTGGCGCCTGTGGTTTCGCCGATGATCGCGCACGGGCGTTGGCTGCGCCAGCGATACGGCGAGGAGGCCTTCCTTGTCTTCATCGGGCCGTGCTTCGCCAAAAAGGGCGAAATCCACGAAGAAGCGGTGCGTGGCGTGATGGACGCGGCGTTGACGTTTGAGGAACTGTCGGAGTGGCTGCAGTCGGATGCGGTTGCCATGCCCGCGCCCCCCGATGCGCACGAGCGCGTGCCCCGCGCCAATGCGCGCGTGTTCCCTGTGGAGGGCGGGCTGGTGGGCACGGCCAATCTGAACACGGACATCCTGGCCGGCGACATCGTTACCACATCGGGCCTGGCCGCGTGCGAAGACGTGCTCCAGAGCATCCGCGCCGGAAGTTTGGGGGCATCGCTCGTGGAACTCATGGCATGCGAGGGCGGGTGCATCAACGGCCCTGGCATGGGCGCGGGGGTGGGCGTGTACCTGGCGCGCCAGCGGGTGCTGGAGTACGCGGCGCGGCGCCAGCCCCAACCGCTGCCGTCTCGGTCCGAGTGGCCGCCGCTCACTCGTACCTATCGGGACAAAAGCGTTCCGCTGCCAGAGTTTACCGAGGAGCAAATCCGCGAAGTGCTGCATCGGGTGGACAAGTACACGCCCGAAGACGAACTGAACTGTGGCGCGTGCGGCTATCCCACATGCCGAGACAAGGCCATCGCCACTCTGCGCGGGCTGGCGGAGGCCACCATGTGCATCCCCTACACGCGCAAGCGGGCCGAGTCGCTCCGCCAGGTGGTCATGGCCCTCACCCAGGATCCGGTTATCATCGTGGACGCACGGCTTCACATTCAGGATTTGTCGCCTTCGGCGGAGACGATGTTCCGATGCTCGCTTCCGCAGGTCGTCGGTCATCCGCTGGACGAGGTCGCTCCGCCGATGGTTCTGGAAGGGTTTGAGAAGGTACGTCGGACGGGCGAGCCGATTATTCGCCAGCGCCTGACGCTGAACGGCCTCATCGTGGAGCAGACCATTGTCGCCGTCAAGGATCAGAACCTCATCGTCGCGATCGTGCGGGACGTTACCGAGCGCGAACAGCAGCGCGCCCAGTTGGAACGTATTCGCGAGGAGACGCTCCAGCGAACCCAAGAGGTGGTCATCAAGCAGATGCGCGTGGCGCACGAGATCGCCCAACTTTTGGGCGAAACGACGGCCGACACGAAGATCATGCTGTCGCGCCTCGCCAAGTTGCTGGAGGAAGAGTCCGAGCCATGAGGCTGTTTATTGAGATCGCGTGGAACAGCCTGGCCAAGCACGGGGAGGAACTCTGCGGCGACTGCGTGCGCGTGGCGAAGACGCCGCAATCGTTCGTGGTGGTGCTGTCCGACGGTCTGGGCAGCGGGGTGAAGGCGAACATCATGGCCACGCTCACGGCGGAGATCGCCGCCTCCATGTTCCAGCGCGGCGCGTCGGTGGAGGAGGTCATCAGCACGCTCGTGGCGACGCTGCCCGAATGCAGCGTGCGGAAACTGGCCTACGCGACCTTCGCGGTGCTGCTGGTGCAGCGCGGGCGCGACGCCTACCTCGTGGAGTACGATACCCCGCCCCTGATTCTGATTCGGGAGGGGAAGATATGGGACGTGCCCCGCGTGGAGCGCGAGGTGGAGGGGCGCAAGATTCACGAGGCCCACTTCCTTCTGCAGGAAGGCGACTACATGGTGATGGTCAGCGACGGCTACGTACACGCGGGGGTGGGCGGGCTTTACCGCCTGGGCTGGGGCTGGCAGAATATCGCCGTGTCGGTTCGCCGTTGGGCGCAGACGGCCGGGGACGCGCATAGCCTGGCGCGCGCCCTGTCCAACACGGCCCTGCGGCTGTACAATGGGAAGCCCGGCGACGACAGCACGGCGGTGGTCATGCGCGTCCGGCGGACCGTGGTCGCGAATGTGTGGACCGGGCCGCCCGCCGACCGCTCGCAGGATGAGGCCGCCGTCGCGAAACTGATGAACTCGCGCGGGGCGAAGGTCATCTGCGGGGGGACGACCGCCCAGATCGCGGCGCGCGTGTTGGGGCAGGAACTCCGCGTGGACTGGGTGCCGCCGAGCAAGCGCAAGGACGGAGCGACCCGGACGCGCGGCACGCCCCCCACCGCGCGGCTGGACGGGGTGGATTTGGTTACCGAGGGCATTCTCACGCTGGGGCAGACGGTGAGCTTGCTGGAGCACGCGCAGACGGCGAGCGACGTGCCTCCCGGAGAGGACGCGGCCAGCCGCCTCGCGCGGATTCTGCTTTCGGCGGACGAGATTCATTTTCTGGTGGGCACGGCCATCAACCCCAATCAGGTGGCCGATGTGATTCGGGGCGAGTCCATGCGGATGCTCTACGTGAAGGAGTTGGCCCGCCAGTTGGAGCAGAGGAACAAATCGGTTACACTGGAGACGATCTAGCACCGGCGGCATGCCGCGGGTGCATGCATATCTTTTGGGAGACGTAAGATGGAGACCAAGTCGCTCGTTTGGAATCGGAGTGCGGCGTGGATGGCCGCGGCGAAGTTGGCGCTTGCCCTGGCGGCGGCCCTCGCCATCACCAACATGGGGTTGCCGCAGTACCTCACCGGCCCGCTGGTCAACGCGCTGTTGCTGTTGACGCTGGAATGGTGCGGGTTGAGCCAGGCGATTGTGGTGGGCATGGTTACGCCGATGGGCGCGGCGCTGCGGGGCATTCTGCCCCTGCCGCTGTGGGTCATGATTCCGTTCATCGCCGTGGGCAACGCGGCCTTCGTGAGCGTGTTCCGCCTGTTGCGCGAGCGCAGCCGCATCGTGGCGCTGGTGGCCGCGGCGGTGGTGAAGTTCGCCTGGCTGTACGCGGCGGTCGCGGTTCTCGTCGCATGGCCGCTGCGGGTGGCCGTCGGCGGCGATGTGGCTACGGTTGCCATTCCGAAGGCCCTTGCCAACATGATGCGCTGGCCGCAATTGGGCACGGCTCTGGCCGGCGGGGTGATCGCATTCGGCGTGCAGGCGCTCGTAGGGCTGGGCCAGCGCCGCGGTGGTCGTTCGTAGGGGGCTCGCGGTGGGCACATGCTGGATTGACTTTGAGCCGCTTGGCCTGCGGTCCGAGTGCGCTTCGGGCGAGACGCTGCTGGACGCGGCCCGGCGCGCGGGTGTCGCGCTTGCCGCGATTTGCGGCGGGACGGGGTCGTGCGGGCGCTGTCGCGTGCGCGTGATGGCCGGCGATGTCTCGTCGCCATCCGAGACCGAGATTCGCAAACTAGGGGCTGAAGCCTTAGCGCAGGGAATGCGACTGGCGTGCCAGACGCGCGTTCGCGGCGGCGTGAAGGTGTACGTCCCCGCCGATTCCCTCAGCACCACGCAGCGCCTACAGGTGGAAGGCCAGGCCGTCCAGGTTACGCCGAACCCGCCGGTTGTGGGCTGCACGGTGGAACTGCCGCCCGCCGCCCTGACCGACCTCCGCGCCGATGCCGTTCGTCTGCGCGACGCCTTGCGCGAGACGTGCGGCTTCGCCGACGTGGCGGTGGACTTCGCGGCGTTGCGGCCATTGGCGGATCGCCTGCGGGGGCAGGGGTGGCGCGGCGTGGCGCATGTTCGCCGTGCGGGGGGCAAGGCGGAAGGGGTGCGCTTCGGCGCGCCCGACGAGCGGCCGCTGGGGCTTGCGGTTGACCTGGGCACGACGAAGATCGCCGCGCACCTGGTGGATTTAGAGAGCGGGCGGTCGCTGGCTGCCGACGGCGTCATGAACCCGCAGATCGCCTTCGGCGAGGATGTGATGGCGCGCATCGGCCACGCCATGCAGGGGGAGCCGCAGGCGCGGGAACTGCAGCAAGTCGTGGTGCGTGCCATCGGGGACTTGGCGGGCGCGTTGTGTCGGCGGGTGGGGCGAACCCCCCGCGAAGTCGTGGAGGCCGTCGTCGTGGGCAATACGGCGATGCACCACCTGTTCCTGGGCCTGCCCGTGAGCCAACTGGGCGCGGCTCCCTATGTCCCCGCCGAGAGCGCCGCGCTGGATGTGAAGGCGCGCGACGTGGGCTTGGACATCGCGGAGGGGGCCTATGTGCACCTCCTGCCCAACGTGGCGGGGTTTGTGGGCGCCGATCATGTGGCGATGCTCCTGGGCACGCGCATACCGGACATGGACGGCATCGTGCTGGGGCTGGACATCGGCACCAATACGGAACTGGTGCTGAAGACGCCGTCGCGGCTCATCAGTTGCTCCACGGCGTCGGGGCCGGCCTTTGAGGGCGCGCACATTCGCGACGGGATGCGCGCGGCCTCGGGCGCCATAGAGTGGGTGAGCCTGGACGATGGCCAGGTGCACTGGCAGACGGTGGACAACGCGCCGCCCGTCGGGATATGCGGGTCCGGCGTGCTGGACGCGGTGGCGGCGCTGCGGCGGGCCGGCGTGCTCACGGCCGCGGGCAAGATGCTGGACCACCCGCGCGTCCAAAAAGGGGCCGATGGGCCTGAATTCGTGCTGGCGACGCCGGACGAGTCGGGGCATGGGCGAGCGGTCGCGCTCTCTCGCAAAGACGTGAGCGCGATTCAACTGGCGAAGGGGGCCATTCGCGCGGGCATTGAGTTGCTGATGGCCGAGGCGGGCGTCGCCGTTTCCGATGTGGACGCGGTGATCCTGGCGGGCGCGTTCGGGACGTACTTGAGCGTGGACAGCATTCTGGAGATCGGGCTTCTGCCGCCGGTGCCGGCCGCCAAGGTGCAGCAGGTGGGGAATGCGGCGGCCGTGGGCGCGCGGCTGGCGCTGGTGTCGCTGGATGAACGGGAGCGCGCGCGTGCCATCGCGGCCCGCGCGGACTACCTGGAGTTGACGATTCTGCCCGAGTTTCCGGACACGTTTGCGAAGGCCATGCT